>NZ_CP011504.1:2400000-2700000 GCF_001028665.1 Burkholderia pyrrocinia
CGGCCGAACTCGGCGACGGGAGTGCTGCCGTGGCCGCCGAGGTGCTGGAGGCCGCTTCGTCGTCGTTGGCCCGGAATCCGGACGTCTTGAAGGAATTCGTCTTTTCACTTTGCAGCTCCGTGCGGAAATGGCTTCAGGTCAAATGCAACTGGGGCGCGCAGGACGATGCGCGCTTGAATCAATTGGCGGAAGGGGTCTTCAAGCAGGCAATCGACGCCGGCGTCGAGCCGCCGCGGGGCAGCGCGCTGATGGAGCGGGCGGCGGAGGTCGATCCTCAACTCGTGGGGCGTTTCCTGTCTTATTACGAGGACGGCCATCTTGCCGCGGCCGAGCGGGGCAGCGCGATCGGCGACATGCTGATCGAGCTCACCGGGCAGACCGCCTGACGCATTCGACGACACGATGCCGCATGGCGGAGGAGCAGGCTGATGCAATCGAGCAGTACGCAGTTGCAAACCGTTGTCGCTGAACTGGCGAGTTCGGCGGAGCGTGTGATCGCGTTCGCGCGACAGGCGGGCGCGGAGGGGACGCGCGTGGAGATCGAGGCCGCCGAATCGAGCGCCGTGACCGTGACGAACCGGGTACAGACGGAACGCAGTTTTTGCGGCACCCTGGAGATGACGGTGACGGTGTTGCGCGACGGAAAACGTGCTTTCGCGAAATCGTCGGACCTGTCGGACGACGGACTGAAAAAGATCGTTCGCGCGGCGATCGAGAGTACCGCCGCAACCGAGCCCGATCCCGCGGCCGGATTCGCCGATTCGAGCCAGTTGGCCAGGGACTTTCCCGATCTCGATCTCCATCACCCGCTGGATTGGTCGCTCGACGATATCGGTGCCCATGCGCAACGCGCCGAGGATGCGGCGTTCGCACATGACCCGTCGATCAAGGCGTCGAAGGGCGTGACGGTGAGAACGATGTCGGGCATGTCATTGCTGGCCACGTCGGCGGGGTTCCATGCGACGGCGCCGTGGTCCGTCCATTCGATCGCATGTGCGCCCGTCGCATTCGGCGCCGGCGAGAAGCAGATCGGTTTCTGGGGCGATGCAAGTCGCGCATTCGACGATCTCGCGAAACCGGAGGAGGTCGGGGCACTGGCCGCCAGGCGAGCCATCGACGCGCTCGGCGCGACGCAAGTCCCCACGCAGCAATGCCCGGTTCTGTTCGAGCCGTCGGCATCGCTGGGGCTGCTGGCCGAACTGGTGTCCTCGGCATCGGGAGATGCGCTCTACCGGAGCGGATCGTTCTTGAAGGATGACATCGACGCGCCGTTGTTTCCGCCGCATGTCCAGCTTGACGAGGATCCGTTCGTCAGGCGCGGGATGGCCAGCCGCTGCTTCGACAGCGACGGCATTCCGGGCGGGCGCCGCAAGGTGGTGGAGGACGGCCGCCTGCGCGGGCTGTTTCTCGGGCTTTATGCGGCGCGCCGCTTGAACCTGACGCCCACCGGCAACGGCTACGGGCCTCACAACCTCGACATGCGCAGTACACGGACCCGGCCCGGCGACGACTTCGCCGCGATGTTGAGGAAGCTGCATCGCGGACTTCTGGTCACGGAGATGGTCGGCGGCGGCGTGAACCGCCTGACCGGGGATTTCTCCCGCGGTGCCAAGGGGTTCTGGGTGGAAGACGGCGAGATCCGCTTCCCGGTGAGCGGTATCACGATAGCGTCGAATCTCCGCCGGATGTTCGGCGGACTACAGGCGATCGGCAGCGACGCGTTGACGAGGGGATGGGCGACCTCCGGATCGTGGCTGATCGATGCAATGAAGATCGGGGGAGCTTGAAACATGAGTGACATGAAGCAGCGGCAGGTATTGCGGCCTGCCCGCGAGGAGATCCGCACGCTGGCGCGGCACGCGCTGCTGGACCGGCATGGCATCGACGAAACGGCGCTTTTTTCCGCGATGGGCATCGCCCTCGGCCAGCGATGGGACTTTGCGGATGTCTTCCTCAAGGAAACGACCGCGGAATCCTGGTCGCTGGAAGGCGGGGCCGTGCGCGCGAGTTCGTATCGTTGCGATAGCGGCTTCGGACTGCGCGTGTTGAAGGGAGAGCAGGCGACGCTGGCGAGTTCGCAATGCATCGACGCGATCGCGCTCCGGCATGTTGCGTCGCGACTTAGCGAAACCGGAAGCGGCATGTCGCGTGACGGCTCGGCAGCGATGCAGCGCAGGCCGGTTGCAACGGCACGGTCGTTCTACGACCCGGCTCATCCGTTGCGGACGATGGAGGGAGCGGACAAGATCGCGCTGCTGAAGACGCTCGACGAGATCGCCCGGGCCGCCGACCCGCGCGTGATCGAAGTGCATGCCGTGCTGAGCGCCGTGCATGAAACGATCTGGATCGCCCGATGCGACGGCCTGAGTGGCGGCGATGTGCGTCCGCAACTGGCCTTGTGGATCAACGTGCGCGTCAGGTCCGGCGCGCGCGTGGAGAGCGCGAGCGGAGGGATCGGCGGGCGCTATGGCATCCGGACGTGGGATGACGACGAACTTCGTACCTTCGTGCGGGAGCGTGTGACGGCCGCCCTCACGAAGCTGCAGGCGCGGCCGGCGCCGGCCGGAAAAATGACGGTGGTGGTCGGCCCGGGCTGGAATGGCGTCTTGCTGCACGAAGCGGTCGGCCATGGACTGGAAGCCGACGGCGTGCGCCGCGGGACGTCCGCCTTCGCGGGACGCCTCGGCGAAAAGGTGGCGTCCGGGAACGTGACCATCGTCGACGACGGAACGCTCCAGGGGGGCCGCGGTTCCTTGAATATCGACGACGAAGGGTGCGCGACGCGGCGCACGACCTTGATCGAGAACGGCGTGCTGCGCGCGTACATGCAGGATGCGCTGAGCGCGAGGTTGATGGGAATGGAGCCGACCGGAAACGGCCGCCGCGAGGGTTACGCGTCGCCGCCCATGCCGCGCATGACGAACACGTTCATGCTGAACGGGGACCACGAGCCGCAGGAAATCATCGAGTCGGTACGCAACGGTATCTACGTGTCGGGTCTCGAGGGCGGGCAGGTCGACATCACGAGCGGTCAGTTCGTCTTCGAGGCATCCGAGGCCTACCTGATCGAAAACGGCAGGATCACCGCGCCGGTCAAGGGCGCGACGATCACGGGCCACGGCCCCGACACCATCCGGAACATCAGCCTGGTCGGCAACGATCTCGCCTGCGATCCCGGCAGGGCGACGTGCAGCAAGGCGGGGCAGTCGATCCCGGTGGGCGTGGGCCAACCGACCGTGAGGGTGGATGAAATGACCGTCGGAGGCACCGCGTAGTCGTGGCCGTCGAGGCGGCGCATTGCCGGTGGAATGGAACGTGAATAAATGGGCCCATCGTCTCAGTCAGTCCAGCCGCGCGCAACGCGAGGCGAAAACGGAACTGCTGCCCTTGCCGAGGCCGATACGGGATGCCTTGTCGCTGGAGTATCACCTTCAGCTCGAAGCGCTGCATGCCGGGGTGGGGTCGCTTGTCGCGCTTCAGGTCCTGATGAGGACCGTGATCGCCACGGGCATCCTGTGCGAATACGGATACGGGGATGTCGAGGACGCTTCGTACAAGGACCTGGAAAAGATCGCAAACCACGCGTTTTCCTCGGGTTGCCAAGGGCATTTCCATTTCGACGGCGACGCATTCCATCTGTTCGCGAGGGTGCTGACAACGCATGATTTGCAGCTGGAAGTCGCCCCCGTCAAGGTGATCGACGAAGTCGCGAAGCGCCTGGAGCGATACTGCACGGCGACCCGGTGATCGGGTTCCGAAGAATCGGCCGGTGCGGCGCGCGCAACGCGCCTTCGCCCGCAGCGCGCGCTATCCGCGCCCCACGAACGGCATCGCGGTCGCCATGATCGTCATGTTCAGGATGTTCGTGTCGAGTGGCAGGTTCGCCATCTGGACGACTGCGTTCGCGACATGCGCGACGTCCATCCGCGCCTCGGGCGCGAGGCTGCCGTCCGCTTGCGGGACGCCTTGCGTCATCCGTTCCGTGAGCGAGGTCGCCGCGTTGCCGATGTCGATCTGGCCGCATGCGATGTTGTACCGGCGGCCGTCCAGCGCCAGCGATTTCGTGATCCCGGTCACCGCATGCTTGGTGGCCGTGTACGCGATCGTATCGGGGCGCGGCGCGTGCGCCGAGATCGAGCCGTTGTTGATGATCCGGCCGCCTTGCGGCGTCTGCGCTTTCATCACGCGCCACGCGGCCCGTGCGCACAGAAAGACGCCGGTCAGGTTCGTCGCGACGACGCTGTTCCACACGTCGAGGTCGTATTCGTCGAGCGACACGACCGGGGCGTTGCGTCCGGCATTGTTGAACAGGACGTCGAGCCGGCCGAATTGCTGCGCGATCTGCGCGAACGCGCGGTCGACCGACGCCTCGTCGGTGACGTCGGCGGGAAACGCGTGCGCGTCGCCGCCAGCGGCGCGGATGGTGTCCTGCGTTTCTCGCAACGAGGCCTCCGTGCGCCCGAGCAGCGCGACGGTGAAGCCGGCCTGTGCGAGCGCGATTGCTGCTGCCCGACCGATGCCGGAGCCGGCGCCCGTAACGGCGGCGAATTTCTTCGAGACAGACATGGCTTGATTTCCTGCGGGTTGAGTGAGGAACGAGGCGGCCGAGGTTCGATGTCGTCAGCCCTTCGGCAATGTAGTCGAGTTGCGCGGCGCACGGATTCGAGCGATATCGGTACTCGTGTCCGACCACGCGGCGAAGGCGATCATTTCTTCCGGCCAGTCGCGGCCTTCCGTGCTCGTGCGCCCGTCTCCGCGAACAGGTCGACCACGACGTCGCGCAGCCAGCGGTTGCCTTCATCCTGATTGACGCGCGTGTGCCACAGCATGTGAATCGGCGCACCGGGCAACGTGACAGGCAGCGCACGCCAGCCGAGCGAGAACGGCGCGGCGAGCTGCTGCGCGAGATGCTCGGGCACCGTCGCGATCAGGTCGGTGCGCTGCAGGATGTAGCCCACGCTCATGAAATGCGGCACCGTCAGCCTTACCCGGCGCTTCACGCGGCGCCGCTGCAGCCATTCGTCCACCTGCCCGTGACCGGTGCCGGCCGACACCACGACCAGATGTTCGGCGTCGCGCCATGCGTCGACCGTCAGCGCCGCTTCCTCGAGCGGATGGCCGCACCTGAACAGGCACACGTAGCGCTGATCGAACAACCGGCGCTGATAGAACCCGCCCTTGAGCTGCGGGAGCAGGCCGATCGCGAGATCGACACGACCGTCGGCCATTTCGTCGCCGAGGTTGACGCTCGTGTTGCGCACGGTATTGAGCGCGATGCCCGGCGCCGCGCGCGCGAGGTGTTCGAGCAGCGCGGGCAGGAACACGACTTCGCCGATATCGGTCATGCCGATCGTCAGCGTGCGCGTGGCGCGCAGCGGATCGAAACCGGTCTCGGGATTCAGCGCGGCGTGCAGCGTCGCCAGCGCATGCGACACGGGTTCGGCCAGGCGCAGCGCGAACGGCGTCGGCACGACGCCGCCCGGCCCGCGCACGAACAGCGGATCGCCGAGCCGGCGGCGCAGCTTCGCGAGCGCGTTGCTGACGCCCGGCTGGCTCATGTTCATCTGTTCGGCGACGCTCGACACGCGCCGCTCCTGCATCAGCCGCTGGAAAAGCAGCAGCAGGTTGAGGTCGATCTCGCTCAGTTCCATGGGTTTCGCGGTGCCCGGTTCATTGCATTCCGTGATGAAGCAGATTCATTTCATTTTATTGCGGGATGAAAGTCCACTCCTGAAAATACCGATACGGCCCATGCACTCGACATGGCCGCTGCGCAAGGCGCTGGCCCCACACGGAAATATCGGAGACACCTTCATCATGCAGACGAATCTGAAGGTTGCGATCGTCGGCGCCGGCATCGGCGGCCTGACGCTCGCGCTCGCATTGCGCGAGCACGGCATCGACGCGCAGCTCTACGAGCAGACCCATGAATTGCGCGAAGTCGGCGCGGCCGTCGCGCTGTCGGCCAATGCGACGCGCTTCTACGAACGCATGGGCTTGCGCGCGGCCTTCGATGCGGTGTGCGCGGACATCCCGGGGCTCGTGTATCGCGACGGGCGCAGCGGCGCGGTGATCGGCCATCATCGCGGCGAGCCCGACTACCGCCGGCAATTCGGCGGCGCGTACTGGGGCGTGCATCGATCCGATCTGCAGGCCGTGCTGTCGAAGGCGGTCGGTCCCGACTGCATCCATCTCGGCCATCGTCTGGTCGATCTCGCGCAGCAGCCCGATCGCGTGACGCTGTCGTTCGACAACGGCACGCGCGTCGACGCCGATCTCGTGATCGGCGCGGACGGCGCGCGTTCGATCACGCGGCGCTGGATGCTCGGCTACGACGATGCGCTGTATTCGGGCTGCTCGGGTTTTCGCGGCGTGGTGCCGGCCGCACGCATGGACCTGCTGCCCGATCCCGACACGATCCAGTTCTGGGTCGGGCCGCACGGGCATCTGCTGCACTATCCGATTGGCGACAACGGCGACCAGAACTTCCTGCTGGTCGAGCGGCATCCGTCGCCGTCGCCGTGGCCGTCGCGCGACTGGGTCATGCCGGCTCAGGAGGGAGAGCAACTGCGCGTGTTCGGCGACTGGCACCCGGCCGTGGTGCAGATGATCACCGCGGTGCCGATCAGCCAGCGCTGGGGGCTGTTCCACCGTCCGCCGCTCGGCCGCTGGAGCCGCGGGCGCGTGACGCTGATCGGCGATGCCGCGCATGCGCTGGTGCCGCACCACGGGCAGGGCGCGAACCAGTCGATCGAGGATGCGGTGGTGCTGGCGGCACAGCTCGCGAAGGCCGGGCCCGGGAAGTGGCGCGAGGCGCAGGAAGCCTACGAGCGGTTGCGGCGCGGCCGCACGCGCAAGGTGCAATACGCATCGATCTCCGCGGCCGACGTGCTGCACCTGCCCGACGGGCCGGCCGCGCAGGCGCGCAACGCGCGTCTGGCCGACCGCGATCGCGTGCTGCAGCACCTCGACTGGATTCACGACTTCGACGCGCTCGACGATGAGCCGAGCGAGCGGCAGGGCGGTACCTGGCTTTGAGCCCGATGGCGGACGCGACAGGTGTTGCGTTCGCCGGTTATCGGCCGGTCGTCACTTCACGCACTCGAGCGCGTACTTCAACCCCTGCCCGAGCAACCCGCGCCACACGTCCCACGTATGCCCGCCGTCGACGATGCGCAGCTCGGCCGGGTTCTGCGCACGGCGCAGCTGCGTGTACAGCACGCTCGATTCGGCCTGGATCGTCAGGTCGTCGTCGCCGGCCGCGATGAACATCGGCACGCGCCAGCTACGCGCGAAATAGCCGCGCATCAGCGCCGGGTAGTTGAGCTCGTGCCACACGCGCGAGTCGAACTGCCGGTCGCCGAACACGCCGACATAGCGCGCGGCGGAATTGAGCGGCGGCTCGTTCGCATAGATCGCGGGGCTCAGCAGCATCGCGCCGCAGAACAGGCCGGGTTCGAGCAGCGAGAAACGCAGCGCGCCGAAACCGCCCATCGACACGCCGCCGATCGCGCGGCCCGCGCGCTGGTTCGACACCGCGAAGTGCGCTTCGACTTCGGGCAGCAGGTCGTTGAGGAACGCGCTCTGCATCTTCTCCTTGCGGTCGACGTACCAGTCGGTGCCGCCCTGCGGCATCACGATCACGACGGGCGGAATCTCGCGGCGCTCGATCAATGTGTCGGTGGTGGCCTGCAGCCGGCCCTGCGTGATCCAGTCGTTTGCGTTGCCGGCATTGCCGTGCAGCAGGTACATCACCGGGTAGCGCGCGCCTTCCGGGTTATAGCCGGGCGGCAGGTAGACCGTGTACGACCAGTCGCGCTTCAGCGATGCCGACCGGAACGTGCGCAGCACGACGCTGCTGCCCGGATTGACCGGCGGCTCCTGGGCGGCCGGCGTGACCGGCGCGGCCTGGGCGGCTTGCGCGGCCAACGGCGGCGCGGGCGAAACCGTCGGCGCGGGCGGTGTGGCGCGGGCGGTGGCGATCGAGCCGGCGATCAGGGCGACGGCGAACGGAAGGGCGAGTCGGCGCATGGCGAAGCGTTTCAGGAGAGGCGCCGGCTATCGTAGCAGCGGCGCATGACGGCGCGGCGCGTCATTGCCGCGAACGGAACGGCAGCCGCGCGACGAGCGGCCCGTAGAGTTTGGCGACGAGATACAGCAGGCCTATCGCGACGGCATCGGCGGTCAGGCCGAGCGGCACGTCGAGATAGCCTTCGGTCGCCTGGTAAAGCAGCGAATCGACCGCGAGCGAGATGCCGGTGCCCGCGACGAAGCACAGCAGCCCCTGCCGGCCGATCGTGCCGATCCACGGCATCGCGTGCGCGACCTTCTTCATCCAGCCGAGGTGCACGAGCTTGGCCGCGAGCCACGCGATCGCGAGGAAGTTCACGAGCCGCAGCGCGCCGAGGTTCTGCTTGATCGACGGATCGGTCGGGAACGGCTCGATGCGCAGCCGGTAGTACGCGCCGGCTGCGACGATCGCGAGCGAGACGGCCGTCAGCAGCCAGCCCTGCGGTTTGGGCGCGAGCGTCTGGTAGACAGGCTGGCAGCGCGCGATCACGCCGAGCACGAACAGGAACTGCCACGCGAACGGATTGAAGTCCCACGGCGCGCCTTCGACGGTCGGCAAAAAGCGCGCGACGTGCGGCGCCGCGACCCACAGCGATCCGCTGAACGCGAGCATCAGCCACGGTTGCGTGCGCGCGAGCGGCAGCGCAAGCGGGACGAGCAAGGCGAAGAACGCATACATCGGCAACACCGACGCGAGGTACGGCTGGCGGCGGAACAGCAGGATGTCGCGCAGCGCGGCGAGCGGCTTGTGGAGCAGGCCGTCGAGATCGTTGGTCGGCATGTTCGGGCCGTCGATCGCGAACGCGTTCAGCGCGGCCGTGATCAGCAGCATCAGGCCGGCCGTCACGAGGAACGCGCGGTAGATCTCGAACGCGCGCCGGATGAAGCGCTGGCGCGCGGCGGCCTCGTCGTGCCGCTCGGCGAGCGAGTTGTACGCGATCGCGGTCGCGAAGCCGCCGAGGAACACGAATACTTCGGCCGCGTCGCACAGCGCGTACGCGTGCAGCGTCACGCGCGACAGGATGCTGCCGCCGATGTGGTCGACGACGATGACGAGCAGCACGAGGCCGCGGAAGAAATCGAGCTCGGCGTAGCGGCCGGCCCGGGCAGGCGCGGTCATCGGACCGCCTCCCGGCGCGGGCCGCGTGCGCGGCGGGCACACGCCGCGCATGAATCGGGGTGAAGCATGACTTCGTGAAGAAATGGCGAACGGATGCGCATTGTGCCACCGATGCGACGCCGATCGGGTTTACGCGGATGGCGAGCCCGCCCGCCGCTGCCGATAAGCCCGGTCAGGCTGTCTGCGCAACGGGGCAGTTGGGAGAGCGCAACGCTTTGCGCGCGGTTTCCTTACCCCGATGGACGGACGGTTTGCGACGTGACACCATTTTGTCTGCACGCGGCCGCACACCGCGTCGTCCGCCCTGCGGGCCACACATACAACAGACCAAACAATTCGCCGGGCGCTCGCCTGCCCGGCCCTCGGCTCCGGAGATCCGTCATGAAGAAGCACGTCATTTTTGCCGCCGCGCTCGCCGCTTTCGCCGCGCCGGCGTTTGCCCAGAACAGCGTGACGTTGTACGGCCTGATCGACGAGGGCATCAATTACACGAACAACGTGAACGTCAATGGGGTCGGAAAGACGAATTACCAGCTCGCGAGCGGTTTTGCGCAGGGCAGCCGCTGGGGCCTGAAGGGCACCGAGGACCTCGGCGGCGGGCTCAAGGCGATCTTCACGCTGGAAAACGGTTTTGACGTGAACAACGGCCGGCTCGGCCAGGGCGGCCGCATGTTCGGCCGCCAGGCGTTCGTCGGGCTGAGCGAGTCGCGCTTCGGCACGCTGACCTTCGGCCGCCAGTACGATTCCGTCGTCGACTATCTCGCGCCGCTGACCGCGAACGGCAACTGGGGCGGCACGCTGTTCTCGCACCCGTTCGACAACGACAACACGGACAACTCGTTCCGCGTCAACAACACGGTCAAGTATGCGAGCGCCGACTGGAACGGACTGACGTTCGGCGGCACGTACAGCTTCAGCAACAGCACCGGCTTCTCGAACAACCGCCAGTACAGCATCGGCGCGCAGTATTCGCTGGCCGGGCTGCAGGTCGCGGCCGCGTACCTGCAGGCGAACAACCCGGGCATCGGCAACGCGGGCGCGATCGCGGCCGACGACGCGAACTTCGTCGCCGATCGCCTGCGCATCTTCGGCGGCGGCGTCAACTACACGTTCGGCCCGGCAACGGTCGGCTTCGTCTACACGAAGACGGACGTGAAGAACCCTGTGTCGACCGTCTACCTGCCGGCCTCGACGTTCGCCGGCCTCGGGCTGACCGCGACGAAGTTCCAGAACTTCGAAATCAACGGCAAGTACCAGCTCACGCCCGATTTCTATCTCGGCGCGCAATACGTATACACGGACGGCAAGTTCGATGCCGCGGCCGGCTCGTTCAAGCCGAAGTACCACACGGTCGGCCTGATGGCCGACTACAGCCTGTCGAAGCGCACCGACGTCTATCTGCAGGGCGCGTGGCAGAAGGTCGGCGGCGACAAGACCGGCACGGCGGCCGACGGCGGTTACGTCGTCGGGACGGACGGCCCGTCCGCATCGTCGAACCAGTTCGCGGTGCGCGCCGCGATCCGCCACAAGTTCTGACCGCGCGGCGGCCGGGGCCGACCGCCCTGGCGCCGGCCGTCGTCAGTCCGTCCGGCGCGAGCCGCCGAGCGTTTCCGCGAGCCAGTCGACGAAGATCCGCACGCGCGGCGCGAGATGGCGCCCGTGCGGGAACACCACCGACACGGGCAGCGGCTCCGCATGCCATTCCGGCAGCACCTCGACCAGCGAGCCGTCGGCGAGCAGCGGCGCGAGCCCGTCGCGCGGCGCCTGGATCAGCCCGAGGCCCGCGAGACAGCACGCGAGATACGCCTGCGAGCTGTTGACCGACACGATGCTGTGCATCTTCACCGTGTGCAACTCGCCCGAATCCATGTCCGCATATTCCCAGTCCAGCTCGCGGCCCGTGCGGCTCGAGAAATAGCCGACCGCGATGTGGTCGGGCAACTCGTCCGGCGAGCGCGGCGTGCCGTGGCGCGCGAGATACGCGGGCGACGCGCAGTTGATCTGCGTCATCTCGCCGATCCGCCGTGCGACGAGCGACGTGTCGGACAGCACACCGACCCGCACCGCGCAGTCGATGCCGTCGGCGACGAGATCGACGAAGCGGTCGGTCGTGCTGATCACGACGCGCAGGTCGCGGTAGCGCGCGTGGAAATCCGGCAGTGCCGGGATCACCTGGTTCAGCGCGAAGCGCTCGGGCAGGTCGACGCGGATCACGCCGCGCGGTGACTCGCGGGCATCCTCGAACAGCGATTCCGCATCGTCGAGATCGAGCAGTAACTGCGCGCAGCGCTCGTAATAGGTCGCGCCCTCGGCGGTCAGTGCGACGCGCCGCGTCGTGCGCTGCAGCAGGCGGATATTCAGGTGCTTTTCCAGATACTGGACGGCGTTGCTGACCGTCGGACGCGGCAGTTGCAATTGCTCGGCCGCTTTCGTGAAGCTGCCGAGATGGGCGACGCGCGCGAAGATGCGCATTGCTTGCAGATGGTCCATGCGGGGCGGGAGCGTTGGCGGGTGGGAACAGGCTCCATTGTTAATCAGCGTCGAATGGTTTGGTGGAGCGTTTCGCGTTTATCGCGCACCGCGATGCGTCCAGAATCCGGTCGATCCACTCACCACTTGAAGGAAACGGACATGGACACGCGTCGACTGGGCCGCACGGGCCCGCAGGTTTCGGCGATCGCGCTCGGCTGCATGGGGATGTCGGATTTCTACGGGCCGGCCGACCGCGACGAAAGCATCGCGACGCTGCACGCGGCGCTCGACAACGGGATCACGATGCTCGACACCGGCGATTTCTCCGGGATGGGCGACATCGTGCCGCTGATCGGCGCGCGCAAGCGCACACAACCGCAGGACGCATTGCGTGCGCCTGAATTGCAACTAACGGTCAATGATCTCGCGCGCATCGAAGCGGCGGTTCCCGCCGGGGCGGCTGCCGGTGACCGCTATCCGGCTTCACGGATGGTTCACCTCGACAGCGAGCAGGCGCGGGGGGGATTCACGGGGCCTGAACGGCGGGCCTGACAGGCCCGCCCGACAGGCCCTAGCCAGCCTCAGGCAAAACCAGATGGCGGGCGGGCCGACGGCGGTTCACCATCGGCGCCGTATTCAACCCAACCGTACGGAACGCCTTCCATGCAAATTCATACGCTGACGATCATCGTGCTGGTTTTCCTGCTGGCCGGCGCGGTGAAGGGAATGATCGGGCTCGGGCTGCCGACGATCGCGATGGGGTTGCTGACGCTCGCGATGCCGCCGTCGGCCGCGGCGAGCCTGCTGCTCGTGCCGTCGTTCATCACCAATGTGTGGCAGTTGTGGCTCGGCCCGTCGTTCGGGCCGCTGCTGCGTCGCCTGTGGCCGCTGCTCGCCGGTCTCGCGATCGGCACGCTGACGGGCGGGCTGCCCGCGCTCGCGGCCGGCAGCACATGGACGCATGCGGCGCTCGGCGTGGTGCTGATCGCCTACGGGCTGTGGGGGCTGGCCGCCGCGCGGCTGCCCGCGCCGGGGCGTCACGAAACCTGGCTGTCGGCGGTGGTCGGCTATCTGACGGGCGTCGTGACGGCCGCGACCGGCGTGTTCGTCGTGCCGGCCGTGCCGTACCTGCAGGCGCTGCGGCTGTCGAAGGACGACCTGATCCAGGCGCTCGGGCTGTCGTTTACCGCATCGACGATCGCACTCGGCTTGCAGTTGCGCGTGACGGGCGCGCTGCAGACGGTCGATCTCGGCGTGTCGGCGCTCGCACTCGTGCCGGCGCTGGCCGGAATGGCCGGCGGGCAATACGCGCGGCGCGTGATGAGCGAGAAGGCGTTCAGGCGCTGCTTCTTCGTCGGGCTGATTGCGCTCGGTGCGTACATGGCCGTTTCGGGGTGGCTGTAAGCGGGCATCGCCGCGGAGCGTGATGCCCGTCGTCCCGAAACTTCCCGAAGCCGGTTTCTGAGCCGGCTTCGGGAATCGTCACAGGACGGCGATTACACCGCTCAGGCCGGGTCGGCGTACTTCAGCGTCCATCCGAACGTGCGGGTCACGCCCGTGCCGAGCGCAAACGGCTTCGTCGTGCACGCGAAGTTCGAATGCAACTGACCGATCGGTGTCGACGACAGCGGATTCGTCGTGCCGTTCACCGTGTCGAAGGCGGACAGCGCGCAGTTGTCGAACCCGGACGCCGCATAGCCGGTCGCGGCACTGTTCGCGTACGTGACCGACACACCGTCGCCGTTGGCCTGCGTGGACGCGAAATCCGCGAACGACGTGAAGTCCGTCTCGACCGACAGGTTGCCGGCGAGCATGCCCGAGCTCAGCGTATCGCTGCGCGCGACCGTGCCGTGCGCGAACGTCAGCACCGTATGCACCTGCAGGTCGAGATCGGTCGTGTACGCCGCGTTCTTCGACGCGAGCCGGAACTTCGTCGTATCGAACGACACGATCACCTGGCCGTTGGCCTGCTGCACGTTCAGGTTCTTGTAGTACGTGACGGGAATATAGGTCTTCCCGTTGTACGACACCTGCGGCACCAGCAGCGCGTAGCCGAGGTCGGTCGTGCCGTAGATCAGCTTGTCGGAGAACGGCACCGGGTAGTACGGCGTGAACGAGTTGTAGTCGGGCGCCTGGCTGAGGTTCAGGTTGATCACGCGCCGGCCGTCGCGCACGGTGACCAGCGCCGCGCTGTACGGATGCGCGGTGTCGCCGGGCTGGTTGTACCAGGTGAGCGTGTAGCGCGGCAGCGCGTCGAGCCACGCGTTGTAGTCCGCATCCGCCATCGGCGCCTTGCCGCCGAAGCCGAGCTTGTTCCACCACGCGTTCACGTACAGGTACTGGTGCAGCAGGCTGAAGTTCTCGCCCATCACGCGCGGCTTGCCGCGATACGTGTCGGTGCCGCGGCCCTTGACCCACATGTTCACCGACGGCGTCGGCAGCGACGGGTCGTACCAGTAGGTGTCGAAGCGGTGCGCGGCCTTGTAGATGAACGCATACGCGATCTGCTTCTCCTGGTCGGACAGCACGCCCGCGTTGGCCGCGGCCGTCAGCACTTCCATGAACGCGGAATCGCCGTACGGGCCGATCGAGCGGCCGTAGTTGAAGCCCTGGCCGTCGCCGTTCAGTTGCTGGAGGATCAGGTCGACGGACTTGCGCAGATAACCCTTCAGTTCCGGCGTGAGGTTCGCCTCGTTACCCATCTCGAACGTGCGCTCGGTTACTTCGCCGATCAGCAGCGTGCTGTAGCGGTCGAAGCGCGCCTGGTCGTAATAGGTCGTGTGCGTGTTCGACGCTTCGTCCGAGAAACCGCCCGACGAATCCTTGCGGATGTGGTTCGTGAGCGTGTAAAGCAGCGCGTCGCGCGCGCCCATCGTCGCGACGGACGGATCGGTCGCCGACGCGAACGACGGGCTGCTCCAGCCGAGCTTCTGCCGCAGCCCGGCGATTCCGTAGGACACCGCATAGTAGTTCTGCGCGGTGTTGAGCGACGCGATGTCGATCGGCGTGCCGGCGGCCGGGCACGTACTGGTCTTGCCGCTCGCATCGGGGCCGAACATGTCGCAGAAGGTGAGCCGCTGCTGCAGCGTCGCGAGCATCGCGTCGCTGAAGACTTCGTTGAGCATCCCGTGCGCCTTCAGGTTGTTCAGCGCGACGAGGTAGTAGTACTCGCCCCACGACGTATTCGCATACGCGTAGTTGCTGCCCGACTGCGCCATCATCGCGGTCGTGATCGTCTGGTACGTCGCGAGATAGCTTGCGTATTGCGGGTCGCCCTTCGACTTCATGTCGATCAGGATGTACGACAGGCCGAGCGCGAGCTTGCCGGGCAGGAATTTGTCGCCGGTGTTCGTGTCGAGCACGTGCACCGGCGTGCCGTCGCCGAGATCCATCACGACCTGCGTGAAGTCGGGCGATTTCCGGATCAGGTCGAACAGCGCGCGCATCTGGCCCATCATCGTGACGGGAATGTTCGTGCCGGCCGGCACGCTGGTGTCGGGCGCGCCGTAGACGAGCGCCTGCAGAGAGTTCGCGGCGAGCGCGGGCGTTGGCGTGGGCGTCGAGGTCGACGGCGGTGACGATGACGACGGCGTGTCGGTCACGTCGTTGCCGCCGCAGGCGCTGACGAACAGGACGGAAAGGGCGCTGAGCGCGGCGCCGAGCGCGAATCTGCTGCGCGGATGCATTGTGTCTCCAGTTTTGAATAGTGATGACGGACGGGCTGGTGTGGCCATTGCCGCGCTCGATGCCCGTACCTGACCTCCGCCTTGCAACCCTGATCCCTGAAGACGGATGGCCTGAATCACAACTCGAGCGGGCAAGCGTTCTCCCTGCACGGGCCGTGAGCGGCGTCGCGCCGATGCATTGGAAAACGTTTTCCAAATTTATGCATCGGACGGCGCGATGTCAATGAACTTTCACGCCGGAGGCGCCGGTAGAAACCCGGATAGTGGGAAGGGAGAGAGAAGAGGGAAAACAGGATTACGCGGAAATTACCGGGGATTGTTTCGATGTGTGGTGCAGTGCGGCGCGAGATGCAGGCGTGAATGCGGCAGGCTGGAATGCTGTCTGGTTACGCATTCTCGATGGATATCGAGAGAAAACGTTATCCATAAGGATCGAAATGAATCAGGCCGACGCCGCTAAAGCTGTGCCTCGATCGCGGCCTTGTCGATCACCGGTCACACCTGCCGGTTCAGGCAGTCGATATACGCGCGGTAGCGGGTGGCAGATCGGTGTCGGCCAAGGCCATGCCTCCGTGTGTCGCTGGGGTGCATCGAATGCGGCGCGCGTCACCGCGGCGTTGCTTCGCCGGACAAAAACGCCACGAACTCCCGCGTGTACTTCGGCAGCGCATCGAACGATCGCGCGCAGAGCGTCAGCTTCCGGTGGCTCCACGGATCGGCCAGCTCGACGAGCCGCACGTCCAGCGTCTGCATCGCGCGCTCGGCAGCATGCCGCGACACGATGCCGATGCCCACGCCGCTCGCGATCACGCGGCAGATCGCATCGAAGCTCTTCAGTTGCACGCGATAGCGGATCCGCTTGCCGAGCGCGCGCGCCTGGTCGGCGAGATGAACCTGCAGCGCGCTGCCGTCGGTGAGGCCGATGAAGTCCGCGTCGGCGATCGCGTCGAACGTGACCTTGTCGTGCGACGCGAGCGGATGCGCGGCCGGCACGACGACGATCAGCCAGTCCTCGCGGAACGGTTTCTGTTCGAGCCCGCCGAGCCCGACCGAATCGGCGACGATGCCGACCTCGGCCGTCCTGTTGCGGATCGCATGCACGATCTCCTGGCTCGAACGCTCCTCGACGCTGATCGACAGCTTCGGATGATGCGGCAGGTAATCGGCCAGCGCGTCGGGCAGGTATTCGCTCAGCGACGCCGTGTTGCACAGCAGCCGGATATGGCCGCGCAGGCCCTGTCCGTATTGCTGCAGTTCGCCGCGCATGTGGTCGATCTGCTGCAGCACGGTGCGCGCGTGGTGTTCGAGCGCGCGGCCGGCGTCGGTCGCCTGCGCGCCCGACTTGGTCCGATGCAGCAGCGGCACGCCGAGCTCGTCCTCCATGCCGCGGATGCGTTCGCTCGCGGCCTGCAGCGTGATGTGCGTCCGCTCGGCGCCGCTCGTGATCGTGCCGGCCTCGCAGATGTTCAGGAAGAGCCGCAGGTCGGTCAGGTCGAAGCGCATGATGGGCGGGGAGCGATAGCGTTGGAATGGCCGATAAGTTAGCAGGAACCGCAGCGTCGGTCTCAGGCGCAGCCTGAGGCGCGATTCGCCGGTTCCGCATTTTCGGGGCACGATCGATGCCCGATCGTGGCCGTATCTCGACCGGGGAGCCTGTCATGCAGATCGATTCGTCGTGGGGCGTGTCGTTCAAGATCGCGTTGCACGTGTTGTTCCTGTGCATCGGCATCGCGTGGGCCTGTTCCGAACTCGTCGCGTGGTTGCGTTGAGCGCGGCGGCGGGCGCCTATTGAAATCAGGCTGTCATAGTTTTATCGAACGAAAATTCTTCCGTTTTCACGCGAAAAGACCATCAAGTTTTTCCGGATCGGGCCGTATTACCGGTAGCGAATGCCGGCCGGCGTCCGGTTCGTGATCGTTTGTCATCATTGTTTGCATCCGGTTACACGTCGGCCGTTCCGTTTTTGAGATGCTTGAAAGATTGTCAAACCGGAGTCGGATCGTCCATGGAAACGCACGAGATTCACCACAAGGCGGCATGGCTGTCGGGCCTGGCCGCCGTGCTCGTCATGGCCGGTTGTGCAAGCACGCAGTCCGTCCCGCCGAGCGACACGCTGGCGGGGCAGTCGTCGCCGTCGAGCCAGCCCGCCGCTGCGCCGTCGGCCGCCACACCGCCGCCGGCGCCGATTTTCGTCGCGCGCAAGTACGTCGTGAAGCGCGGCGACACGCTGACGGGCATCGCGTCCGCGAACGACTGCAGCGTTGCCGACCTGCGCACCTGGAACAAGCTGGGCGCGAACCGCAGGCTGCGCATGGGGCAGGTGCTGCGCATCGTCAGGCAGCAGCCGCTGCCGCCGTCGGGCGCGGCCGGCACGCAGGCTGCCGCGCCGGCCGGCGCGAGCGATGCGGCGGCGGGTAATCAGGCAACGGCACAGGCCACGGCATCGACGGCGAGCGACCGTCAGGTCGTCAAGGAAACGAAGCGGCATGCGGGCGGCGTCGCGCTCAAGTGGCCCGCAAACGGCAAGATCGTCGAGGGGTTCAGGCCGGGCCAGAACCGCGGCATCCAGATCGCCGGCCGGCCGGGCGACCCGGTTCGCGCGGCGGCCGACGGCCGCGTGATGTATGCGGGCACCGGCCTGAACGATTACGGCAGCCTGATCATCGTCCAGCACAACGCGGATTTCCTGACCGCGTATGCGCACAATCGCAAGCTGCTCGTGAAGACGGGCGACATCGTGCGCCAGGGCGACGCGATCGCCGAGATGGGCGACCTCGACAACTCGCGCGTCGCGCTGCTGTTCGAGGTGAGGCGCGACGGCAAGCCGGTGAATCCGATGCCGTACCTGCCTTCGTCGCAAGGGTGAAGCGGGGCCGTTCCGCTGGAACGCGACGGCGGTCGCTGCTAGGCTAGGGGCTGTTTGCGAGTCCCGCGCTCCGCGCGGGGCCGACGGGCGTCTTTCGGGGATGCGCGGCGAATGCCGTCGCGGGCCGGCCGTCGGCGTGAACGGGCGCGCATCGCCGATGTGCGCCCGTATTGCTTCGTGCCATCGTTTCCGACAGAACACACCTCATCCATGGAACACTCTCCGACACGTCGCTCGCTGTTGCTTGCCGCCGTTGCAGCACCGTTCGTCGCCGCGTGCACGTCCGCGCCGGTCGCAGACCAGGGGCGCGCCCACGCCGCGCAGGCCGAACTCGCCGCGCTCGAGAAGGCGTCGAACGGCCGGCTCGGCATCGCCGCGCTCGATACGTCGAACGGCGTGCGCATCGCCCACCACGCGCGCGAGCGCTTCCCGCTGTGCGGCACGTATGCGGTCGTCGCGGCCGCCGCGATACTTGCACGCGGCTCGCTCGACGCGTCGCTGCTGCCGCGCCGCATCCTGTACCGCCGCTATGAAGTCGTGTCGGGCTCGCCGATCACGGAAAGCCACGTCGACACGGGCATGACGATCGCGCAGCTTTGCGAGGCGATGCTGCAGTCGGGCGACAAGGGCGCGGGCAACCTGCTGATGAGCGTGCTCGGCGGCCCGCAGGCCGTCACGTCGTTCGCGCACGGGAGCGGCGACACGACGTTCCGCCTCGATCGCTGGGAACCCGAGCTGAACCAGGCCGCGCCGGGCGACGAACGCGACACGTCGACGCCGGTCGCGATGGTCGACGCGCTGCAGCGTCTGCTGCTCGGCGACACGCTGCACGAACCGCAGCGCACGCAACTGACGGAATGGATGGTCGGCGGCGCGCGTGGCGCGACCGGCATCGCGGCGGGCGTGCCGCCCGGCTGGCGCGTCGCGGACAAGGCCGGCACCGGCGGTTACGGCACGACGACCGACGTCGCGGTGCTGTGGCCGCCGTCGCGCGCGCCGATCGTGATGGCCGTGTCGTTCACGCAGCCGCAGGCCGACGCGGCGGCACGCGCGGACGTCGTCGCATCGGCGGCGCGCATCGCGGCGGGCGCGCTCACCGCGACGGCCTGAGCGTCGCGCGCCTCGCGCAAAGCCGGCGTTTGGCTTATCGTGTCGGTCAGCGCGCGCCGGCGTCGGCGTGCGGACCCTCCGTTTCCTCTGCCTTTTCATGCGCCGACTTCCGCCCCTGCACGCGCTGCAGATCTTCTCGACGGTGGCTCGCCACCGCAGCTTCACGCGCGCGGCCGAGCAGCTGTGCATCACGCAGGGCGCGGTGAGCCGGCAGATCCAGACGCTCGAGGCGCATTACGGCTTTCCGCTGTTCAAGCGCCATGCGAAGGGCCTCACGCTGACGGCGGAGGGCGAGCAACTGCTGCCGGTGGTCAACGAGAGCTTCGCACGGATCGAGGACATCTCGATGAAGCTCACGCGGCAGCGCACCGATCTCGCGCTGAAGGTGCCGACCTGCGTGATGCGCTGGATGCTGCCGCGCATCATGCGCTTCCAGGGCGAGCATCCGGATCTCCATGTGCAGATCACGACCGCGTGGCAGCACGTCGTCGATTTCTCGACCGAGCCGTTCGACGCGGCGGTCGTCTACGGCACGTCGCCCGGCGCGGGCGTATTCGCGCTGCCGCTGTTCGACGAACGGCTGACGCCTGTGTGCGCACCCGAGTTGCGGCAGGCGTCGCCGCTCGACGCGGTCGGCGATCTCGCGCGCCATACGCTGCTGCATCCGACACGCGACCATCGCGACTGGCGTGCATGGCTCGATCATGCGGGCGAGCGCAACGTCGATCCCGCGCGCGGGCCGACGTTCGACACGCTCGATCTCGCGACGAACGCGGCGATGCAGGGCTTCGGCGTCGCGATCGGCGACGTGACGCTCGTCGACGACGACGTCAGCGCGCGCCGGCTCGAACGGCCGTTCGACATCGTGCTCGAGACGGGCGCACGCTACTTCTTCGTCTATCCCGAGAATATCGGCAACCAGCAGAAGATCCGCGCGTTCAGCGACTGGATCGCACGCCATCGGGACTGACGTGCGGCCGCGACGGACCCGCCGCTCGCCGCGCGGCCGGCCGGTGTTACTGGTATGTCACGACGGCGATCATCGGCGCCAGATTGTTGCCCGGACGGTTCGGTAAAACGATTGCGCGCGAGGCCTGAGTAAAGGTCGTGGTCTTGACGGCCTGCATGCTGGCCGCGTCGACGAACGCGATCTGGCCGGTCGCCGGGCGCGGGCAGTCGGCGCGCACGCGGGCATGCGCGGCGTCGGCCGTATCGAGTGCGAACGAGCAGGGCGGCTCGACGATCATGCCGGAAAAGTGAATGATGCCGGACGCGCCGGCGGCAAAGGACGAGGACGTGGCCAGAAGCGAGGCAGCCAGGGCGAACGAGGCGGCGAACAGGCGATGCTTCATGACAGGCTCCAGAGAGGAAGCGCGTCGCAGCGGGGCCGCTCGGGTGGCAGTCCGTCAACGCTGCGGTGCTGAGTGCGTAAACGGCAATTCCATCGGATCTCTTGAATGAAAATACGGAAAGGACGGGAATAAGCAAACGGCGCCGTATCCCTTCAAACAATTTATCTCAAATTTGAGCGGCCGCAAGTTCGGGTATTGCCGGTGCGGTAAACCAGATGGACGGTCGCCGGCGGACGCCGGTTGTTGCGGGTGAATCGTTGCGGAGTCAACGAGTTGGCAATGCCGCGAATCGTCGGTCGCCACAAGAAAACGGCCGCTCGTGACCACGAGCGGCCGTTTTGCGTGGTGCGGTGTGGCGATGCGATCAGGCCATGCGCTTGCGCACTGCGCCGACGACGATCAGCAGCACGATCGCGCCGATGATCGATGCGATCCAGCCCGCACCCTGGCCCGGTGCATACCAGCCGGCGGCGCGGCCGACGTAGCCGGCGACCAGCGAGCCGACGATGCCGAGCACGGCCGTCATCAGGATGCCCATCTTGTCGTCGCCGGGCTTGAGCGCGCGGGCGAGGAGGCCGACGATGAGCCCGACGACCAGGGTTTCGATGAATTGCAGCATGAACGCCTCCCTATTGCTGTTGAGCTGTTGACGAAAGCAAATTGACCCGTGCGGTGCACAAGGGTTCCATGCGGCGGCAAGCCGGCGCGTGGCGTGCCGAGTATCGCATGCCGGTGCGTCGCGGAGATGTCAGGCGGCCGGCGCGCCCGCGACCGGGTCGAGACGGCGGTAGCCTTCGGTCGCCTGCAGCAGCGTGCGCGTGTAGTCGCGCGCGACCTGCCCGGCGCGTACGTCCTCGACCCGCAGCTGCTCGACGATCTCGCCATGCTGCATCACGGCGACGCGCTGGCACAGGAAGCCGATCACCGCGAGGTTGTGGCTGACGAGGATCATCGTCAGGTTGCGTTCGCGATGCAGGCGGCGCAGCAGGTTCAGGATCTCGGCCTGCACCGATACGTCGAGCGCGGACGTCGGCTCGTCGAGCAGCAGCACGCGCGGTTCGACGATCAGCGCGCGCGCGATCGCGACGCGCTGCCGCTGGCCGCCCGACAACTGGTGCGGATAGCGGAAGCGGAACGTGGGGCCGAGGCCGACTTCGGCGAGCGCGCGGGCGATCCGCGCATCGGCGTCCCCGATCGCGTGGATCGACAGCGGCTCGCGCAGCGTCTGGTCGACCGTGAAACGCGGATGCAGCGATGCGTACGGATCCTGGAACACCATCTGCACGTGGCGGCGGAACGCACGGTCGGGCGTGCCGCCGACCGGCCGGCCGTCGATCGACAGGCTGCCGGACGCGAGCGGCACGAGGCCCGTCAGCGCGCGCAGCAGCGTCGACTTGCCGGAGCCCGATTCGCCGACGAGCCCGAACACCTCGCCGTCGCGCACCGCGAAGCTCACGTCGCGCACGGCGTCGACGTGACCCGTGCGGGTCGGGAAACGGATCGATGCGTGATCGACGTCGATCATCGTGCGGCCTCCTGGCGATCAGCGGATGTGGACGCATGCGGCGCGGGATCGAGCCAGGCCGGATCGCGCCGCAGCACGGGCAGTTCGTCCGGCGGGTTCGCGAGCGGCGGGTTCGCCGCGAGCAGCCCGCGCGTGTACGGATGCGTCGCGTCGCGCAGGTCGCGCGCGGCGCAGGTCTCGACCACGCGGCCCGCATACATCACCGCGACGCGATCGCAGAACGACATCACGAGCGGCAGATCGTGGCTGATGAACATCAGGCCCGTGCCGTGCCGCGCGATCATCGCGTCGAGCACCGCCAGCACCTGCATCGAGACCGCGACGTCGAGCGCGGACGTCGGTTCGTCGGCGATCAGCAGGCGCGGGCCGGTCGACACCATCATCGCGATCATCACGCGCTGGCCCATGCCGCCCGACAACTCGTGCGGATACGCATCGGCGACGCGCGCCGGGTCGCGGATCTGCACGGCCGCGAGTGCGTCGACGATCCGTTCGCGCAGCGCGCGGCCGCGCAGCCCGGGCTCGTGCAGCCGGAACGCTTCGCCCATCTGCTTCGCGACCGTCATCACCGGGTTCAGCGAATACTTCGGGTCCTGCAGGATCATGCCCATCTGGCTGCCGCACAGCCGCCGGCGTTCGCGCGGCGACATCGCGAGCAGGTCGTGGCCGCCGAAGCGCATCGTGCGCGCCGACCAGCGCGCGGCGTCGGGCAGCAGGCCGAGCAGTGCGCGGCCCGTCAGCGACTTGCCGGAGCCCGATTCGCCGACGATGCCGAGCCGTTCGCCGGGCGCGAGCGTCAGCGACAGGTCGCGCACGGCATCGGACACGACGCCGTCGTGCCCGCGAAAGCCGATCTTCAGCCCGTCGATCTCGCAGAGCGGCGCGGGCGCGGTGGCGGTATTCGTCGGCATGTCACGCTCCATGGCGGGGATCGAAGACGTCGCGCAGCCCGTCGCCGAGCAGGTTGAACGCGAGGCTCACGAGCAGGATCGCGATGCCGGGCAGCGTCGCGACCCACCATGCGTCGAGCAGCACGTTGCGGCCCGATGCGACCATGAAGCCCCACTCGGGGCTCGGCGGCTGCGCGCCGAGGCCGAGGAAGCCGAGGCCCGCGACGGTCAGGATGATGCCGGCCATGTCGAGCGTCGCGCGCACGATCACCGACGACATGCACAGCGGCACGATGTAGCGCAGCAGGATGCGCGGGCCCGACGCGCCTTGCAATCGTGCGGCGTGGATGTAGTCGGCCTGCGCGATGCGGATCGTCTCCGCGCGCGCGAGCCGCGCATACGCGGGCCATGCAGTGATCGAGATCGCGACGACCGCGTTGATCACGCCGGGCCCGAGCGCGGCCGCGAATGCGAGCGCGAGCACGATCTTCGGGAACGCGAGCGCGACGTCGGTGATGCGCATCAGCACGCTGTCGACGAAGCCGCCGCAATAACCGGCCGTCGTGCCGATCAGCAGGCCGATCGGCACGACGATCACGACGACGAGCAGCGCGATGCCGAGCGTGAGGCGCGAGCCGTCGATCAGCCGCGAGAGGATGTCGCGGCCGAGCTGGTCGGTGCCGAACCAGTGCGATGGCGAGCCGGGCGGCAGCAGGCGGTCGGACAGCACCTGGCGCAGCGGATCGTGCGGCATGATCAGCGGGCCGACGATCGCGACGACGATCAGCGCGACGAGGATCGCGAGCCCGAACAGGTTGAGCGGATTCGTGGCGAAACGGCGCCAGCGTCGATACGCGAGGCCGAGCGCGGCCTGCGAGCGCGATGCGGGTGCATCGGAAAGCAGCCACGCGCGCAGAGTGAGGCGCTCGGCGTTCATGATTGGACGACCTTCGGCATGGGCGATGAAAGAAGCAGGGGGGAAACGGTCATGTCGAAACGGCCCTCAGCGCGCACGCGGATCGAACACGCGGTACAGCGCGTCGGTCAGCAGGTTGACGGTGATGAACATCGCGCCGATCACGAGCGTCGCGCCGAGCACCGCGTTCATGTCGGCGTTCAGCAGCGCGCCGGTCAGGTACGAGCCGAGCCCCGGCCACGCGAACACGATCTCGGTCAGCACCGAGCCTTCGAGCAGGTTGCTGTACGTGAGCGCGATCACGGTCAAGAGCGGCACCGCGATGTTGCCGAACGCATGCCGCCAGATCACGCGACGCTCGGACAAGCCCTTCGCGCGCGCGGTGACGATGTATTCCTGGCTCAGCTGGTCGAGCATGAACGAGCGCGTCATGCGGCTGAGATACGCGACCGAGTAGTAACCGAGGATCGCGGCCGGCAGCGCGATGTGCGACACCGCGTTGCGGAACACATCCCACTCGCCCGCGAGCGCCGCGTCGATCAGCAGGCTGCCCGTGCGCGGGTCGACCATCCCGTCGTACACGGGATCGAGCCGGCCGGGCCCGCCGACCCAGTGCAGCCGCGCGTAGAACAGCAGCAGCCCCATCAGCCCGAGCCAGAACACCGGCACGGAATTGCCGATCAGCCCGACGAAGCGAGCGATGTGATCGATCGGCCGGTTGTGCTTCACGGCGGCCGCGACGCCGAGCGGCACGCCGATCGCGATGCCGATCAGCGTCGCGATCGTCGCCAGTTCGAGCGTGGCCGGGAACACGCGCTTGATGTCGTCGAGCACGGGGTTCGCGGTCAGCAGCGACATGCCGAGATTGCCGTGCAGCACGTCGCGCGCGTAGATCAGGAATTGCGTGACGAGCGGCTTGTCGAGCCCGAGCGCGATGCGTTCGGCCGCGTACGCCTCGGCCGATGCGCGATCGCCTAGGATCGCGAGCACGGGATCGATCGGCACCTTGCGGCCGATCACGAACGTCAGCGCAAGCAGCCCCGCGAACGTGACGGTGAGCGTGAGCGCCCAGCGCAGCACGCGCAGTGCCCAGCGCACGGCCGGGCGCCGCGCGGGCAGCGTGCGCAGTGCTTCGAGGGAGGAGGCGGGAGTCGACATGGAGTGAATCTTATCGCTTCTTCATGACGCAGCGCCACACAACATCCACATATTCGAAGCACGCGGGTGTTCGCAATGCAACTCGCATCTGAACCGGATCAGCCGATGCCACCCGAAGCGGAAAACAAATCCTGCGCAAATTCAGCCAGCGGATTTTGGTAGCCGCATGAGAAGGATCATCTTGCTCGTGTCTGCACGAAGATCGCATGCGCTGAAGCCGGCGTACCGATATCTGCATTGGTTTCTCTATAGCGATGCACCACCCGGATATCACGAAGACTACATATTAATCATAGTTGGCCGATCCATTAGATCATTGATGTTGTGCACACCCGGAAATCAAATTTTCACTTTATTTAACGATGTTGATATGGAATCCAGATGCTTTGCGTTGGAAATTGAATTTTTCATATTGTCGCCTCTGCGCTTCTACGCTAAAAGTTGCTGGTACAACGATATTGCATCGTTTCGCTCAACAGGATAGGGATGACGTATGAATACTGTGACGAAAACCCTTTTGGATGCACTGCGCCATCCGAGCGCATGCCTTAGCCAGCATCTGGGATTATGGATCGGCACGCTCGACCTCGGGCTCGACGTGCTCGACTTCAAGGTTCGTGCGGGGTTCTGCAAGGACTACAAGGTCGATGTCACAGTCACCTCGCCACATCTCGATATCGATGGCAAGCGGTGCGTCGGGCGGCGTGCGGGCTTGCAGATTGACGAGCGGGTGGCCGTCCCCTCCGTGAACTACGTCGATCCCGTCGACCATGCCGCGGCTACCTTCAATGGCGTCGTCACGCGCTGGAAGCGCATCCGCACGAGCCGCGACGAGGCGGCCTACCAGTTGCGCATCGAGCCCAGGTTTGCCGCACTGCTCAAGCGCGTGCATGGCTCGCGAGTATTCCGCGACAAGAGCTTGCAGGAGATCATCGCCGAGCTGGTTGTCGACCGGCAGAACTTCGACGCGTTCGATATCGAATTCAACTTGGAAGGAGCGCAGGAGAAGCTTGAGCAGGTGGTCATGTACGAGGAGTCTGTCTGGAACTTCATCGCACGTCATTGCCGCCGAAAAGGCATTTTCTGGTTTTACAAACAGGGACGCGGCAAGCAGGGCCAGCTCGACACGGTCGTATTTGCGGATAATCCGCGCGCCTATGTGCGTTCGATCGAAGTGCCGCTGATGCCGGATTCCGGCCTCACGGGAAACTGGCACGAGGCGGCGCTTTCACTGAATGGCGAACGCACGCTGGTGCCAGCCACGATCGAGGTATGGGAGCGCAACTATCGTACGCCGGAAGATCCTCTACGAGCGACGGCGACCGTCTCCAGCGAGGACGGCGACCGCTCGGTGTTCGGCCGGATCAACCGCAGCGCGGAATTTCACCTGACGCTGCGAGAGGGCGAGGCTCTCGCGCAAACGCGGCGCGACGAGCAGATCGCCCGTCAGGTCACCCTGTCCGGCACCAGCAACGTGAAGGGCCTCATGCCGGGTGTGGTGGTGAAACTCAGCAATACGAAGATGCCCGGCGCCGAGTACGGGTTCGTGATCACTTCGATGGAGATGAAGGGCAGCCGTACCAAGCCGACGCACAACAGCTTCAAGGCGATGCCCGGACATTGCGCTTACCGGCCGAAATTCGACTACGAAAAGCATTGGCGTTTTCTGGAAGGGCCCGTCGCCGGCGTTGTAACGACGTTTGACAGCGCACCCTATGCGTGCCTCGACGAGCATGGGCGCTATCCCGTCCTCCCCAAGTTCCTGCAGGGATCGGACAGCGCCGACAAGCAATTGCTGAATCTGCGCCTTGTGCGTCCGTCGTCGTCGTATCAAGGTGGTTTCCATTCACCGTTGCTGCCGCAGACGGAGGTTCTGCTGCAGGGGGAACACAACGACGTCGATCGCTTGCATATATCGGGCGCGCTGCACGACTATTCGCACCTGGACCTGGTGCATGGCGCGCAGGCGATGTTCAGCTACGCGATCTGGCGCTCGCCGCTGCGCGGCGCGGAGATCGTGTTCAACGACCTGCAAGAGAAGGAAAGCGCGCGCATCGCCACGGTCTACGGCCAGTCGGCGATGAATTTCGGTTATCTGCTCGACAGCAAGAAATTGAAGCGCGGAGAGGGGATCGACATCACGACTCGCGCGTGGGGCACGATGCGCGCCGAGAAGGGGCTGTATTTTTCCGCGGACTCGGCGGGTGGCGCTGACACGCCGCACCTCGACATGTCAGCCGCCATCCAGTTGCTGAAGGCCGCACTGCAGCGCGTAACGGAACTGGCCGATGCCTCGCGGCAAGCGAAGGCCGAACCGGCCGACCGGGCCACGCAGGCGGCGCTGTTGGACGGGCTGGACCAGCTTCGTGACGCGGGGCTGCTTGCGAGCGCTCCCGGCGGTATGGCGTTCGTGACGCCGAAATCGGCCCAGCACTCGGCGGGCGGAAACGTGATCGTCACGGCGGGCAATCACATGGACATTAGCATCACCAAACGGCTACGGATGGTGGCGGGCGAGTTGATCTCGTTGTGTGCGCACAAGCTCGGCATCAATCTGACCGCCGCGAAGGGGAAATTCACGGCGGCGGCCCTGACGGACGGGATGGACCTGTTCGCGCAGAAACAGTTGCGTGTCGCGAGCGAGAGTGCGGACGTCCAGGTGGCCGCAAAGTCGAAAATCGCGCTCAACAGCGGCGGTGCGTCGCTGGTCATCGAAAACGGCAGCATGACGTTCCACTGTCCCGGCGCATTCGTTATCAAGGCGGCGTCGTTCACCTTCGAAGGGCCGGACAAGGTTGCAGCGCCGTTGCCGGTCCTGCCGAAAAGCGGTCTGAAAATTTCCGACCAGTACTCGTCGTCTCATTGAAGTCATGATCATCAGCCCTCCGTTTCTGCCTGCATCTGGCCTGACGTCTAACGATGCGTCGAAGTCGGACCCCATGATGGACGCGGTCGATCAGTTCGAGATCGGCCATCACGGGGTCTACCCGGTTGCTTTCGACCGGCGTTTTCACGGTGGTATTCATTTGGCGCCAAACGAGCAGCACGAACCCGTGCGCGCGATTGCCGACGGTGATGTGGTGGCCTATCGGGTTTGCAAGAACGCCCTGTCCGATGGCAGGATCGATTCGACGACCGGGCAGCCGGAACTGAACTCGAATGCCGGCTTCGTCCTGCTCAGGCACACGACCGACACGGGTGACGGGCGCACGATCACGTATTACTCGCTCTACATGCACCTGCTGGATATGACCGAGCAGGAGGATATCGTGCCCCAACCGAACGATCCGGCAGCGATCGGATCGGCGAACGCCCTGCCCAAATGGCTGCTCGACACGGCAGAAGGCAAGGATGGCGTGGTTCAGCCGGGCGGCACGAAAAAGGTGTACCGCAAGGACATGCTTGGTTATGTCGGTCGGCATCAGAGCGTGCGGCATCTGCACTTTGAAATCTTCATGGCAGACGATGATTTCACGGCCTGGTTCGATCAGGACGGCCACAAGGTTCAGCTAGGTGAAAAGAACCTCGTTCAGCCTACGTCGAGTGACTATTGGGGGCATACGTATTTTGTCATTCCTGGCCCGCAGGATTTCGTGGCTCAGCCGGCAGGTATGAGTGAGGCCTGGTTTCCCCGACTGCCGGGCGGTTCAATTGGTGAAAACGACACACTTTATGTCGAAGCCTGGTTCAACAAGGGGCGGCGCTATACGCAGGCGTGGATCGACCGCGGCAACAGTGGAGACGTTACCCTGCTTACGTCTGCTCCCGTCGCTGACCCGTACGACAATGACAGAAAGCAGTACGAGTACGACCTGTATCAGCGTTCGATGGCACTCTATTCTGAATGCCCGAGCGATGGCTACGAGATGCTTCGGTTTGGGCGCATTCTCTCGGACAATCCAACGCTATCGGGTGCGGCTTGTGATACTTGGGTCGCGGTGCCAGTCGACGAGAACGGGAATCAGGGATATATCAACATCGCGTCAGATTCGATCATCAAGCTGTCCGACGCGGATTTTCCGTTCTTCACGGATTGGCAAAAGATCGATGAGGACAGTACGCCATTCAATCACGATGGACTCTGCGGGTACGATGAGCTTTGTCGTCTGACTGGCGTCGCGGATCCGCAAGCCACGTCCGGCATGATCTCGCCGCTCGAATACGACAGGAACAACGACGATAGTGCCAACCTGCTGCTCGCAGGCTATGTACGGAACGCGGAGGGCGCGCGCGAAAAGCTTAGGGGATTGGTGTGCAAGGCGCGCAGCGAGTGGGACCCGTCTGACAACGATGAGCGGTATCAGGGATTGCGTGACCCGGATGGCTTCTTCGGTAAACAGAAAGATACCAACCCGGATGGGTACAACAAGTTCATTGAATTCTTGAGCAAATTTCAGTTTCTGGACAAGACGCAGCTTGCCGGGCAGAAGCTTTGGTTTTTTCATCCGCTGGCGTTTATTCGGCATTTTAGAAAGTGTGGGTGGTTGTCCGCAGCCGAAATTGCACAATGTATCCCCCGTAAGATGCTTTCGCTTCACGGCACGCAATTTGAGAGTAGAAGCCGTCCCTGGCGGGACGCATTTCAGCAGGGAGTGGCTTGGAAGGCCGATCTCAATGTGGCGATGCGTAAATATCGTATCAATTCGACGAGAGAAAGAGTGACCCATTTTCTCGCTCAATTGATGGAGGAGTCTGGGTGGCTTGAGGCTGTCCGAGAGTATTACGGAGAGCGTAAATCATACAGTCCGTACTATGGACGTGGTCTGATTCAACTCACGCACATGTCGAATTACGTTAAGTACGGTGAGTTTAGGAAATTTCCAATCGATCCGGCTGTTCCTGTGAAATACGCAAGCCTTAAATGGAATCCGGACGTTCTGCTTGCGGATACAAATTCTGTTTTTAATCGGCATAATTGTGCTGATAGTGCGGCGTTGTATTGGACGTGTAGAGCTATGACGGCCATAGGGGTTAATGCCATAAAAACTACCGACACTGGTGGGCTGAAGGTTGAAGTGGCAATTCAGGCATCAAAATCTACTAACGGAAATGTCGCAAATCAAAATTTAAATGGCCTTGAGCATCGGTTGCAGTCATTTGTGTATATTAAGTATATTTTTCTTGATTTGATCGAGGAGGGCGCTTCTGAGCAGCTTTCCTTTGTGTGGCGGAGGAATTCGGCACTGGAGCCGGTGCTCGATGCAAGTGGTCAGCCGGTGCTGAACCCGCGTACGCGTGTTCCGAAGAAGCAATATTTTCCGACTACTCACAATATTCAAGTGTCATTGGAGAAGCAGCGGCCATGAAAAAGGTTTTCGTTTTTGCTGCGTTACTTTTGTTCTCTGGGTTAGTGCGTGCTTGCGGCTCGGACGCTCAGCGTGAGAGCATGGCTAAGAGACTATATGAAGACGCTGATATGCAGAAATTCGTCTGCGGGAGTGATTCGTGCTCAATGCAAGATTTCGAGCGGGGATTGCAATTTCATCAGTATGATGAGTCGTTTATTGGAAGGGTTTTGTCGGTATGTTTGGTCGAGCCGGTCTTTAGTGCTGCTAATTCCTATACTGGTGTATTTGTGAAAAGATTGGATGAATTTGAATTTCAATTTATCTCGTATGGAACTGGTGTTAAGGTGGGGGTTAATAAAAATGGGGTTCCAGAGGCTTTGGAGTACAGTGTTAGCGACCCTGGTAATCTTGATTATTCTATAAATCAATATTTATGGAATGGAATGGTTTTTATTTTTATTAAAAATATTCCGCTGCGCAACTAATTTATTTCATGAAGGATGTGTTGTTGGGTTTTGAGTGAATGAGGTATGGGGTAACGCAAAATTGTATTAATTGCCATTTGGTGCGAGTTGACAAGATATATTGCCGTAGTATGAATTTTCGGAGCGCGTCGGCTGCTGCGAACCTTCCTGGTGAAGTAGGCCGTCCCGATAAACCATTTAATGGTTACATCGCTCGGTGCGTGGCATTCGCACAAGCGCTAGCGGTGCTGGTGGAAGTCAAATTTTCAGACGCATCAGGGGCTTCCTCACTGGGGTTTCTTGAGGGACGCGCTCCGCAGAGAGATTGAGCATGCGTGACAAATTGAGTGCAATTTTGATTGGGATCATTTTTGTAATCGTCCCATTTATATCGTGTGCGACAGGCAGAGCTTTTTCAGGTGCTAAATCATCGAAGCTTGTAGTCGACATGGGAGGGCAATGTGTCATCAGCATCAAAAAGGTTATTTGCAAGGTTACCTGGCTAGCGGGATGCCATTGAATGCGTCTTACTGGACGAAAAAACACCCGTTAAAACGTCGTTGTCGAAGTTTGGTGTTAATTTTGTGTGTGCCAGTTTGATCGGGCAATCGAAAGAGGAGGTCGCACGCCAATATGGTGCTATCTACGACGGACATGGAGAAAGGTGGATCCCTTATTTCGAGAGCAAAAGAGATGCAAAGCTTCTGGGCACATTTGCAAAATGTGTACAGCCTGGAAGCAGTCAATGGGAGCGGATTCTATTTGATCCAGGATGATCGGGGTGGTGATCCAGCGCAGCGCGAGCGCTACCTGTCATTCTGTATTTTTCACGAAACCATGGCCGTATGTGGTGGTGAACCCGTAATGAACCTTAGTGATCCGAATGGCGATCTGCTCCCGTACGTTCTTGAAATCCTTCGCAGCGTCGAATTCGTTGACACCTCAGGATCCAAACCAGTGGCTGCAAGTGTCCGTGCCGCGCAGTGAACCGATGCCACTCCACGATTTGCAGAAGGAAGAAAATTAATGCAATCTCCCATTCGCAAAGGCGACAAACTCGAAAACGGTGGCGAAGTCACCAGCGGCTCCCCATGGACTGTATTCATGGGTAGGCAGCTTGCCCGCAAGGGCGATGACGCAATTTGCGACCAGCACGGACCGACCACCATTGACGAAGGCTACGAGCGGTTTCCCGATCGCGACGGCAAGTTCGTCGCCATGCATCATTACCGCTGTGCCTGCGGGTGCCGGCTGATTTCGTCGCTACAGAACGTCAGTATTGCCTAATGCCGGTCGACCTTTCTCCTGCCGGGCATCCCAGCACGTACCCCCGCCGGATGCGTTTCTGGCCGTGGGCATGTACGTGGTTCGTTTGCAACGTATTCGGTCCGGTGATCGTGTTGCTTGTGTGGCCGAAAGGCGAAGCAGCAAGCGGCCTCAAATTCTGGAGCTGGATTGTTGGCGCGCCGAACGGACTATTTCTGCTGCTGCTCGGCTTTGGCCGCGCTGGCTACGAAGTGCTGTGGTATCACGCGTACTGGCGCAACCATCATCGTGATCGCTGGCTCGCGGAGAAAATTAGATTCGCGCAGCGCCCGTTCTACGTGCTTGGCGCCGGCTATTGCTTGCCGCTGGCGGGCAAATCATTGTCCGACGTTTTGGATGCGAAAAAGCCGATCCTGAAGATTCAGGCTCCTCGGCACGGCTCAGGCAAGGTTTTATGCAATCGCTTTGCGGACAACGATCCGTTACTGGCTGCCGTATTCGCGACGAATGAAGAGGGCGACCAGACAGGTGATCCACCAGTACCAGTACGGATCATGCCCGCCGTTCAAATGATTCGTTTGGCGCTTGAACCGCTGATCGAGAGTATTCGGGCACTGACCCGATACAAAGCGACCTATTGGCCCCAAGTCCGAGTATTGGCCGAACCGAAAGTGGCGAACCTGCGTCTCGCCCAGGTTCGCGACGCGATGCGTCTGGCAGGACTTCCGCCGCTGGCGGTTCAGGTAGCGGCGGCTGCCGACGGATTGCTAGTGGCCGATGCGTGGCTTGATGCACACGAACGCCGTCCGCTTCTCGTCATTGCGGCAGCGTGGTACGAGGATTGCATTGACGAAGGCTTCGCCGAGGGATGTGCCGCCGTACTGATTGATGCCGGCTATTTCAGGCTTCCGTCGGAAGTCAGCCGGAAAGCGAAGCTGTGCCGGCCCATCACAGGCGATGCCGCTGAACCCGAATACGGTTTCGCCGATGCGGCAATCTGTGGCGAGACTGATGCTGCGATGGTGAAGAGAGCGTGGATCACCCGTCCGATTGAAAAGTTCGATGAGGCTTTGCGTGCTGCCGGATTTCTGGCTGCCGCAAAAGATACCGCGCAGTGCCGACTGGATCGCATTATCGGCGACGCCTGCGCGGGCAATAGCTTGTTGGCGATTGCCGCTGCCATCGAAGCTCGTGCCGATGACGGAGCGCAACTTGTCGTCGATGGTTTGCAGTCGGCCGTCCTCTATGTCATATCCGAAGCTCAAACGGTTTCCGCGCATGTCGATATCCAAAAATAACCTGCAGCACATGGGGCGCCAAGTTGCTGCCGACAAGACGGCTCCGAGCCGCGCGACGATCTGGGGCTTGCCCCTCGGCGCCTTGGTTCTTGCCATCTTGGCGATTTGGCTGGTCTGGTTTTATGGTGATCATCTCGGCATTGCAGATGGCACACCTCGCACGCTGGTATTGATCTGTATTCCGGTGTTACTGGTCGCTGTTGTGGTCGCTCATCTGTTTTCGATCTCGACGGGCGCCTATGCGAACGCTGCCCGATTGTTTCGTCTTGAAACGGGTGAGAAGAGGGCAACATCCACGACGCCGAAGCCGCTCAAGCGTGACGCCCGGCTGTACCGTCTCTGCGAAGAGCTACGCGTCGAGCACGGCTGGTTCTGGCGCCGCCGCCTGAGTTGGCTGCTGGTGAACGGCACGGATGAGAGGATCGATCAGGTCGCTCCCGGCCTCAAGCAGGCGGGCGTCATGCACGTGGACGAAATGGTGCTGGTACATGCGTCGCCGGACGGGATTGAGTCCGTGAAGTGGCTTGGGCAGATCCGGCAATTGCGCCGTCGCTGTCCGATCGATGGCTTGGTACAGGTGGCTCGCGCAAACGATTCCGATGCCGATCTGCCTCGCACGCTCTCGGCGATTGCCATCGCTTTGGGCTGGGCTGCTCCGATCACCTTTCTACATCCGGTCGAGGCTAAAGGCGGCAATCCACCCGAACGGTTCGATCCGGTTGGGACATTCGTGCCGAACGGTTCGCGCAAGGAGACGCACGCCGCCAGAACCGTGCTGCTGGACAGATTGTGTAGTCTCGAATACACGACTGCGGACGCTGGCGTACGCATGGGCGGCCAGCCGCACTGGCTTGCCTGGTTGCTGGAGATCTCGGCGTATATCGGCGACCAACGCGCGCGGATGATCGAAGGCTGGCAAGCGCTCGCCGCATCGAAGTGGCTGCGCGCGCCGCTGACGGGGATCATGTTCGTGCCAGTCTTTTCAGGCGCATCCGCCACCCCGGTGCCGATCCCTGAGGTCGATGAAGCGCAAGACCCGTCCGTTCCGGCGATGCCGGTGGAAGCGGTCACGCGCGAACAGCCGGTCGCGCTGCTGCCGGTCTGGCGGGAGATCGCCGCTGGTGTGCGTCGTTATCGGGGCCGCCGCACGGAGTTTTACTGGCCGAACGTGCTGGTGGCGTGCGCGTTGCTCGGGGCGATCGCGTGGACTGTGATGCTCGTGATGTCTGGCATCGGCAACCGGGTGCTGATTCGCGTTGCGCAAACGGCGGCCGACGTGGCGCTGGCCGCTCCGCTTGGCACACCGCAGGCGTTGCGCGCTCAACTCGCGCTGCAGAAGCAGATTACCCTGCTCGAATACCGCCAGCAGCATGGGGTGCCGTGGTATCTGCGCGCGGGCCTGTCGCGCAACGATGAACTGCTCGACGCGCTGTGGTCGCCGTACCAGACGATCGCCGCACGCAATTTGCGGCAACCGGTCGCGCAGGCGCTGGAAGGCCAGCTTGCCCAGCTCTCGCAGGTTCGCGACGACGAACAGCAGAGTCGCGACGCGCAGGCGCACGCGTATAACCGCCTCAAGGCCTATCTGATGCTGGCCGACCCGTCCCGCACCGACGCGCCTTTCCTCAAGACCCAACTGCTCGATGTATGGCCCGCGCCCGCCGGCATGCGCGCTGGAGAATGGCTCGACACCGCTCAGCAACTGGCGGGGTTTTGGGCTGCACACCTCGAGGCACACCCGGCCTGGCGGATCAACGCATCGATGCTGCTTGTCACGCAGATGCGCTCGACGCTCGTCAACCAGATCGGGCTGGCTGGCAGCGACGACGTGCTATATCAGCACATCCTCGATGCGGCACGCGGCAAGTATGCAGACGCGACGCTGACGACGCTACTCGCCGGTGCGGACGCAAATGGTCTTTATGCGACCGCGCGGACGGTGTCGGGCATCTATACCCGTGCTGCGTGGGACGGCGTGATCGCAGCGGCAATCGACAAGGCGTCGAGCGCACGTCGTGTGAGCGGCGATTGGGTGCTGGCCAGTGCGCAGCCGACGCAGACCATCGGAAACGGGCCTTCAGCGGGCGCCATCAAGACGGCAGCGGCAATTGATGAGAAGCGCGCAGCCGAGGAACTGAAGCAACGCCTGACGGCGCGCTATTTCGCCGAGTACACGGCTGCGTGGCAGCACATGCTCAACAGCATCCAGTGGCAACCGGCATCGAATCTGAATGGCGCCATCGAGCAGTTGTCCCGACTCGCGGATGCGCAGACCTCGCCGCTGATCGCGTTGATGAAGGGGGTACAAGATCAGGCGCAGGCGGGGCGCCCGTCGCAAGCGCTGACCGACACGTTGGTGCGGAAGGCGCAAAGCCTGGTGAGCAGCGACGAACAGATGGGCACGCCGGCTGTCAATCCACTTGACAAGCCATTCGACCCGCTGCTTGCGCTGATGGGTGACGTCGGCACTGCTGCCCTGGCAGGTGGAAATGGCAAGGGAAACGCGCCCGCCAACGTCGCGCTGAGTGGCGTGAGCCTGTCGCGCTATCTGACGGCCGTGACGACGATGCGCCTGAAGCTGCAGCAGGTCGCGGGCAGCGCGGACGCGCAGACGATGGCCCGCTCGCTTGCGCAGGCGGTTTTTCAGGGCAAGCTGTCGGAGCTATCTCAGGCCCGCGACGATGCAGCGCTCACGGCCGCGAGCCTCGGCGCCGCATGGTCGGGCTTCGGCAATGCCGCATTCGCTCAACCGCTCGAGGGGGCGTGGCAGACTATCCTGCATCCGGCCGCAGCGAGCCTGAACGAGGCATGGCGCGCGAGTATCGTTGCGCCATTCAACACGACTATGAATGGCCGGTATCCGTTCTTCGACACCAACACTGATGCGTCATTTGCCGAACTCGGGCGCTATGTACGGCCTGACACAGGCCTGATCGCGCGCTTCGTCTCGACGCAACTGGCTGGCGTGTTGAAGTTGGAGGGCGATCACTGGGTGCCGAATGAATTGGCGCCGCGGGCGCTGCAGTTCGATCCGAAGTTCCTCTCCGGCTTGCGCCAGTTGTCGACCGTGGGGACGCAGTTGTATCTGCAGGGCGATGCGGGCGAGCGCTTCGAGATGATGGCGTTGCCGACACCGAACGTGACGCGCTCGGAATTGTCGGTGGACGGCAAGCAGATCGTCTACTTCAACCAACAGGAAAGCTGGACGCCGCTCGCGTGGCCCGGCAACGGCCTGAACGGGCACGCGGGATTGACGTGGCATACGGTCGATGCGGGGTTGCGGCAGGCATTCGATGCGACGGGCGACTGGGCATTCCTGCGTTTGTTGGGCAACGCCGACGTGAAGCCGCTCGACAGCACTCGCTATCAGCTCACGTGGAACGCGCCTAACGACGAGCCGCTGCGCTATGTATTGCGCACGCAAGTCGGCGCCGGGCCGCTGGATCTGCTCAAGCTGCGGGGCTTCAGAATGCCCGAGCGGATCTTCGTCGTCGGCAAGGCCGGCGTCATGCCGGCATTTCCGTCCACGCCACCTTTGCCGCCGGAGATGCAACCATGAATGCCCCGTGGGAACGATCCCCCCATGAGAACGGGAATCCGTTCCTCAAATATTTCGATGCGGAAATGCGTTATCTGCGTGCGGCGGCCGATAAATTTGCCCAAGCTCATCCCGAAGCCGCGCGCCGCCTCGGCATGTGCTACGGTGAAGCGGATGAGCGTGTTCGCGCAACCTTCGAAGGGTTCGCGCTGCTCGCGGGACGCCTGCGCATGAAGCTCGACGACGGCATGCCCGAAATCACCGAGCCGCTGATCGACAACCTGTACGAACATGCGGCACGACCGATTCCGTCGCTGTCGATCATCGAGTGCACACCTGTGAGTGGTGCTACCTTGACAGGCGCGCAGATCCCCGCAGGGGCAGTGGTGCGCTCGGTGCCCATTGGTCCTGACCAGGTGCGATGTCTCTACCGGACGACGCAAGCGGTTCAGTTGCTGCCGCTCTCGGTGGAGGATGCTGGTGCCGCGATACGCGCCGACGGGCGAACGGTCATCCGTCTTACATTCAGGCTCAGGCTCGCCGAGCAGCGAGAGCGCGTGGATTTATCGCGTATTCGCCTATACCTGTACGGCGACCGACCTGCCGCCGCCGCACTGTACGCGGCATTGACGCATCAAGTCGCACTGATCGGCCTGCGCCTGCCGTCGGTGCGCAACGGCGAACTGCAGCCGCTCGATGAAGTGCGCTTTGAAGCAGCAGGCTTTGGACCGTCGACGCGGCTTTGGCCGGTCGCCGATCCCGACCGTGATCGGGGCCTTGATCGCGAGCAGACGCTGTTGGAGTATTTCGCGTTCCCACAGAAATTCCACTTCGTCGATCTGTGCGGCTTCGATGTGACCATGCTGCAGGCGGGTGAATCGCAGATGACCTTCGAGATCGAACTGGACGGACGGGTGCCCGGCGATCATCCGGTCGGCCGCGAGAATTTTCGCCTGTTCTGCACGCCCGTGATCAACCTGTTCGAGGTGGATGCGCTGCCGCTGCAGCCTGCGGACTGGCATGACCGGGAGCATAGCATCCGCGTGCCGCCCGACGTAGCCGGTCATGTCGAACCGTATGACGTGCTTACGGTGACCGCCTCCGATCCGGAAGACAGCGCGCGCCATGCGTACCGCGCGTTCACGACCTTCCGGCATCGCGGCTGGATGCTGCGCTACGAGAACCCCGAACGATATTTCCATACTGCGACCCGATTCGGCGCAACGGGGCTGGAACTCTGGGTAACGCTGTCGGGCCAGCAGTGGAGTCAGCGCAACTGGGATGACGATGCCGTGGAGGAAGGGCCGGTCGAACTGGATCGGTATCTGACGGTGCGTGCGCTTGCGAATAACGGACGCTTGCCGCGCCTTGCGCTTACCAAGGCAACGATTACCGAGACGGTATCGGGTTTTACCGGCATCGCATCGGTGCGCAACCTGACAGCGCCGACCCTGCCGCTTTATCCGCCGCGCCACCGTCCCGAGTACGACTTGCGCGTACTCGGGCACTTTACGGCCGGCGGGGCAAACGAGTTGATCGCGATACGAGCGGGCGGTGCGCCGGCGCTGCGCGCAGTGCTGATGCTCTACGACTGGTCGGACGACGATGGGATGACGCGGCGCATCAACGCGATCGAGGGCGTGCAGCTTGTCGAGTATCAGGAATTGGAGCGAGCGTATATACATCGCGAAATCCGCATGCATGTCCGGCTCGATGCGAAGGCATTCGACGGGCCGGGCGACGCAGCGCTTTTTGGCGAGGTGTTGAGCCGGTTTGTGGGCCACTACGCGAGCTTCCACTATTCGATGCGGCTGGTGCTGAACATGGACGGCAGGGAAATCCTCTATCCACGCATGGAACACGAAGGGGCGCCTTTCTGATGGCAGCATGGATCATGCGATGCACTGTAGCGGTCGGCCTCGCACTGGCCGTTTCCGCGTGCGGGATGTGGCAGTCGGTGAAAGACACGACGGTGGATGTGATACGGGCAGTATTCGCCGCGAAAGTGAAGCATATGAATCTGGCGGTCGAGAGCCGCGCGACCCTCAATCAGAACGGTCAGGGACAGTCGTTACCGGTCGTGATAAGGATTTTCCAGTTGAAGGATGTAAAAGCCTTCGCGAAGGCGCTACGCTAAGTTGCTCGACGGCGGCCGCGCGTTATTGAAGGCCGATCTCCTCGGCAACCTGGAAGTGTCACTCGCGCCGGGCGCGACGACCAAGCTATCGGCGCCGATGCCGGACGACGCGCAATTCGTCGGGGTGGTTGGATTCTTTCGGGATCAGGATGGGGCCGAGTGGCAGTTGGTCATTCCGAAGTCGCAATGGAAGAAGACCGATCCGGTAAGGCTCGTCGTGAACGGAAACCGGCTTGAACTGGATGCGCGCCACTGAACCGTATGACCGATATCACGAAGAGCGAACGGCCCGCGCGGCTGATCATCGGGGACATGCCGGCGATCGCCGCCAGTCGCGGTAGATACTTGACTGGCGGCGCGTTGTCGACACGAAGACGCATCTTGAATGGGAATGCGCACGGTGCCTCCGATGGCGTGATAGGCAGTCGCACGTTGCAATTTGAGAGATCCCAACAGGCAGCGGGCCACTGTTCGTCCCGACGTACTTCCCTGCAACGCTTACATCTTCTTCAGGTTACGGTACGACACGAGATCGTTGATCGGCCCGACTTCGAGCCCGCTCACGCCGGGCCGCGTCGCCACCTGTGCGACTTTCTCGAACATGATCACGAACGGCGAGGGCGCGAGCACGTCCTTCTGCATCGCCTGATACGACTGCGCGCGTTTCGCGGCGGTCGGTTCGGCGAGCGCGGTGTCGGTTTCCTTCGTGAGCTGCGGGATGTCCCAGCTGTTGCGCCAGGCCAGCATTTTATAGCTCGACTTGTCGGAGTTGTCCGGATTCCACGCGAAGCCTTGCGCGTTGCTGTGCGGGTCGATGTAGTCGGCCGACCATTCGCCGATGTAGATGTCGTGCTGGCGCGCGCGGTATTTCGCGAGCGTCTGCTTGTTGTCGCCGGGGATCAGCTGCACCTTGATGCCCGCCTGCGCGAAGTTCGCCTGCACGGCCTGCGCGATCTCCGTGTACGGATAGTCGTTGCGCACGTCCATCGTCACCGAAAAGCCGGTGGGCACGCCGGCCTTCGCGAGCAGCGCCTTCGCCTTCGCGACGTCGAGCTTGAACGGGTTCGCGTTCAGCGTGCCGAGGAAGCCTTCGGGCAGGAAGGTCTGGTGCACCTTGTAGGTCGTCTTCACGACATTGCTTTGGATGCCGGCATAGTCGACGAGCCACTTCAGCGCTTCCTGCACGTCGGGTTTCGCGAGCGTCGGGTTCTTCGTGTTAAGGCCGAGATACAGCAGCGTCGCCTGCGGCGATGCCGACACCTTCGCCTTGCCGGATTTCACGACGGAAGCGAGATCGTCGGGGCTCAGGTCGCGTGCGGCATCGACGTCGCCGTTTTCCAGCAACAGGCGCTGGCTTGCGGCTTCGGGCACGTGGCGCAGCACGATGCGCTTCATCGCGAGCGGCAGCCGGTAGCCGTCGAAGCGCTGCAGCACGATGCTGTCGCCGGCCGTCCACTTGACCAGCTTGTACGCGCCGGAGCCGGCCTCGTTGGTCTTCAGCCACGCATTGCCGAAGTCGCTGCCCTGCTGGTGCGACAGCAGCAGCTTCTTGTCCAGCACCGACGCGGGCCACGAGCCGAGCACGTTCAGCACGAAGGTCGGCGCATATTTGCGGTCGGTCGTGACCGATATCGTCTGGTCGTCGAGCTTCTTCACGTTCGCCGCGACGTTCGCCTTCGTGAGGCCGATGCCGGTCAGCACGGCGGCCGGCCCCTTGTCGAGCAGTACCGCGCGCTGGATCGACCACGCGACGTCGTCGGCCGTCAGCGGGTTGCCCGAATGGAACTTGAGGCCGGGGCGCAGCTTGAACGTATAGGTCAGCCCGTCGGTGCTCACCGTCCACGATTGCGCGACATCGCCGTTGAATTTCGACGGATCGCGCAGGTCGACGCGCACGAGCCGGTCGTACGTGTTCGCGACGTATTCCTCCGGCACCAGCTCGTAGATCTCGCCCGGATCGAGCGTCGTGAATTCGTCGAGCAGCGTGGCCATCACGAACAGGTCCTTCGGTGTTTCCGCGCGCGCGGCGGAAAGGGGAACGGCGGCGAGAACGGACGCGGCGGCCAGCGCCGCGACGAGCCGGGATGTCAGGGGTTTCATGTGCGCTCCATCGTGAGGTGAACGTGCAATGGGTGAACGTAAAACGGCAGCGGGACATGCATCACATCAGGCGCCACGGGCCGCTCGCCGCGTTGTCGATCTGCGGCAACGCGTGTGAGCCGGGCAGTTCGTAGTGCCACCATTCGCTGTCGATGTGCGCGAAGCCGGCCGCGTGCATCACGCCGAGCAGCAGCAGGCGGTTGCGTTGCACGGCTTCGGGCAGCCCCGCGTGGAAGTGGCCGGACGCGGCGACCATCTCGTCGAAGCCGGTGCCCATGTCGAGCGGCTCGCCGTTCGCACCGACCAGCGTCAGGTCGAGCGCGGTGCCGCGGCTGTGATTCGAGCCGCGGCCGAGATCGGCGATGAAGTCCGGATCGGGCAGGAAATCCCACAGCACCTGCTGCGCCTGCGGCGGCCGGTATGCGTCGTAGATGCGCAGCGTGAAGCCGGCCTGCGCGGCGACGTCGACCGCGCGGCGCAATGCGGCTTCGGCCGGCTCCAGCAGCAGGCAGTGCGCGCGGCGGTAGATCGGCTTGCCGGTCAGGTTGCGGTCGGTCGCGTAGACGAGATCGAGGTCGACGCGATGCGTGGCGGGCGTGATTTCGACGAGGCGGTGGTCGTTCATCGGCGGTTCGGGTTCGTTCAGGCTCGCTCAGGATTCGAATTGGTCGAACGTGTGCTGCAGTTCGCGGTTGCGCGCGACGCGCCGGTCGATCGCGGGGCCGAGACGGTCGACGACGGCCGTGATCAGCAGGTTGAACAGGCAGGTGAGCGGCGCGAGCGAATCCCAGAACTGGCCGACGTCGGTCTTCACCTGCAGCAGGTCGGCCGGCCATTCGCGCGCCCACGGGCACGACAGATCGGTGACCAGCGCGAACGGCTGCCCGCGCTCGGCGGCCGCCTGGCAATAGCGGCGCGCGCTGCGCGAATACGCGCGCGTGTCGGTGACGATGCAGTACGGCCGCTCGAATTCGGAGTTCAGCGAATCGACATACGAGCCCGACTGGCCGTCGGAATAGAACACGCGCGGGCGCAGGTATTCGAGATAGCTGCTGAACGCGTTGCTGATCCCGCGCGTCGACTGGATGCCGAGGATGAACACGGCGTCGGCATGCGCGATGCGGTCGGCGACCTGCGCGAACACGGGGCCTTCGGCGAGCCGGTACACGTGGCGGATCGCATCGAGCTCGCGTTCGAGCGACGACGCGAGCGTGCCGTCGCTGCCGCTGCCTTCGGCCGGTTGCGTGCCGGCGACGCGGCGGTATTCGTCGAGCCGGTCGGTGATCATCCACGGGCGATCGCCGCCGCCGCGCAGTTCGCGTTTCAGGTCGTCGAGATTGCGGTAGCCGACGCTGCGCAGGAAGCGCCCGACCGAGATGCCGCTCGTGCCGGCCTGCTGCGCGATCTGGTCGGCCGTCTCGAGCCCGAGCCGGTCGAGGTTCGCGAGCATGTAGCTCGCGATGCGCTTCGCGGTCGGCGTCAGCTCGGCATAGCGGGATTCGACGGTATGGGCGAACGCGCAGGTCATCGGCTGTTAGATCGTTGTCGTCTGATGATCGAATGTCATCCATCTAACAAAGCCAAAATCATTCGCGCCAGCGGATAAAAACTATGGTGTGGGGATAGGTGATAGGGTCGGAAACGTGTTCGAGGGCGGGGTGGGGGCGTGCAATGGTGCCCTTTTTATGTCTGTCAGGCATATTTCACGTTTATGCCTGTGGGGAATAATTTGCGTTGATCCGTGTCGTTGCGTGTCTCGATCTTTTCTCGTCGCCATTCGTTACATCACGACCGCGCGGTCCTATTTCCACATTCACCGGACCTGATCGATTCATCGGCATCGGTCATCTTCCGGCATCCCGCCGCACCGCAATAATTACAAAATTAAAGCAGATCAGATTAAATCATTAATTAAGGTTAATAATTCATTTAAGTTTTGCGTCGATTTGTATTTAACTTGCGTCACGGGCTGTTCGATTTTCGATAATCCGAAAAGCGGCAAGTGTTCCGTAATGGAAATTCGCTCAATCGCAAGAATGAAGAGGACATCATGACGAATCTTTCTCGACGCAGGATGCTGGCGGGTACGGCCGGCGCCATTGCCGCAGCGGGCATTGCGGTATCGGCCAAGGCCGCCTCGTTCGGTAATCCGGACAGCCCGCCGGAAGGCGCGGTGAATGCGCGTAATCGCCAGAGCCTGACCGACCCGGGGCCGAAAAATCCGGCAATCGCAAACCAGTTTCCGTCTTTTCAGGATCCGCCGGCCACCGATATCAACGGGATGCCATTATTCTGGGCGTCTTTCAATAACGCCCATAAACGAATTCAAAATGGCGGATGGGCGCGCGAAGTTACACAGGACGATTTTGCGATTTCAGAAACAATATCCGGTGTAAACATGCGCCTGACGCGCGGCGGCATTCGCGAGATGCACTGGCACCAGCAGGCCGAGTGGGCGATCATGCTCGACGGCCGTTGCCGGATCACGGTGCTCGACGAACTGGGGCGGCCGTCGGTGCAGGACGTGAAAACCGGCGATCTCTGGTATTTCCCGCCCGGCCTGCCGCATTCGCTGCAGGGCCTCGGCACCGACGGCGCCGAATTCCTGCTCGCGTTCGATAACGGCCGTGCGTCGGAATTCAATACGCTGCTGCTGACCGACTGGGTCGCGCATACGCCGCCCGACGTGCTCGCGCTGAACTTCGGCGTGCCGGCCGATGCGTTCAGGAACGTTCCGCTCGACAACCTGTGGATCTTCCAGGGCGACGAACCCGGCCCGCTCGCGGAAGCCCAGCGCGCGTCCGCTTCGTCGGCCGGTGCGCCGCCGCATCCGTTCGTCTTCTCGCTCGGCGACATGAAGCCGGTCAGGAAGACGCGCGGCGGCGAAGTGCGGATCGCGGACAGCACCAACTTCAACGTGTCGACGACGGTCGCGGCGGCGCTCGTCACCGTGCATCCGGGCGGCATGCGCGAGCTGCACTGGCACCCGAACGCGGACGAATGGCAGTACTACCTGCAGGGCGAGGCGCGGATGACCGTGTTCGACACGGGGCCGAAGGCGCAGACGGCCGACTTCCGCGCGGGCGACGTCGGCTACGTGAAGAAGAGCCTCGGACACTACGTGCAGAACACCGGCAAGACCGACCTGGTGTTCCTCGAGATCTTCAAGACCGACCGCTACGCCGAGGTGTCGCTGTCCGACTGGCTTGCGCACACGCCGCCGAAGCTCGTCGAGGCGCACCTGAACGTCGCGCCGGACGTGATCGCGCAGTTTCCGCGCAACCGTCCCGACGTCGTGCCGCTGTAACGCTGCCGTCGTGCCGTCGTGCCGTCGTGCCGCCGTGGCCGGCAGGCGGCATGCCGGCCATGGCGCCCGCTTCCGGGCCAGCCTTCGTTATCCGAACGGAACACAACACACCATGATTCCCGTCTCGAGCAAATCCGCCGGCGGCTTCGCGCTGCCGGGCCTGTCTCCCGAGCGTGCCGACGGCGCGGCGCGCGCCGCGCTGGAAGGGCGCCGCACCGGCGTCGCCGCGCTGCTGCCGTTCGTCGGCCCGGCCGTGATCGCGTCGATCGGCTATATGGATCCCGGCAACTTCGCGACCAACATCCAGGCCGGCGCCGCGTACGGCTACCGGCTGTTGTGGGTCGTGCTGGCCGCGAACGCGATCGCGATGCTGTTCCAGGCGATGTCGGCGAAGCTCGGCATCGTGACCGGCCGCAATCTCGCGGAGCTGTGCCGCGACCGTTTCCCCGCGCCGGTCGTGTGGGGCATGTGGGTCGCATCCGAGATCGCCTCGATGGCGACCGATCTCGCCGAATTCCTCGGCGGCGCGCTCGCGTTCGGGCTGTTGTGTCACCTGTCGTTGTTCGCGGGAATGATCGCGACGGCATGCGCGACCTGCGCGATCCTCGCGCTCGAAAAGCGCGGCTTCCGGCCGCTGGAAGCCGCGATCGCGGCGCTGGTCGGCGTGATCGGCGCGTGTTATCTCGGCGAACTGCTGATCGCGCCGCAGGACTGGCGTGCGGCCGCATTCCACCTGATCGTCCCGCAGATTCCGGACCATGCGGCGCTGACGATCGCGGTCGGGATCGTCGGCGCGACGATCATGCCGCACACGCTGTATCTGCATTCGGGCCTCACGCAGGATCGCACCGAGCCGCGCGACGACGTCGAGCGGCGGCGGCTCGTGCGTTTCTCGAACCGCGAGGTCGTCGTCGCGCTCGGGCTGGCCGGGTTCGTGAATCTCGCGATGGTGATGATGGCGTCGTCGGCGTTCCACCTGAGCGCGCCGGGCATGACCGACATCGGCGACGCGTATCACACGCTGATCCCGGTGCTCGGGCCGGCGGCCGGTGCGCTGTTTCTCGTCGCGCTGCTGACGTCGGGTGTGTCGAGCTCGGTGGTCGGCACGATGGCCGGGCAGGTCGTGATGCAGGGTTTCATCCGCCGCCGCATGTCGGTATGGGTACGGCGCGCGGTGACGATCGCGCCCGCGTTCGCGGTGGTCGCGTTCGGCTGCGACGTCACGCGTGCAATGGTGGCGAGCCAGGTCGTGCTGAGTTTCGTGCTGCCGATGCCGATGATCGCGCTGCTGATGCTGTCGGCGCGCGAGGACGTGATGGGTGCTTACGCAATGCGGATGCCGTTGCGGATCGTCGCCGGCGCGGCGACGATCGTGATCGTCGGGTTGAATGCGTATCTGGTGTGGGCGGCATTCAATTGAGCGGCAGCGGTGCGCGGCTACCGCAGGGCCGCAGCCTACTGCTGCATGTCCGACGCTTCGCGCAGCCGCCAGATCGCGTTGCACTGCTGGCCGCCGAGGCTCGTCGAGCGCAGCGTGATGACGGTGCCGGCCGCGACCTGGTACCAGAAATGCGCCATCAGTTCGGTGCCTTTGCGCTGCGCCTGCCCGTCGATCAGCACTTCGCACCGCAGCGGCGACGGCGAGCCGGACGGGTGCGTGATGTAGATGTTCAGGCGCGCGATGTCGCGTGTCGCGGTGAACACGATTTCGTGGTTCCCGCTGCCGACGAGCATCGTGCCGCCCGGTTCGTCGATCGCCTGCACGTACGCGCCCGCGCTGCCCTCGATCGCCGCGGCCGACACGGTCATCCCGGCCGATCGCACGTAGTCCGTCGCCGCGATCCGTGCGGCGACGGCATCGGACTGCGCCGGCGTGCCGTCCGACAGCGCGAACGGCATGCCGTCGCGCAGCGCGGCGTCGACGTGGTTCGCATAGTAGCGCCACCGGTCGAAGAAGCGGATATCGCCGGTCATGTGCAGCGCGCGGATCGGCTCGCCCTGGTACCGGAGCGTCGTGCTGCCGTTATTCGCGTCGAACGATTCGTGAATGCCGTACTTGCTGACGAAGTTCTGGACCGGATCGAGCAGCGCCGTTTCGCCCTGTGCGCTCCACAGGTGCAGGAACGTCGTATCGATGCCGAAGCATTCCTGGAAATCGGTGCCGATGCGGGTGATGCAGTCGCGCAGGTGGTTCGCGTAGCGCGCCCATGCATCGGCCGTTCCCGCAACGAGCCCGGCCTGCAACGCGTTGCCGTGGCGTGCATTGACTTCGTCCACGACGAGGCGCCAATGATGGTCGCGCCGCTCGCCGATCAGCGGCGTGACGACGAACGTGCAGAACAGCGGGTCGGGGCACACGTGGATCCGGTCGTCGCCGATCTGCGAAAACAGATCGAATTTCGGCGCACAGAACCAGATGTCGGCGTCGTACAGCGCGAGCTTGCGGATCTGCGGGTTGCGGGCGCAATACTCGGCGGCTTCGATGAAGCGGCCGACCGGCAGCGTATACGCGCTCGACGCGTCGATCACGTCGACCGACTGGCTCGCGAGGATCTGCCGCTTGCGTTCGGACAGCCCGTACCCGATCACCGCGATCCGCCCGTCGTAGCCGGTGTGCCGCAGCGACAGCAGGAACGGCACGAGCATTTCGTACCATGCGCGGTTGTTGTCGTTGATCGCCACGCAGACCGCGTGCTCGCTCGGATGCATGTTCTGTTCCCGTTGCGCGCACCCGGGCGTGCGCATCCAGTTTTCGTCGGTGACCCGAATTCGGAGGTTTTCATCGCCGCCGGGCGCGGCCGGCCCCGTGGCGTCGGCCATTGTAGATCGCCGCCGCCGCACGGCATAGCGCCGGCGCGGCGGGCCGCGGCGATTACCCGCGCGCCGGCGTGGCCGGCCGCGCGGGAAGCCGCGATTATTTCGCGAGCGTACGGTATGACACGAGGTCGTTGATCGGCCCGATTTCCGGCCCGGTCGTGCCGGGGCGCGTCGCGACCTGCACGACCTTCTCAAACATGATGATGAACGGCGAGTTCGCGAGCACGGCCTTCTGCAGCGCTTCGTAACGCTGCGCGCGCTTCGCGGGCGACGGCTCGACGAGCGCGGCCTCGGTGTCCTTCGTCAGCTGCGGAATGTCCCAGCTATTGCGCCACGCGAGCATCTTGGTCGACGACTGGTCCGAGTTGTCCGGGTTCCACGCGAAGCCGCGCGCGTTGCTGTTCGGGTCCATGTAGTCGGGCGACCATTCGCCGATGAAGATGTCGTGCTGGCGCGCGCGGTACTTGCCGATCGCCTGCTTCGCATCGCCGGGAATCAGCTTCACGCGGATGCCGCCCTGCGCGAAGTTCGCCTGCAGCGCCTGCGCGATCTCGAGGTACGGATAGTCGTTCGGCATGTCCATCGTCACGTCGAAGCCGTTCGGCAAACCGGCCTTTGCGAGCAGCGCCTTCGCCTTCGCGACGTCCTGCTTGTACGGCCGCGCGTTCAGCGTGCCGAGGAAGCCTTCGGGCAGGAAGGTTTCATGCACCTTGTAGGTCGTGCTGACGATGTTGCGCTGGATGCCGTCGTAGTCGACGAGCCATTTCATCGCCTGCTGCACGTCCGGCTTCGCGAGGTTCGGGTTCTTCGTGTTCAGGCTCAGGTACAGCAGCGCGGATACCGGCCACGACGCGACCTTGATCTTGCCGGCCTTCGTCAGCGCGGCGAGGCTGTCGGGGCTCAGGTTGCGCGCGGCGTCGGCGTCGCCGTTCTCAAGCAGCAGTCGCTGCGCGGACGCTTCGGGCACGTGGCGCAGCACGACGCGCTTCATCGGGTACGGCGTGCGGTATTTGTCGAAACGCTGCAGCACGATGCTTTCGTTCGGCGTCCACTTGACGAGCTGGTACGGGCCCGAGCCCGCGTCGTTGGTCCTGAGCCAGCCGCTGCCGAAATCGTTGCCTTCCTGGTGCGACAGCAGCAGCTTCTTGTCGAACACCGATGCCGGGCACGCGCTCAGCACGTTGAGCACGAAGCTCGGCGCGTACCTGCGGTCGGTTTCGAGCACGACGGTCTGCGGATCGATCGCGCGTACCTTCTGCACCACGTTGGCCTTGGTCAGGCCGAGATCGGCGAGCACGCCGGCCGGCCCCTTGTCGAGCAGGATGGTGCGCTGCAGCGACCACGCGACGTCGTCGGCGGTCACCGGGTTGCCGGAATGGAACATGAGGCCGGGGCGCAGCTTGAACGTGTAGGTCACGCCGTCGGCGCCGACCGTCCACGATTGCGCGATCTGCCCGTTGAATTTGGTCGGGTCCTTCAGGTCGACGCGCACCAGGCGTTCGTAGGTGTTCGCGACATACTCGGACGGCACCAGTTCGTAGATCCCGCTCGGGTCGAGGGTCGTGAATTCGCCGAGCTGCGTGGCGACGACGAAGATGCCGGGCGGCGTGGCAGCCTGCGCCGGCAGCGCCGGAACAAGCGCGACGAGCGCGGCGCTGACGAACAGCCGGGACAGCAGGTGCTTCATGCGGGCTCCATCGAAAGGGAATCGTGGTGCGATTCTCTCATCGACGGCCACCCGGATGAAAATATTCGGCGTGCGCGTGGTGACGCGCACGAGTGGGCCGGGCGGGCGCCCGGCGCCGGCAGGTGTCGGATCAGATCACGCAGCGTGCGATCGCGAAGCGCATCGCTTCCTCGGGCGGCTCGCTGCCCGAGCCGCGCACGACCTTGACGACCGAACCGTTGCCCGACGGTGTGAGCGTGACGAAGTACGAGTTCGATCCGATGGAGATGTCGATCACGCCGTTGTGCTGCGACTGCTCGGTGCCCGACAGGCGGCTGTCGAGGCAGTTGGCGATCGCGTGGGCCGGACGTTGCGACGACACGTAGATCATCGGCGCTGCGCCGGATGACGAGGCCGAGTCGGACGAGGGCGCGGAACCGCAGGCGGCGAGCAGGGCGGCGGGAAGGAGCAGCAGGAATCGTTTCATGGTCGGATCGTCGAGTGTCTCGTATCGAGGCTGGGGCGCGGGGGAGGCGAAACGCGAAGCTTCGCGACGAAACCGCCCGGAATCGGGCCGTTCTTGACGGTCGATTACGGCAAGCGGCTGACGACGGAGTATACCCGCGGCATTTGACACGGATCGCGCGTTGAAACGATTCGATACAACAACAAGCACCCGCTGCCGCACGGCGGCAGCGGGCGTTTCAGGTGAAGGCGATTGGGCGCTTGTTGTGGTCGCTTACTGGCCGATCTTGTGGCTGACCGCATTTTCCTGCTGGTTCAGCACGCGCTGTTCGCTCTTGGTGATGTGGCTGTGATTCTGCGCAGCCATGTCCCGCTCTTCCTGGCGGATCTTGCGGTCGTCGCGGTGCAGGCGCGCGGCCTGCTGGTGCGACATCTCGCCTTCCTTCACTTCGTGATGGATGCGGCGATTCTGGTTTGCGAGACGCTGGTTGACCTCTTCGCGGCGCGGATGCGCCTGCTGCCACTGCGTGTCGGCGAACGCGGTGCCGGTCAGCACCGACATCAGGGTGGCGGCGATCGCGAAATGGCGGGTAAGGGCTCGCATGGTGTTTTCTCCTGTCGTTGTGCGTCCGAATCGTGGGCGCTTGAGGAAAAAACGCGTGGAGGGCACCGGCTGTTGACGTTTCCGCCTGTATCGATTGCAAGTCTTTATTACGTCTGCGTTTTGCGGCGCGGGCCCGCGCCGCCGCGAATCAATGCGCGCCGGCCGCCGCCGCATCGGCATCGCCGCCGCCCGAGCGCGACGGTTTCGTGATCCAGATGAGCGGAATGATCGCGATGAAGATGATCGCCGACACGTAGAAGATGTCGTTCAATCCCATGACGGCCGCCTGCGAATCGACAGACGCGTTGAAGAACGCGAGCGCCGAGTCGGGGCTCATGTGCAGCAGCGAGCGCGTCGCGTCGACCTGCTGCGCGAAGACCGGGTTGGTGGCGCTCGCCTGTTCGGTGAGCCGCACGTGATGCAGGATCGTGCGGTTGTTCCACGCATTGCTGATCAGCGACGTGCCCACCGCGCCGCAGAACGTGCGGCCGAAATTCGACAGGCCGGCCGCGGCCGGGATCTTTTCCGGCGGCAGCCCGGACAGGATGATCGACGTCAGCGGCACGAAGAACATCGCCATCGGAATGCCCTGCAGCAGCGTCGGCAGTACGAGATCCCAGTGGGAGACATCGGTGTAGAACGTCGTGCGCATCATGAAGACGACCGCGAAGCCGACGAACGCGAGCGTCGCGATGTAGCGCGGATCGGTGCGCGGCAGGAGGCGCCCCATGACCGGCGTGAGCAGGATCGCGAAAATCCCGAGCGGCGCGGTGGCGAGCCCCGAATCGACCGCGCGGTAGCCGAGATAACCCTGCATCCACTGCGGCAGCAGCACCAGCGTGCCGAAGAACATCCCGTACGCGACCGAGATCGCGATCGTGCCGCCCGCAAAATTGCGCTGCGTGAAGAGCCGCAGGTCGACGATCGGATTGGCCTCGTAGAGCTCCCACACGAGAAAGAACGCGAAGCCGATCAGCGCGACGATGCCGAGCGCGACGACGACGGGCGAGTTGAACCAGTCGAGATCCTTGCCCTTATCGAGCATGATCTGCAGCGACGCGACCCACAGCACGAGCAGCAGCAGGCCGACCGTGTCGATCGGCAGGCGGCGCGTGGCCGATTCGCGGTCACGGAACACGATCCACGTGACGGCCGCCGCGAAGAAGCCGACCGGGATGTTGATGTAGAAGATCCACGACCAGTTGTAGTCGTACGTGATCCAGCCGCCGAGCGACGGCCCCGCGATCGGGCCGACGAGCGCCGTCATCGACCACAGCGCAAGCGCACTCGACGATTTCTGCCGCGGCCATGCGCCGAGCAGCAGCGCCTGCGACAGCGGTGCGAGCGGCCCCGCGACCGCGCCCTGCAAAATCCGCGCGGCGAGCAGTGTCGGCAGGTTCGGCGCGATCCCGCACAGCCACGACGCGAACACGAACAGCAGGATCGACGTGACGAACAGGCGCACCTGGCCGAAGCGCTGCGTGAGCCAGCCCGTCAGCGGAATCGACACCGCGTTCGCTGCCGCGAAGATCGTGATCACCCACGTGCCTTCGTCGACCGACACGCCGAGGTCGCCCGAAATCGTCGGAATGGCGACGTTCGCGATCGACGAATCGAGCACGTTCATGAACATCGCGAGCGATACCGCGATCGTGCCGATCGCGAGCCGGCCGCCCGACAGCGGGGCCGGAGATGACGGAGATGACATTGTGTTCCTGCGTGATGGAGGGTGGCCCGGCGCGCGCGCAGACCGTCGCGCACGTGCGCGCGATGCCTGCGCGGGCGGGCCGCGCAATGGACGAACGGGACGAACCGGACGAATACGCACCGCGCGCGGGCGGCCCGGCAAACGGGGCCGTCCGCGCGCAGCGTGGGTTCAGGCGTTCAATCGTTCAATCGGATCGACGAAGCCGTGGCAGGCTTCGGGAGGCGGGATATCGCCGGTCAGGAAGGCGCGACGCGCGTGACGCGTCGGCGGGCAGCGGGCACGTGGCTGCCATAGCGGGTGTGGTCGTTTTTCATTGCCACAGGCTAACGATGCGGCGTACGACGATCAACGCTCGCGCGCTCATTAAATCCTTTCGTGTACCGCAATAATCCGGATGCGACGTGTCGATTGCCGGCTACGGCGCGGTCCGCCACGCTGTGAAGACTTCCGTCAGGAACTCGACGAACGCGCGCACCTTGCTATCGAGCGTCGCGCGCCGTGGATAGAGCACATGAAGCTCGACGTCGTCGGTGCGGTACCAGTCGGGCAGCACGATTTCGAGCTCGTTCTTCTCGAGCCGCTGCGCGGTGAAGTGCGTGGAGATCAGCGCGATGCCGCCGCCGCTCGCGGCCTGGCGCAGCACCGTGACCGATTCGTTCGAGATCAGCACGGGCCGGACCGGCACGTCGGCCACGTCGCCGGCCGCGTTGGTGAGCCGCAGCGTCAGGCCGGGCGTATCGCGGCCGACGAACAGGATGTCGTGATCGACGAGATCCTGCGGCGTCTGCGGCCGACCGGCGCGGTCGAGGTAGCGCGGGCTGGCCGCGAATTTCGCGTGCGACCAGCCGAGCGAGCGTGCGACATAGCCGGAATCGGTCAGCACGCCCGTGCGCAGCGCGACGTCGAAGCCGTGCTCGACGAGGTCGAGCGCGCTGTTGTCGTAGATCAGCACGAGCTGGACCAACGGGTAACGCCGGCGAAACTCGGCGAGCGCCGGCTCCAGTTCGAACAGGCCGATCGAGTAGGGCACCAGCACGCGCAGCGTCCCTTCGGGGTCCGTGCGCAGCGCGCGGACCTGGCGGTCCGCGTCGAGCAGGATGTCCTCGGCGCGCAGGCAGCGCTCGTAGTAGTCGCGCCCGGCTTCGGTGACGGACACGCGGCGCGTGGTGCGATACAGCAGCTGGACGCCGAGATCGTCCTCGAGCTGCTTGACCTTGCGGCTCACGCGGCTGAGTGGCATGTCGAGTTGCGTGGCGGCGGCGGTGAAGTTGCCGCGTTCCACCACGCGCAAAAATATCCGGATGCTCTCGAAGTCCATACGGGTCGTTTCAGTGTTCGGCCAGCGCGCATCTTACCGTCGCTCGCTGGATCGTTTCATGTCACGCTCGATTATCCTGCGCGGTGCAATAACGCATCCCGTCAGTACCCCGTAGTGGCGGCCGGCGCGCGATCGTATGCTCGCCGGATGAAATTCGCTTTCCCCAGCCTGCCGCCGTTCGCGGCCATCCGGGCCGCGCTGCGCGACGCGCGCCCGACGCTGCCGCCCGGCACTATTGCATTCGCGCTGCGCAATACGGCCGCGTCGCTGCTCGCGCTTTACATCGCATTCCGGATGAACCTCGACGACCCGATATGGGCCGCGTCGACCGTATGGATCGTCGCGCAGGGCAGCCGCGGGATGGGCTTATCGAAGAGCCAGTACCGGATTCTCGGCACCGCGATCGGCGCGGCCGTCGCGCTCGCGCTGACCGGCGCGTTCGCGCAGACCCCCGAGTTGTTCCTGCCGGCGCTCGCGGCGTGGATCGGCCTGTGCGCGGGCGTCGCCACGTTCCAGCGGAATTTCCGCGCGTATGCGGCGGTGCTCTCGGGTTACACAGCGGCGATCATCGCGATGGACGCGGTGTCCGCGCCGCTGCATGCGTTCGACATCGCGATCGCGCGGTTCCTGTACGTGGTGGTCGGCATCCTGTGTGCCGCGGCGTTCGAAACGATTTTCGCGCCGGGCGCGCCGCTGACGGACGTCCGTACGCGGCTCGCGCGCTATCTCGATCGGGCCGTTGCCGTCGGCGCGGGCGCACTGCGCCGCGAGCCGAACGACGCGGCAGTACACGGGCTGTTCGCGGACGCGCTCGAACTCGACACGGCGGCGGAATATGCGGCGACCGGCGCGCCGCCGGCGCGCAACGCGATCGGCCATCTGCGTGCCGCGGCGCTGGGCGTGCTGACCGCGCAGGCGGCGGGGCAGGCGATTCGCGAACACGCCATGCGCGGCGGCGATGCGCCGGACCCGCTGGTGGACGAGGCCGCACGCGTGCTCGACGGCGTCGCCGCATCGCGCGAGCCGGGCGCGTCACGCGACTCGGGGCGCGCGATGGCGGCGTTGCGCTTGCGCGTGGACGACGCGCTGCGCGCCGAGGCCGCCGGGCCGGCCGGCCCCGACACGTCGCGCCTGCTGACGCTCGACCGGCTGGCGGCGCTGCTCGCGGGCTTCGACCATGCATTCGCGAGTCAGGCGCTGCTCGACCGGCCTGAGCCGCCGCCTTCGCACGTGCGCTACGCGTTCCATCACGATCCGGTGCTCGCGTGGCACAACGGCATCCGTGCATTCATCGCGGTACTGGTCGCGTCGGCGCTCTGGATCGTCACCGCGTGGCCGTCGGGCGCCGGTTTCGTCGCGATCACGGCCGTGGTCTGCGCACTGTTCTCGACCCGCCCGAACTCGGTGCGCGCGGCCGTCGGCTTCCTGAAGGGCTCCGCGTGCGCGGCTGTCGCGGGCGTCGTCTGCAATTTCATCCTTCTGCCCGCGGTGTCGGGCTTCGAGATGCTGGCCTACATCCTCGGCGTGTTCCTGATCGGCACGGGCATCGCGATGCGTCATCCGCGCACGGCCGCGATGGGCAGCGGCTTCTCGATCTTCTTCTGGAATTTCACGTCGCCGGACAATACGGCGCGCATCGGCGACGCGTCGTTCCTGAATGGCGCACTCGCGACGATGCTCGGGATCGCGTTCAGCGCGCTGGTGTTCGCGCTCGTGTTTCCGGGCGATCCCGGCACCAGCCGGCGGCGCCTGCATCGCGCGGTGCGCCGCGATCTGGCCGACATTGCGCGCGACCCGCGGGCGTGGTCCGTGAGCACATGGCTGAGCCGCACGGCCGATCGTCTCGCGCGCGAACTCGGTTTCGCGGGCAGCCTGCCGCAGACGCTGATCGAGCGCGACATGCGCGACTTGCTGGCGATCTGGGGAATCGGCGACAGCCTGCTGTCGCTCGCCGAACTGGCGGCGCGCGAGCCGGCCATGCGCCGTGCGGCAACCGTGGTGCGCGCGCGGGTCGCGCGCTCGGATTTCGCGCAGCTCGACCGGGCCTGCGACGCGGCGGCCCGCGTGCTGCGGCGGCGCGTGGCCGCCCGCGACGGCGACGATACGCATGCGTTGTTGCGCGGCATCGTGCTGCTGCGGCGAATCGCGGATGCGGCCGCCGAGCACGGCGGCTTCCTGCGCGGGCGCAGCGGCTGAGCGACGCCGCGCGGGCGGCGGGTCAGGTGAGCCGATACGACCGGCCGGGCGTCACTTCCGCCGGCAGCGGCTCGCGGTTCAGTTCGAGCAGCGTGCGCTCGATCTGCCGCGTGATCGCATCGAGTGCGAGATGGTTCGGTCCGTCGCCGAACGGCTCGGCGATCGCATGTGCAATAGCGTCGAGCGCGATCAGCGTATACGCGACGAACACGGAGACGAACGGCGTCGCCGCGCCGATCGAGTCGACGAGGCCGAACGGCAGCAGCACGCAGTACGCATAGATGGTCCGGTGCAGCAGCACGTCGTACGAGAACGGGATCGGCGTTGACGCGATGCGCTCGCAGCCGCTCACCATCGAGACGAGCTCGTCGAGGCGCGCGTCGAGCATCCACAGGCGCGTGTCGGCGAGGTGACCGGCGTCGGCGCGCGCGGCGAATGCTTCGCGCAGCCCGTGCACGATCGCGACCGGGCGGAACCGCGACGCGGCGACGCGCGCGTAGGTGTCGTGGTCCAGCAGCGCATGCAGGTCCGCGGCCGGATCGGTGCCGCGCAGTTGATGCTTGAGCGCATAGACGAACGCGACGACGGTCCGCACGAACGCGCGCCGCGCGTCGTCGTCGTGATCGACCGCGCCGTAGCAGAGCGCCTGCGACACCAGCGTGCGCGTGGCGGTCAGCACACCGCCCCACAGTTGCCGCGCCTCGCGGTAGCGGTCGTAGCTCGCGTTGTTGCGAAACCCCGCGAAGATGGCCAGCGTCAGGCCGATCAGCGTGAACGGCGTCGGGTTCAGCGGCACCTTCTCGCCGAGCACGCGGCCGCCGCCCCACACGGCGACGAGACTGATCGCGAGCGTCAGCACGAGCTGCGGCAGGATGGTCGGCAGCACCGAGCCGTTCCAGACGAGCAGCATCCGCAGCCAGTGCTCGCGCGGCCGAACGATCATCGTCGTGCTCCGTCAGGCGGCGATCGATGCCGGCGCGGCCGCGCGATGCAGCAGCACGGGCACCGACTTCGACGTCGGCGTGTTGCACACGTCGCCGACGCTGTCGAGCGGCACGAGCGGGTTGGTTTCCGGGTAGTACGCGCCGATGCAGCCGCGCGGGATGTCGTACTCGACGAGCAGGAAGCCGTCCGCGCGCCGCTCGATGCCGTCGTGCCACACGGTTTCCATGTCGACCCATTCGCCGGCTTTGAGCCCGAGCATCGCGAGATCGTCGCGGTTCGCGAACACCACGCGGCGCTGGCCGAACACGCCGCGATAGCGGTCGTCGAGCCCGTAGACGGTCGTGTTGTACTGGTCGTGCGAGCGCGTCGTCATCAGTGTCATCAGGCGTTCGCCGTGCAGCGCGCGGGCGCGCTGGATCGGCGTGTCGGTCGGCAGCGCGTGCGCGATGAAGTTCGCCTTGCCCGTTGGCGTGAGCCATTCGCGGTCGCGCGATGCGACGCGCAGGTGGAAGCCGCCCGGCCGCGCGATGCGCGTGTTGTAGTCGTAGAAGCCGTCGAGCGTCGCCTCGATCGCGTCGCGGATCTTCGTGTAGTCGTCCTTGTACGCGAGCCAGTCGATCTTGCCGCTGCCGAACAGCGCATGGCCCATATGCGCGACGATCGCGGGTTCCGACATCAGGTTCGGCGACGCCGGCTTGTTCATTCCGTACGACACGTGGACCATGCTCATCGAATCCTCGACCGTCACGCCTTGCGCGACGTTGTCCTGCAGGTCGATCTCGGTGCGGCCGAGCGTCGGCAGGATCAGCGCGTCGCGGCCGTGGATCAGGTGGCTGCGGTTCAGTTTCGTCGTGATGTGCACCGACAGGTCGCAGCGGCGCATGCCTTCCCACGTGCGCGGCGTGTCGGGCGTCGCCATCGCGAAGTTGCCGCCGAGGCCGATCAGCACCTTCACGTGGCCTTCGAGCATCCCCTCGATCGTCTCGACGACGTCGTAGCCGTGGTGGCGCGGCGGTTCGAAGTCGAACACGCGGCCGAGCCGGTCAAGGAACGCCTGCGACGGCTTTTCCTCGATGCCGACCGTGCGGTTGCCCTGCACGTTCGAGTGGCCGCGCACCGGGCACAGGCCCGCGCCGGGGCGGCCGATGTTGCCGCGCATCAGCATCAGGTTCGTCAGCATCTGCACGGTGGCGACCGAATGCTTGTGCTGCGTGATGCCCATGCCCCACGTCGCGATCACGCGCTCGCTGCGTGCATAGAGCTGCGCGAGGCCGTCGATCTGCTCGTACGGCACGCCGCTTTCGGCCGTCAGCGCGGACCAGCTTTCGTTGCGCAGGTCGTCGGCGAACGCGTCGAAGCCGGCCGTGTGCTCGCCGATGAACGCGGTGTCGAGCACGCGCGGCGCACCGGCGGCACGCGCGGCGTCGTCGAGTTCGAGCACGCGTTTCGCCATCCCCTTGATCAGCGCGAAATCGCCGCCGATCGTCGGCTGGATAAACGTCGATGCGATCTTTGTACCCGACATCGTCAGCATTTCGATCGGGCTTTGCGGATCGGCGAAGCGTTCGAGGCCGCGTTCCTTCAGCGGGTTGATCGACACGATCGTCGCGCCGCGCTTCGCGCATTCGCGCAGTTCGCCCATCATCCGCGGGTGGTTGGTCGCGGGGTTCTGGCCGAAGATCAGCAGCGTGTCCGCATGCTCGAAATCGTCGAGCGTGACGGTGCCCTTGCCGACGCCGACCGACGCGGGCAGCCCGCGGCTCGTCGCCTCGTGGCACATGTTCGAGCAATCGGGGAAGTTGTTCGTGCCGTACAGCCGCACGAGCAGTTGGTACAGGAACGCCGCTTCGTTGCTCGCGCGGCCGGACGTGTAGAACGCGGCCTGGTTCGGGTCGGGCAGCGCGCGCAGGTGGCGCGCGATCAACTCGAACGCGTCGTCCCACGCGATCGGCACGTAGCGGTCGGTCTGCGCGTCGTACACCATCGGATCGGTGAGCCGGCCGTGCTGTTCGAGTTCGAAATCCGACTGTTCGAGCAGCTCGGTGACCGTGTGCGCGGCGAAGAATTCGGGCGTCACGCGCTTGCTCGTCGCTTCGGCGGCCACCGCCTTCACGCCGTTCTCGCAGAATTCGAACGTCGATGCGTGCTGGCGGTCGGGCCACGCGCAGCCGGGGCAGTCGAAGCCGTCCGGCTGGTTCTGGCGCAGCAGCGTGCGGTAATTGCCGCCGGCGACCTTTTCCTTGATCAGGTTGATCGTGACGGCTTTCAGCGCGCCCCAGCCGGCAGCCGGGTGGGTGTACGGTTCGATGCGCGCGGTGGCGGATTTCTTTTTCATGATGCAGCGGGTGTCGGGGTCGATGCGTGCAGAGTACGCGCGGCACCCGTCCGGCTGTGTGTACACCTGTTCACTTCAAAAAAGAGTACAGTTGCGACCATTCATACAGTGCGGATCGCAACTGTGTTGTTGAAGGGAAGTTGAAAGGGAGGCGCGTGAAGCGTTACGAACAACTCGCCGACGATCTCCAGGCGCAGATCGAGCGTGGCGTGTATCGGGCCGGCGAGCGGATTCCGTCGGTGCGGCAGGCGAGCCGGCAGCAGCAGCTGAGCGTCACGACCGTGCTGCGCGCGTACCTCGTGCTGGAAAGCCGCGGCCTGATCGAAAGCCGGCCGCAGTCGGGTTATTTCGTGCGGGCGCGCGCGGCGGCGCCGGCCGAGGCCGAGCTGCACATCTCGGCGCCGGCCGCCGAGCCGTCGGCAGTGGACGTGAGCCGGCTCGTGCTGTCGACGCTGCGCTCGATCGCGCGCGACGACGCGGTGCCGCTCGGCTCGCCGTATCCCGATGCATCGCAGTTCCCGGTGCAGCGCCTCGCGCGCTATGCGCAGGCGATCGGGCGCCGCCGCACGCGCTGGGGCGTGATCGACGACCTGCCGCCCGGCAACCAGGAACTGATCCGCCAGATCGCGCGGCGTTATGCGGAGCGCGGAATCGCGGTGGAGCCGGGCGAGATCGTGATGACGATCGGCGCGACCGAGGCGATCAACCTGTGCCTGCAGGCCGTCGCGAAGCCGGGCGACACGATCGCCGTCGAGTCGCCGACGTTCTACGCGATGCTGCATGCGATCGAGCGCATGGGCATGCGCGCGCTCGAAGTCGCGACGCACCCCAGCGACGGCATCGATCTCGACGCGCTCGAGCGGATCCTCGAGCGCGAGCGCATCGCCGCGTGCATGGTGATGCCGAATTTCCAGAATCCGCTCGGCTTCCAGATGCCCGATGCGCGCAAGCGCGCGCTCGTCGAACTGCTGGCGAAGCACGGCGTGCCGGCGATCGAGAGCGACGTCTATCACGAGCTGCACTTCGGCGACACGACACCGAGCGCGCTGAAATCGTTCGACCGCGACGGGCTCGTGCTGCATTGCGCGTCGTTCACGAAGAGCCTGTCGCCGCGCTACCGGATCGGCTGGGCGATGCCGGGCCGCTACCGCGACCAGGTCGAGAAGCTGAAATTCCTGAACACGCTCGCGACGCCCGCGATCGAGCAGCTCGCGATCGCCGAGTACCTGAAATACGACGGCTACGATTTCCACCTGCGGCGCATGCGCAAGCAGTACGCGCAGCAGGCGAGCCTGATGAGCGCGATGGTGCGGCGTTTCTTTCCGGAAGGCACGCGGCTGTCGCAGCCGCAGGGCGGGTATGTGCTGTGGGTCGAGCTGCCGCCGCAGGTCGATGCGATGAAGCTTTACACGCTCGCGCTCGCGCAGCGGATCACGGTCGGGCCCGGGCACATGTTCTCCGCGGGCACCGATTACCGGCATTTCATCCGGCTCAACTACAGCTATCCGTGGTCGCGGCAGATCGAGGAAGCGCTGAAGGTGCTGGGGCGGCTCGCGTCGGAGTGCGCGGCGCGGTGAGCGGTGCTGTGCCGCGAGGCAGGCGGCGGCCGGTGGCCGGCCGCCGTGGCATGGATCAACTCGCGCGCGGCGCCTGCAATTCGGCTTGCGCGGCCCCCGCCATCTGCCGCATGTCGAAGCCCGACGGGTGCTGGTACACGCGCAGCCCGAACTCCGGCAGCACCGCGATCAGGTGATCGAACAGGTCGGACTGGATGGTCTCGTAGTCGACCCACGACGTCGTATCGGTGAAGCAGTACAGTTCGAGCGGAATGCCTTCGGCCGTGAGCGACAGCTGCCGCGCCATGCACGTCATGTCGCGGCGGATCCGCGGATGGCTCTTCAGGTAGTTCGCGACATACGCGCGGAACGTGCCGAGATTCGTCAACTGGCGGCGGTTTGCCGGGCAGTCGCCGGCCGCGCCGAGCGTGCCGTTCCATTGCTCGATCGCGTCGACCTTGTCTTCGAGGTAGTCCTTCAGCAGCGTCAGGCGTTCGAGCCGTTTGATCTCGTCGTTCGCAAGAAAGCGCACGCTCGTCGCGTCGACGAACAGCGCGCGCTTGATGCGCCGGCCGCCCGCTTCGGTCATCCCGCGCCAGTTCTGGTAGCTCTCGGTAATCAGTTTCCAGGTCGGCACCGTGATGATCGTGTGATCGAAGTTCGCGACCTTCACGGTGTTCAGCGTGATGTCGATGACCGTGCCGTCCGCGCCGGCCGACGGCATCGTGATCCAGTCGCCGATCCGCAGCATGTCGTTCGACGACAGTTGCACGCCCGCGACGAGGCCGAGCAGCGTGTCCTTGAAGATCAGCATCAGCACCGCGGACATCGCGCCGATGCCGGACAGCAGCAGGCCGATCTGCTTGCCGGTCGCATCGCCGATCACGACCAGCGCGGCCGTGATGAACATCACGAGCTTGACGAGCTGCATCGCGCCTTTCAGCGACAGGCGCGGCTGGTCGCGATGGTGCGTGCGATGCATGTGTTCGAGCGCGGACAGCGTCGCGCTGATCGTCATCGTCACGAGGAACACGATCAGCGCGAACAGTACCTTGTCGATGGCCTGAGCGGCCGTGTCCGGAATACCGGACACCGCGCCGAGGCCGAGCTTGATCACGACGAACGGGACGATGCGGTTCAGCCACTTGAACGCGCCGAACTCGAACAGCGCGTCGTCGACGCGCGTGGCCGACAGCCGCGCGAGCCGCGCGACCACGCGAAACAGCAGGAAATGGACGGCCGCGGTGATCGCACCGGCGGCGGCGAGCAGGACGAGGATGCCGACGAGCGGCGCAAACGAAGCTTCATTCAGGTTCATGGGGCAGACGGGGGCAGACAGGGCCTACTGGTGCGTTGAATCGGCGCCGCGATGCAGCGCGCGCCCGGCGAAGGGCACATGAAAGGGACCGTGATTGTGCCATCGGGTTCCGGACGCGTGCCGTGAATGTGCGTCGCGCGGCTCCCGAATATCCTCACCATTGTGCAGGTCTCCTCTGTATTCCGGTGATGGCGAATGGCGAACCCGCATCACCGCAAGCCGATGCGTACGCCTGTCGCCGGATGCATTTTAGTTAGTCCCGCGATCGGCTCGAAGCCGCTACGGCGGGCCTTCGCGGGCGAAGGCACCCGGCCTGCGATTCATGCCATCATGCCGGCATCGCATGCGTCGTCGGTGTATTGCTTGCCGTCGTTTGCGGCCAATCCGGCGACGGTGAGCGACACGCGACGTGTTCGTGCACTTGCCATGCGAGGCCTGCCCGGGGCACGATGCACGAACGACTTCGCGAACCCCGTCACTTCGACCTCACGCATTTCACGCATGCACGATTCCAACGAAAGCCGTCCGTTACGCGTGCGGCTGCTGAAAGGCATCCTCCCGATCCGCCGCGCAGCGGCGATCCGCGACGTATTCGCGGGCATTTCGCTCGCGTCGATGGATATTCCGCAGGTGCTCGGTTACGCGCGCATCGCTGGCATGCCGGCCGTCACGGGTCTTTACACGGTGTTCCTGCCGCTCGTGGCGTTCGCGTGCTTCGGCGCGTCGCGCCATCTCGTGGTCGCCGCCGATTCCGCGACCGCGACGATCTTCGCGAGCCGGCTTTCGTCGATGGCGCCGGCCGGCAGCGCCGATTATGCGGCGCTGGCCGGCATGGTCGCGCTGCTGACCGCCGCGATGCTGCTGCTCGCGCGCCTCTTCAAGCTCGGTTTTCTCGCCGATTTCCTGTCGCGCACGGTGCTGGTCGGCTTTCTTGCCGGCGTCGGCGTGCAGGTGTCGATCGCGATGCTCGGCGACATGCTCGGCCTCGCCGTACCGTACCCGGCATCGCGCAGCCTCGCGCAACTCGACTATGTCGTCACGCATCTCGTCCACGCGAACCGGCCGACGTTCGCGCTCGCGGCGCTCGTCGTCGTCGCGATTCTTGCGTGCAAGCGGTTCCTGCCGCGCGTGCCGATGCCGATGATCGCGGTCGCGGGCAGCATCGCCGCAAGCCATGCGTTCGGCTTTGCAGCGCACGGCATCGCGGTGCTCGGGCCCGTCGCGGGCGGGTTGCCGCCGCTGCGCTGGCCGTCCGTCACGTGGCAGCAGTTCCTCGATCTCGTGCCGGTCGCCGCGTCGTGCTTCGTGATGATCATCGCGCAGAGCGCGGCCGCCGCACGCGTGTTCGCGCAGCAGTACGGCGAGGAGGTCGACACCAACGCCGACATCCTCGGCCTCGCGGCCGCGAATGCGGCTGCGGCGATCGGCGGCGCGTTCGTCGTCAACGGCAGCCCGACGCAGACGGCGATGGCCGACGGCGCGGGCGTGCGCAGCCAGATCGGGCATCTCGCGTTCGCCGCCGTCGTGGCCGTCGTGCTGCTGTTCCTCAGCACGACCCTGCAGTATCTGCCGCATGCGGTGCTGGCCGGCATCGTGTTCACGATCGCGCTCGGGCTGATCAACGTGCGCAGCCTCGCGGCGATCCGCAAGGAAAGCCCCGGCGAATTCACGCTCGCGCTCGTGACGGCCGCGGCCGTCGTGACGGTCGGCGTCGAGCACGGCATCCTGCTGGCCATCGCGTTGTCACTGATGCGGCACGTGCGCCACAGCTACCAGCCGCACACGATGGTGCTCGAACCGGTCGAAGGCAACGGGCGGTGGCAGCCGGTGCCCACGCGGCCCGGCGCGATGACGGCCCCGGGGCTGATCGTCTACCGGTTCGGTTCCGACCTGTTCTTCGCGAACGACCATCTGTTCGCCGGCGAAGTGACCGAGCTCGTCGAGGCGGCGCCGGTGCCGCCGCGCTGGTTCGTCGTCGACGCGGGTGCGATCACCGATCTCGACTATTCGGCCGCGCGGACCGTGACCGATCTCGTCAAGACGCTGCACGCGCGCGGGATCGGCGTGCTGTTCGGGCGCGTCAACCGCTACCTGCGCGCGGACATGGATCGTCACCGGATCACCGAGATCGTCGGCGCGTCGTGCATCTTCGCGACGCTGCATCAGGCGCTGGAGGCGGCGGGCACGACGCCGGCGCCGCAGGAGCCGGGCACCGTGTAGCGTGAACCGGCGCTACGCTGCCGCGCGGAGGCGTGCGAAGCCGTTGCGCAGGTGGCGGGCCAGTTCCGTTGCGGCCGGCGTGCGCTGGCCGCGCGGCAGATGAAGGTTGATCGCGAAATTCGGCAGCGCGGGCAGGCCGCTGCCGGCCGGCAGGATGTCGAGGTCGGCCGGCACGGTGGACGCGAGCCACACGGTCACGGCGAGATCGGAGCGCACGGTTGCGGCCGTCGCGTCGAAGCTGCCGTTCTCGAACACGGTGCGCCACGCGCGATCGCAGCCGCGCAGCGCGTCGAGCACGGTCGGGCGGAACGCGCAGGTCTGCGCGACCATCGATACCGGCAGCGGCGTGTTCCGGTGCGCGGTGCCGCCTTTCGCGCCGACCCAGACCAGCCGGTCGACCGCGATGCATTCGCCGCGCGACGGCCGGACCGGCGCCTCGATCAGCGCGACGTCGAGATCGCCTTGCGTGAGCCCCCGCCGCAGTTCTGGCGACGCCGCGCACACGAGCGAGAGCGCGACCTGCGGATGCGCCTGTGCATAGCCTTTCAGGATCGGCGCGAGACAGGTGCTGACGAGATCCTGCGGTGCGCCGACGCGAACGGCGCCTTCGACCGCGCCGGCCGTCAGGTCGGTCAGCAGCGCATCGTGCACGGCGAGCAGCCGGCGCGCCTGTTCGAGCAGCCGCTCGCCGGCCGCCGTGAGCAGCAGGTTGCGATGCTCGCGGACGAACAGCGGGCCGGACAGCGTTTCGAGCCGCGCGACCTGCTGGCTGATCGCGCCTTGCGTCAGGTGCAGCGCACGGCTGGCCGCCGTCATGCTGCGATGATCGGCGACCGTGACGAAGGCGCGCAGCAGCGCGATGTCGAGATTGCGTGTCATGCGTAACATTATGAATGCTAATGGCAGGCATAAAAAGCTTTCGCTTTCGTAATGGGGAGATCGCGCGTAAAACAGGGCTTCGACGACGACAACCGGGAGCCTCCGTGCTGCTTCGCGACTACCTGCCGCTGATGCTGTTCGTGATCGTGTCCACCGTGACGCCGGGCGGCGCGACGACGCTTGCAACCGCATCGGGCGCCCATTTCGGCTATCGGCGGTCGCTGCCGCTGATGGCCGGCATCGCGGCCGGCCTGGCGTCGATGGCGGCGGCCGCCGCGGCCGGGCTCGGCAGCGTGTTGCTTGCGCTGCCAGCATTGCAGTTCGCGATGAAGGCGGCCGGCTCGTTGTACCTCGTGTGGCTGGCCGTACGCATCGGGCGCGGCGGCAAGCCGCGGCTCGATGCCGCCGTGCACCGGCCGCAAGGGTTCGTCAGCGGCGTCTGGATGCTCTGGCACAACCCGAAAGGCTGGGCGATGACGCTCGGCGCGGCCGCGTCGTTCGCCGCGCTCGCGTCCGGGCCGGCACGGCTCGGCGTATTGCTCGGGCTGGCGTTCGGCGTGGCCGCGATGGTGTCGCTGTCGCTGTGGTGTTTCGCCGGGCTGCTGTTCGCGCGTGTGTTGCGCACGGAGCGGCAGTGGCGCTGCCTGAATGCGGGGCTGGGCGTGTTGCTCGTGATCTCGATCGTGCCGATGTGGCTGCCGTAGCGGGGAGGCCGCGCGCGTCGTGCGGCGCTCCCCCACGTTCAGCGCGAACCGGCGCGCGCGGTGCCGGCAATTCGCCCGCCCGCACCGGCCGACCACAACGGCAGCCGCAGCGTCGTGACGAAGCTCGCCGCATGCAGCACGCAAAGCAGGCCGAACGCCCACGCGTACGCGACGGCTTGCGTGCCGCCGACCGATATCGATTCCGCTTGCAGCCGCCACGCGAGGAACAGCGTGCACAGCGTCGTGAACGTCGGGCCGCCGAGGCGCTGCACGATATTGAGCGAGGTCGTCGCCATCGGCAGGTTGCGGCCCTCGACCGACGCATACGCGGCGGAGATCGACGGCGCGCCGATCGCGCTCTGGCCCATGCCGCGCAGAAACAGCGCCGGCACGAGCACGGTCGGATCGTAGCCGGTCAGTGCGAGGAACACGAACGGCAGTGCGCACCGGTCGCTCACGCGCCGCGCCGGTCGAGCAGTGCGACGATGTCCTGCGTCGAGCCCGTTTCGCCGAGGCGCGGGAACATGCGCTCGATGCTGTTCACGTGCGCGTCCGCGTTGAGGTCGGTCATCGCGTCGACGGCGAGCGTCACGTTGTAGCCGAGTTCGTGGGCCTGCCGCGCGGTCGATTCGACGCCGATGCTCGTCGCGACGCCGGTCAGCACGATCTGCGTGACGCCGGCCGCCTTCAGATGCGCGTCGAGATCCGTCGCGGTAAACGCGCCCCAGGTCTTTTTCGTCACGACATGGTCGCCCGGCTGGCGGTTCAGTTCGGGCACGAGTTCGGTCCAGTCCGCGGGCAGGGCGTCCACGCGCACCTGCTGCTGCGTGCGGCCCGGCGCGCCGCCGGCGACGTTGACGAGCACGACCGGCAGGCCGCGGCTGCGGAATGCGTCGAGCAGTTCGCGGGCATGCGCGACCACCGGCGCGACCGGATGTGCGGTGGGGAGGGCGACGATGCCTTTCTGCAGGTCGATGACGACGAGGGCCGTGTTCGTGTCGAGACGGGTTGCGCTCATGATGGGGCTCCGTGGAGTGGACGAAGGGAGGCGGGCGCGAATGCCGCGCATCGCGGCATGCGTGCCCGCCGGATTCACTGGTCGCCGATCCGCCTGATCAGCGGGATCGCGGCGGCGAGCGTGCGGATTTCTTCGGGATCGAGCTTCTCGATTGCGGCACCGAGCCACTGGTGCTTCGCGACGTTGCGCTTGCGCCGCGCGTCGAGGCCGATCGCGGTCAGCTGGAAAAGGATCTGGCGGCCGTCGGTCGGGTGCGGCTCGCGCTCGACGAGGCCTTCCTCTTCGAGGCTCGCGAGGATCGTCTTCATCGATTGCGGCTTCATTGCCTCGGCGCGGGCGAGATCGGCGGTCGTCATCGGCCCGTTCTGTTCGAGCCGCGCGAGCGCGCTCGTCTGCGACATCCCGAGGCCGTCGGCCGGGAGTTCGGAACGGAGCCGACGGATCAGCTGGCCGACCGCCAGGGTCAGGTTGGCGGCGACGGTGTCGGCAGCAAGGCCGGATGGACGCGAATCGGTCATGGGCGGGATCATAGGTTAAGACAGTTTAACTTGCAAGTTAAACTGTCTAATTTAAAAAGGGATGTGAACACGATCGGTTCGTTCGACGATCGGCGTGTTGCGCACGTCGTGGCGTGACGATACCGGCTGACACAGGGGGAATGCGAGACGCGGGCGGCGCGACGCCTGCCCGCGCGCCCGCTGAGGGCGTGTTCCGCTAGACGCGACCGGTCGGGGGAACCGGCACGACTTCGCTGTATTTCGGCGTGGCGTCCTCGTGCAGCAGGTCGCCGAGGTATTGTCCGAGTTCGTCCGCGGCGAGCGCGGACGGAATGTGCAGGTCGGCCGGGCGCCGCTTGCCTTCGGCGCCCAGATCGAACACGGTCCAGCGGCCGTTCTTGCGCACGACGGCGAGCAGCCGTCCGAATGCATTGAAGCGGTATTCGTCCTGCATGGCATCGCTCCCGTAGGGTGAACGCGCCGGCCGCCTGCGCGCGCTTACTGGATCGAGCAGGTCAGCCAGCGATGGATCTTGAGGGCGTCGCTCGATACGCCGGCGCGCGTCGGCGCGCCGAGCAGCACGACCGTTTCGCGACGGCCCTTCACGCGCATGCGCATCACGACGCCGTGCCCCGATTCGTTGATGAAGCCCGTCTTCTGCAGCCGGATCGGCAGACGGCGGTAGCGGACGAGCGGGTCGGAATTCACGTACAGCAACTCACCGTCGCCGGGGCGCACGGTGGTCGACGTATCCGTGGAGAAATAGCGGATCAGCGGATCCTGCGCCGCCGCGCCGACGAGCTTCGCGAGATCCTCGGCCGTCGATACGTTGTGCGGCGACAGGCCGGTCGGCTCCCTGAAGTGCGTGTGGCGCATGCCGAGCCGGCGCGCTTCGCGGTTCATCGCCTTGACAAACGCGGTGCGCCCGCCCGGATAGTCGCGGCTCAGCGCGGCGGCCGCGCGGTTTTCCGACGACATCAGCGCGATATGGAACATGTCGCGGCGCGACAGCTGCGAGCCGACCTGCAATCGCGAACCGGTGAACTTGATCGTGTCGCGGTCGTGTGCGGTGACGCGCAGCACACCGTTCAGCGGACGGTCGGCGTCGCGTGCGACGACGGCCGTCATCAGCTTCGAGATCGACGCGATCGGCCGCACGGTGCGCGCGTTGCGGGCCAGCAGCGGTGTACCGGAATCGACGTCCAGCACGTAGGCCGCGCGTGAATGCAGCGACCCGACCGCGCGCGGGGTGTAGCCGCAGCTTGCCATCAGGCGTGGTTTGGCGGCCGCCGGGCGCGGGCGTACGGCGGTCGTGCGCTTCGCGCGGCGATGCTGCGGGGCCGGCGCCGCATGACGCTTGACTGCCTGATGCTTCACGCGCGGGCGGCGATGCTTGACGGCCTTGCTCTTGCGGTGGGCTGGCTTCTTCTTGACGGCTTTCGCATGCGCGTGGGCATGCGTGGTGCGATGCGGCTGCGCGCGCTGCGCGGACGCGTTTGCGGCGAACGCGAGCAGCAGGAACGAGAGGGCGAGGATCAGGGTGGTCCGGGCGCGAGGCAGGCGCGCGATGAGGCCGGTCAAGCGAAAGTCTCCTTTTCACGCGCGATGCGGCTGCGCGGAATGCATGGGGGGGCAGCGGGTGCGGGAAATTATAAGGTCGATCGCGTGGCGATGACGATTGGATCGCGCGCAATGGCGCGTGATGCACGCAGATTCAGGCTGTTCTTTTGCAGTCGGCTAGCGGTGCGCAGGCGGTGAAAACCATCAGGGCGTACCGCTCCGGGGTGCCGTTGGCCGGTCCCTGGTGGCGAGCCAATAGATACCCAACGCGAACATCGCGACGAGCGCGAGGCTCAGCCCGATCAGCACAAAGGTAGGGGGATGAGAGATCACGAAAACTCCTGAGCGAAATGCGCCAATGCGGAAGTGCCTCGGCGGAGCGGCCGTATCCGGGCCGTGCTCAGGGAAGTGATATGTGACTCAAAAATTTTGGATTGCACTCAAAATAGCAATAACAACCTATCTTTTGATCGATTGGGTAATTTTTACTGATTCGAACCGTAAATTTATTGAGACTAGTAGATGGGCGCTCAGTACTATCGTGTTGTTCCGAAAGGCATTTATAATCAGCGCTCGGCAGAAACCCCACCTGAATACCAACCAAGGGCAAGCTGCATGGGCCACACCGCACTTTATAAGACGTTGCGTCTGGGCAACGCGCAATACAATCGTCTTGTCAAACTCGACACGCCGCTTGGCGTTGATTGGTTATTGCCGCTCTATGTGAAAGGAACGGCTAAGCTGGGCCGCGATTATGAATTCGTCGTTGATGCGGTTTCACCGCGCGGCAGTCAGATCGAACTCAACGCGCTGCTTGCCAAACCCGTCACGCTCTGGATTCAACAGACAGACGGCACGTACATGCCGATTCACGGTTACGTTCACAGATTCAGTCGGCTGGGATTCGATGGGGCGTTGACCTATTACAAGCTGGCATTCTCCCCCTGGCTCTATTTTTTGCGCCTGCGTCGTGATATGCGCGACTGGCAGGAACAGAACGGCGAGCAGATTCTGACGGATGTCTTCAATGAGCATCCTCAAGCGCGCGGCGCGTTCCGCTTCGATCTCCACAAGCCGCTGCCGTCTTATTCGAATCGGGTGCAGTGGGAATATGACCTGAACTTCGTCAACCGCAGCCTTGAAGAAATAGGCGTGTTTCCGTATTTCGAGCAGGCGGACAACGGCCGGTCGCACACGATGGTCCTGACGGACGACGTGTATTTCGTCCCGCAACTGAAACAGTCCATTGTCGAGTTCAGTCATACGGGATTCAGCGGCGAAATGGACGGATTCGTGCAATGGAAGGAGCAGCTTCAGATCGAAAGTGCTCAACTGACCTCGCGCTCGTTCGACTACAAGCGGCCGGATCTTCCCCGGCAAGTTCAAGGCGTCACCGATACGCAGAGCCAGTTGCCGACGGACGGCGAAGTCTACGACTACCCGGGCGCGTACATGTGGTCAGACCGGGAGCAGGGCGAGCGCCTCACGCAGATCCGGCTAGAGGAGAGGAAGTCCAGAATGAAGCGCTTCCACGGAGTGGGCGGCTTGCGCTGTGCGATGCCTGGGCGGCGCTTCGAATTGCACGGCCATCCGGTTCATGACGCTGGAAGTCAGCCGGATCGTGAATTCGTGCTGCTCGGGGTGGACTGGTTAATTCGCAATAATCTGCCCGGTCTGGATGAGGTGGGGGATTTTCCCGACGGACTGGCTGTGGAAATCGCGGCAGCGAAGGTTGGTGCGACGGTGAGCCACGCGGATGGTGGCGAAGGTTTCTTTCAGGTGACGGTTGAAGCTCAACCGCGTAGTGTTCCGTTCCGCAGCCCATTTGAGCACAAAAAGCCGGTGATGCAGTTGCAGAACGCGATCGTCGCTGGGCCAGGCGGCGAAGAGGTCTATACGGATTCGCTGAACCGGGTGAAGGTGTGGTTCCACTGGAACCGTCGCAATGGCCAGGATGAACGCGCGTCATGCTGGGTGCGACCGACGTTCCTTGATGCGGGCTCGAACCGTGGCGGGATTCAGCCGCTACGCAAGGGCGACGAAGTGATCGTCGGTTTCATGGAAGGTGACTGTGACAGGCCTGTCATTATCGCGAGGATGTACGGGGGCGCGACGCAGCCTGTGTGGCATACGAACGGATTGCTCTCCGGCCAACGTTCTCGCGAGTACGGCGGTACCGGGTACAACCAGCTCGTGATGGACGACTCGACGCAGCAGAATCGAGTTCACCTTTACTCGAGCAGCTATCAGTCTCACTTGCACCTCGGGTACCTGATCCAGCAGACGGACAATACGCGCGGCGCGTTCCTCGGCAGCGGTTTCGATCTCAAATCGGATGCCTACGGCGCGATTCGGGCCGGACAGGGTTTGTTCGTGTCGACTCACCCGACAGCGACGAACCAACCGTTGAACGTGACGGCGGCGTCCGAACAGTTGGCCAGTGCGGAAACCGTTGTTGATCTGACATCGCAGGCGAGTTCGTCGAACCAGGCGGAGAGTCTGCAGGAGGGGCAGGACGCGCTCAAGAAGTTTACCGATGCCACGCATTACAGCGTGAGTGGTGGTGCCGGTAGCGGTGGCCGCACGGGCGGCGGCGGCACTGGGAACGCAAATGGGTTTTCAACGCCGATCATGCTGATTGCGAGCCCTGCCGGGGTGGGCGTGTCAACGCAGGACTCGGCACAGCTCACGGCGAATCAGCAGGTCAATATCGTGAGTGGCAAGAGCACGCACGTGGCTGCCGGTAAATCGCTGATTGTGAGCGTGATGGAAAAGATCAGCTTATTCGCGCAGAACGCGGGTATCAAGCTGTTTGCTTCCAAGGGCAAGGTTGAGATTCAGGCGCAGAGTGACGAGATGAAGTTTTCGGCGCTCAACGACGTGACGATCACGAGTTCGAATGGGAAGGTTGTTATCTCGGCCGAAAAAGAAATCTGGATCGGTGCAGGTGGCTCGTATATCAAGATCACGCCTGATCTGATTGAGAACGGCACCAGTGGTCAAATTCTCGAAAAGTGTGCGTCGTGGGATAAGCCGGGCGCATCGTCGATGCGCCTGCCTTCGCCGATCGCGAGCGTGCCGAAGGGCTGTTCGTGGAAGACCGCTGCGGCATCAGCCGATAGCGCTTCGAGCGTTGTGCTGGAGTAAGTGGATATGGACAACTCAGATGCGCTTGATATGGATGAGTCCCCGGAGGCTGCCGTGATAGGTGCGGCCGTCAGCGGCTTGCGCGCATATTTCAGCAAGCGGCCGGAGATGCACTGCTATCTCGTCGTCGATCCGAGCCAGCGAGATCTTATGAATGACGACGAGGAATCCGAGCGATTCGAGGATTTGACGAGTGCGATCGTAGAGGTCAGGCACGACGCTTTTCCTGACGGTCATCGGCCCTGTCTCGTCGAGTTGGACCTTGCCATTCGCGAAGGAGTTGACGTTTTGGTAGAGAGTGTGCGGGTAGCCTTCGAGGATCGCCGTCCAATGTCGATGGCCGAAGGGTTGGGGCAGCGGGTCGGTGGATGGCTTGCCAGCGAGGCGTCATTGGCGGAGGTCGCCGAGCATTGGTCCCGCCACGTTCTGCAGTACAACGAGGAAGGGCGGCCGTGTGCGCTGCGTTTCTACGATACGCGAGCGCTCAGTTTGATCTGGCCAATGTTGTCCCAAGAGCAGCAGCAGGCGCTGCTGGGGCCGGTAAAGGTGTGGCACGCGCTCGACGCTTGCGCGAAATCTTGTGCGTACAGCGTACCGGCGGGGTCACGTGATGAGCTTTCGCTCACGACGGAGCAATGGCAGCGGATTCATCGTCATGGATTGATCAACAGGGCGCTCGCGCTATATGCGATGGCGGTTGATCGCCAACCGGAGCCATCCGAAGTTGTAGTGGCGGATGCTGCTGCCGCGCGTGCGGCGCACTACGGCCTGTTCGACCGTGACGATTGCGTGGCGTTCATTGGGAACGCGTTAACGTGGCATCCTGAGTTCGATCTGCATCCGAAGGTGCTGCAGCTTTTGGACGCACGGACGCCCGATCAGTTTTATACGGCAGCGGTCGGGGTATTGACGGAAGCGGATGTGGCGGAGATTCGAGACGGCGCCTGGTATGCGCGGCTGAGCGCTTCGTCGTCCCGTTGATTGGTGTTGGCAAGATTGCCTGAATTCAATACGAAGAGAGCGTATGGCAGCAAATAACCAGAAATGTGCCAACTGTGAGAAGACGGGGCTGCCGATTTTGCCGGTGCGGTACGCCGTCCTGCCCAAAACGGTAAAGGCAAAGATGCCCGCCGGCATCGTCGGCGACCGCGTGACGACCGTTGGCCTTACCGAGCATCAGTATGGTCTCCGAACCTTGCGCGACGGTTGGCTCTATCTTTTATACGAAGTAGGTGCACGTGGTACCAATTACTGGGAAGCGTACAAGGTGACCGAAGACGGCCGGTTTTGGAAGCAGTCGTTACCGTTGCCGTCGGTTCCAACCACCCATCCGGCATGTGCCAAGACGAGCATTGCCGTTCCGATGGATGTCATCGCGATCGAGCAACCCGAACTTTGTACGGGCAAGGTTTATATCGCGTTCTCGCAACATGCGTGGCATCCACGAACTTTCGACAAATACGAGATCTACGTAGACTTGCGTAAACAGCGCATGCAATGGATCGAACCGTCGAAATGGGTCCCCACGGGGAAAGATGGGACGGGGCACGCAATCGTTGCAACGGAGTCTTCAATCAACGATGTGCTCGAGTACATGCCGGGCTTGGATGCGAAGCAACTGTGCGTGCTTGACGATAAGCAGCGCTTTACTGCAGACGATGGCAGCTATCGAGAAGATCTGCTTGCCCGCGTGGTGTCGCGTTACCCCTTGAACATTCGACAGGCGTCGCCAGCATCGGCGAGCCAGTCGCTGGTGAAAATGATGGGCCAAGTTGGAAAACACGATGCCGGCGGCGGGGCAACTTCGTCAACCTATCCCCCGATGTTGCTCGCCTTGTGGGACGCAGTTGGCAACGTTCACGAGCTGAATGGCTTTCGCAATGATCCAGTGTCCTGGCTCGATCGATATGGCTCGCAGCAGGAACTTGGTATGAAGGTAATGGCGCTGAACGACGTCGATACGGCCAAACGTATCGTCGACTCGCGCACGGGTCAGAACCTTGCAACTCAGGAGGCCATGGCGAAGGAGGCGCATGCCATGACTCCGCTTGGGTCGGCGACGGCTCGTGCCGGATTGGCTGCGCAACGCGCCAGGGCGCTAGCGGGAGCGGATGCTGCGCGTGCCCAGCAGGTTAATGCGTATTATGACGATCTCGACTGGATGGCCGCCAATAATATTCCAGGAAGCTATCAGACTCGTATTATTCAGATTGGCCGATTTAGTAGTGCAGGCAGCGCAAGTTCGAGTATGCCTTACCTGGGTAAATACCGCGATGAAGTCATGAACGATGCGCGCAAGTATGCAAAGGCGCAACCCGGTTTCCATGATCGCAATCTCGACAGGATGCAGAAATCGGAGTGGTCTCGGTACGAAGCACGACTTCAGCGAAAGCAAATCGAGGATTTCCGTACGCCGTACAAGAAGTTGCAAAACGCAGTGTTCCAATTGCAGGAAACACGCAGCAATGATGTCGGAAAATGGCTGCGAACGCCACTTCTTGCGGACACGCTTGACGACTATTACTGCGACGATCTAAGTGACAGCTTTGAATTCGAAGTTGTGGTTGCAATGGCAATCGACGGGCTGGGATCAACGCCCAAAGGGCTCGCGATTCTCGATGATCTGATCGGCCGCTGGAAGCCGACGGACAAGGAAAGCATCGTGTGGCGGGCAGTCGCCATGAACCATCCAGCAGGGCGCGAGGAGCTTGAGAAACTGCTCGCCAGCGCGTTGGAGCACAAGGATACGCCGCTGGAGGACGATGGTGTCAAGTATGTCGTAACGGCGGTGAAGTATATTGGTAAACTGACCGATTATTACAAGAAATATTCGAAATTGGCCTTGGAAACCAATCCGGCAAAGATTTCATATCTGGGTGCGATGTACAAGGAGCAAGGGCGTGACGTCTTGCTGATGAATATCGGTGATCGCGTCTTCGAAAAACTCCGAATCAATAAGTTGGGCGATTTTGTCGGGGAAAAAATTGTACAGACGTTGTTCCTCCAGAGGGCAGGAGTACCTGTCGAGGATGCGCTGGCACTCGTCCGCAAGCAGGCCCTGTATGACAAGGTGAGTCGAAGCGAAATTTTGCAGCGTTTTCGCACGGCACGAACTGTGTTGTCGGCGCCGGCGAAGGCAGGAGCGAACCCGACTACCGAGTTGTATGAGGTGTGGGATAAGTTGAAGGCCGACAAGGATGCGAACGCGCTGAAGGAGCTTCGTCTCGGTCGTATCGCGGTGATCGCGGCTCTATGTGAGTTGGTGAACTTCTGGCATCTGTTGTCAGAGGCCAAGGACGAAGATACCACCGCCAAGCTGATCAAATCGGGGGCGTCGCTCAGTGCGGCGATCATCACAATTGCGATGACGCCGTATTACGGTACGCTGAAGAAGTCCGTTCGGACGATGGGCTGGAAGATGGTGGGAGGTTTTTTGTCGGGCGCTGGCGCATTTGCTGCAGCTTGGCTGGACTACGGAGCAACTCGAAAATCGCTGAAGAGCGGTCAGTACGACGTAATGTGGATCTTGGTTGCGAAAACGATGCTGGGGGTTGCCTCCGGTACGGCATTTGTTATCGATGCCATCAGTACTGCGGCGCCGCTATTCAAGACGTTGGCGGCTCGCTCAGGGAATCGAGTCGTCGTCATGGCGGTCGAGGCTGTTGCATCGCGAGTGGCAGTGGTTGCGTCGCTCCGAGTGGTGAGCATGCTGATTACATGGGAAGCGACCATTGGGTTGCTCGCACTTCAAGTACTCGCTGACGTCCTGACCCCGGACGAGTTGGAGTCGTGGTGCTCTCGCTGTGTATTCGGCACTGGGCAAGAGGCTATTCTGCGTGTGAAAGATCACAGTGTTGCAAAATACACGGATATGGCGCAGCAGGAAAAGGCCTTTGAGAAGGCAATGACGGAGATGGCATGAGTTTGGAGCGTGAATATGCAGTTCAGGTGCTGCGAGGCACGATCAGCGAGTTGAAGTGCCGGCGTCGCCAGCAGGACTTCGTCTTGAGTGAAACGCAGCATGCTTACATGCAGGCAACGGCCGCAGGTGCGGCCCTGGCTGGCATGGGAGCATCGGCGATCGGGTTGATCCAATCGTCTGCAAATTCCGAGGAAGAAGCGGATTGGGTGGAGTTTGAACTGGGCGGCAAGCAGATCGAAGGGTGGCTCTGGAAGATGCCGATGAAAGAGGGCGACGAAGTTGAGGTCGTTGCCGAATTGAGGCCGCGTGACCGCTACTTTGCGTATTCAATCCGGAGAGTTCGGGACGATATCGTGGCAGTATATCCGCATGCGACGAGAGGGAGGTCGGCCCTTTATCGTTGGCTGATGAAGATCATGCTGTGGTTTTTTGTGCCGGTCTACGCTCTACTGTGCTTCATGCTGTCACGTGACGCCGCTGATATCGATAGCACGACTCTCATGACAGTCTTGGGAGGTGCAGGTGCCTTTTCTCTATTGATATTCTGGATCCTGTTTTACCGTGCGTATCTCAAGATGAAACGCTTTGCCAGATTGGCCGAAGTCATTTTCTCCTGCTACGGCTGGAGTGAGGTACGCAGGATCAATCTCGTACGTTCGTCGAAACAGATGAAGCCGGAGAAGCGAGATCTCGACTATGGCATTCACTACTTCCACTATCGGCCTTGAGGTGCGGACGGTGGAGGTGGCGTGAGTTCGGAGCGTGAATACGCAGTTCAGTTGCTGCGAGGCACGATCAGCAAGCTGAGGTGCCGGCGTCGCCAGCAAGACTTCGTCTTAAGTGAAGCACATCACGCCTACATACAAGCGACGGCGGCCGGTGCAGCGTTGGCTGGCATGGGTGCATATGCAATCGGGTTGATTCAGTCTTCAGCGAACTCCGAAGAAGAGGCGGGCTGGGTGGAGTTTGAACTCGACGGCAAGCAGATCGAGGGATGGCTCTGGAAGATGCCCATGAAAGAGGGTGACGAGGTGGAGATCGTAGCCGAACCGAGGCCGCGTGATCACTACTTCGCCTACTCAATCCGAAGAGTCAATGATGATGTTGTCGCGGTGTATCCGCACGCGACGCGAGGGAGGTCAGCTCTTTATCGTTGGCTGATGAAGATCATGCTGGGTACGGTCGTGATTCTGAATGCGGTGGGGAGTTTGCTTACGTTTACCGACACGGGTATGGATCGAGTCACTCTTATGACCGTTATGGTCGGTGCATGGGCTTTCTCACTGCTGATCTTCTGGGTCCTGTTTCACCGTGCTTATCTGAAGATGAAACGCTTTGCTAGACTGGCTGAAATCATTTTCTCCTGCTACGGCTGGAGTGATGTACGCGGGATCAATCTCGTACGTTCGTCGAAACAGATGAAACCGGAGAAGCGAGATCTCGAATACGGCATTCACTACTTCCACTATCGCCCACAGGGTACTTAACAATGATGAATCTTATTCGCGTAGGTGACGATACCGATCATGGTGGCAAGGTGATTACGGGATCGTCAAAGATGCGATTCGACGGCCGTTTCGTTGCCCGCAAGGGTGATGAGGTTTCGTGCCCCCAGCATCCGGATGTGAAGCCAAATTTGATTGTCGAGGGCGACGAATCAATGACCGACGACGGTGTTCCGATTGCCCGGCACGGTCACCGGGCGACCTGCGGCTGTCACTTGATTTCGAGCCTTACCTGACCTGCATGAATTACGGCGCGACTTGATCGTCCAGGTTGAGGCAGAAAATCAGGCGAGCATGATCGTGCCTGGCCGTGGCGTGCAACGTCGAATTTCCCGGCCTGTGTTGGCCGACATCACGACAAGTTGGACAAAGCTCGTCACTGGAGCATGCACGGCGAAGAAGTGATCCATCACGACGATGAATGTGCTGAGGCTGGCGGCGGCAAACGCTTGTTCATCGACCGTCAACGTCACTTCGAGACCTCGCACGAAACTCGGCATCGGTTCTCCCGGCAGCCAGAGCTGTTTGACGCGATGGCTCAGGTTCGTCAGTCCGTTGAGCAGGTTTGCGTGTCCCGCAGAATGAGCAGCGAATTGGCGGAACAGGCGTTTTAGTTCCACGAGCCCGGTAGGGGTCAATTCGATCGAGTGCGGGGCGAGCTGCGTGATGAGCCGCCAAGCCGAATCGCCTTCACGCGACAATCGCGAGACTTCCGTAGGTGCGTCCAGCATCACTATGCGCGAAACCATCGTTCCCTGCTCGTTCACCAGATCACCGTCCTCGGCACCTGCCCGCATCGCGCGATGGAGATTGCCATTCGAGCAGGAGACATCTGCCGTTATCTGCTCGATCCCGGTGTCGGTTGCCGGTCGGCCGTCGAGTTCGACTAGGCTGAGCGTGGTTTCCTTCTTCCCCGATGGCGAGGCCGCGTTGTGTTGCATGAGAACCCAATAGGGACCGGCCGGTTTGGTGGAACTGCCGTGCATGAGCGACGTGAACGGAGGAATGATATTCGCTCTGGACTCGCGTGTTGTGGTACGGACCTCGTCGACGGACCAGATCTCGACGCCGGCGGCATCCGTATTCTGGGATTGCACGGGATACGCGTCCGTGATCGGATTCCGCTTGAGTGGTAGCGACGTAAGCCGGAACAGGTTGACGATCGGCGTGCAAAAGAGCTTCAGATGGTCGGCCGACAGATCTTTTAGTTGCTGTGCCGTCCACGAATCCGGATGAACGTCACAAACGGCGAGATGCAATGTGAGTTTTTGGCTGGAACCCACCACACGCGCGAGCGTGGCGAGGTCGACGTCAATGAAATCGAATTTCTTCGGAAACGCAAAATATTCGCTCAGTAGTCGCAGGGCCGGCGGCCCATCGTCTTCGTCGATCAGTTTCTCAGCACCATCGTAGCCCACGGCGGTGAGCGGCGGTGTGGTCAGAGGTGACCAGCGACGTTCGATGTTTTCGACGAAGGCCGCTGTCGTGCGCATCGTCATCGTGTCCATTGCCGCACCGACGACTTCGCGGGAGCCGTTGACATGAATGCGCAACGGGCTGGGGACGGCTTCGATGCGAAAGTCAGGTCGGGCAACTTCGAAAGTGATGGAGAGCAGACCAGTCGTACTGGGCGGTAGCACCACGTCGGAGGGCACAGCCGTAGCCGATGCGTAGCGCGCAGTCGAAATGCGCACGGGTGCCAGCGTTACGTCATATACAGTGCGGAAACGGCAGTCTTCTGCCTTGCTTGCGAGTTCCGTGTGGCGGGCAATGACCGATGGCTCGGTGAGCTTGTCGAACATGTCCGAGACATCGAACTGGGCAACTGCGCATGCCGGAACCGCTCGAAGATACTGGGGATACAGCATGCCGAGGAGAGCTTCGGCGAATTCAGGATAGTTGTCGTCGAGCCGATTGCCTATATCCGCGGCGAGGAGGGCGAACGACTGCAACATCCGTTCGACATGGGGATCTTCGGAATGGTCGCCGGAAATCCCCAGGCGAACGGCAATTTTGGGATAGCGTGTCGTAAAGGTTCCAATCGATCGGCGCAGTAGCGCAAGTTCTCGTTCGTAGTGCGGAAGCAGTTGATCCATTGCGTGAAGTGATGAACCGGCAAGGCGGCGAACCAATATATTCGCCGACTGTTTCGGTTGCGCTGAATGGTGTCGGGCACGCTAACGTCTGACGTTGCTATGATAACCGCTTAACACAAAAAAACCGTCGATCGACTCGGGGAATTCCAATTCCACGATCGGCAAACCCGAAACGGCTTTCTCAATTTCGTACTGCCAGTCACGAATCTTTGTCGCACATGTTCGTTCAACGTGACAAATCGCATCCGGTGCTGGACCGCAGTCGCGCTTTGCGCGACGCAGTCGGAAAGCATGGACTGGTTTGCCGGGATTCGACTTATCGCGGATTGAGGGCGAAGCACCGCTTCGCCTGTGGCCGTGGTCACGTAACCCGCATCAGCCTGCGCAACCTGATCCGTCAACGGGAGATCGATTGCCGGGAGCGTGCACAGATCGCCGCCACGGCGCGCGTGCATCATCTTGCTCAGATGGTTAATTCGGTTGCTCTGTACGCAAAGTGGCGGGGCACGGCTGCTCGATACCGGTTCCGCAGCAACGCCGGGCATACGTGGTCGTGTCTGGGCCTCTCCGTAATGTTACAAAGCGATGACGATGAATGTTCGACGGGGGCACCGCAGGAGGTAGCGCGGCTCAGCGCGGCCAGTTCCGCCGCGACACGACCGCGAAACTGATCGCGATCGAACCCGTCACGACACGTGGCGGCGTGTCTTCGATCGCATCGCCGAAACGAAAACGGCGGCTGCGTCCATCGGTGCGTTCGGCACGACGCTTCGGTGTGCGCGCATCGACCGCAGTGGCGCGTTCGTTCGCGACCGCGGTATCGCATGACGGGGCGGCCACGCATTCGGTCGAATGATCAACAGACATGACAGTAAATTCCGGGAAGGGCATGCCCGTATTGAACGTCATCGCATTCGATCGGTAAAATGAATATTTCGATCGTTACGATTCCTTTAAAGAATGGAACTGAAACTGCTGCGAACGTTCCTGACGGTCACCGAGCTGTGCCATTTCAGCCGCGCGGCCGATGCGCTGCACATGAGCCAGCCGGCACTGAGCAAGCAGATCGGCGCGCTCGAGGCGAGCCTCGGCGGCAAGCTGTTCGAGCGCGGGCGGCACGGCGCGGAACTGACGCCGTTCGGCGAACGGTTCCTGCCCGACGCGCAGGCACTCGTGCGCGATGCCGACGAGATCCTCGCGCGTGCGCGGGAGGCGACCAGCGGGCAGCGCGGGCATCTGCGGCTCGGCATCTGCCTGTCCGTGCTGACGCTCGTGCCGAAGCTGGTCGCGGAATTTCGTCGCCGCAATCCGGGCATCGCCGTCACGTTGAGCGACCTGTCGTCGTCCGAGCAGACTCGCCGGCTGCGCGCGGGCAAGCTCGACGCCGGTTTCCTGCGCCTGCCGTCCGACGACGGGCTGTCGTCGTTCAAGGTGATCGACGAAGGGCTCGCGCTCGCGGTGCCGCCGCACCTCGGCTTCAAACGCGTGCCGGCCGACCTCGACGTGCTCAACGAGATCGGCTTCATCGCGCTGCAACGTGCGCGCGGCCCGGGGCTCGCCGCTCAGATCGACCGATGGTGCGTCGAGCGCCGCTTCGTGCCGCACGTGACGCAGCAGGCGGAAGACGTGCAGTCGGTGCTGACGTCGGTCGCGGCCGGTGTCGGCGTCGCGTTCATCCCGTCGCGCGCGCAGTACCTGCTGCGCGACGCGACGGTGCTGCCGCTCGACGGCAAGGACGCGAAGTGGCGCGTGGGGCTCGCGTGGCTGTCCGGCCGCGACGATCCCGTCACGACGCATTTTGTGTCGTTCATGCGTGCCGCGATCAAGGAAGCGTGACGGGCGAGGCGATATAGTGTCCTCGATCGGCGCCGAATGCCCGAATGAATATCCCGTCCACTACCGACCGGAAACGATGACCTCTGAATCCGACGAATCCCCGCTCGATCCCGCACTCGTTGCAACGCTCGCGACGCTGAACGAGGCCGCGAACGATCCGGCCGGCAAACCGTGGTCGCTGCCGAAGATCGCGAAGCGCACGCAACTGCCGATGAGTACGTTGCGCCGCGTGCTGACGCAGCTCGATGCCGCGGGCCTCACCGCGACGACGCTGAACGAGGACGGCACCGGCAGCGCCGCGCTGACCGACGAAGGGCGCAGCGTGTGCGCGCAACTGTTCGGCGCGAACGACGCCCGATGAATGAAAAAACGGGCCGCTGATGCGGCCCGTCGTGTGGTGGTTCGACGCGTGCGTCGCGCGATGCCGGGTATTACCAGCGCGCGGTCACGCCGGCCATCACCGAATGACGATAGGTCTGGTCGTTCAGGCCGTGCCGGTAGCCGACGTCGAGGTCGAGCCAGCGCGTCGGCGAATAGATCGCGCCGGCGAGCACGAACGCCGGATTCGCGCCGGCGGTGCTTTCCGTGTTGCGCGATAGGCCGACATCGGCCACGAGCTGAAGCCGGTCGGTCGCCTTGTAGATCGCCGCGCCCGACACGGCCCAGACCGACGTCAGGTCGCCCTGGCGATTCGGCTGGTACGTGAGGCCCGCATTCGCGAGCAGCGAGAAGCGCGCGACGTCGGCCTGCGCGAGCAGCGTCGCGCCGGTGCCGACGCGGCCCGTGCCGAGCCCGCGACCGTCGTTGCCGGTCGGCATCGTCACCTTCGGTTTCAGCGCGAGCGACAGCGGCCCGCGTTCGACGAAGCGCCATTTCATGCCGATCTCGACATCGCCGATTCCCGCGCCGTTTTCGTCGGTGCGCGTTTGCAGATGCGTATAAGGCGCGTTGACGTAGAGGTCGACGTGTTCGCCGAACCCGCGCGTGAGCGTCGCGTTCCATAGCTGGTGGCGGCCGCTGTCTTCCTGTTTCGAGGTTTCCTCGGCGTTGAACTCGAACTGCCAGTTCGCATTGCCCTGCGTACCCGTATCGTCGCTGACGAGCGGGTGGGCCGGATAGGCGTCGAGCGGCGCGAGGAGTGCGCTCGCGGCTGCGAGCGGAAGGATTCTTTTCATTAGGTCACCCGTATTGCATCTTGAGTAGCCGGCCCGCGCGCGTTGCGCGGGCCGGCACGTCGTCATCCGAACGGAATCAGAACCACTGCTTGTAGCGGCGCACGTAGATCGTCTTGACGATCTGCGCGAGCAGGATGTAACCGACCATCGTCGCGGCGAGCCACAGCCAGAAGGTGCCCGGCAGGTGCATGAAGCCGAGCGCGTCCGCGAACGGCGAGAACGGCAGCCAGCAGCCGATCGCGATCGCGGTGAACGTCGACAGCAGCACCGGCAGCGCGGCCGTGCTTTGCAGGAACGGGATCTTCTGCGTGCGCAGCAGGTGGACGACGAGCGTCTGCGACACAAGGCTCTCGATGAACCAGCCGGAGTTCATCACGATCTGGCCGCCCGTGCCGCCGTTCAGGTGATACATCGCGCCCGCGCCGAACACGGTCCACATCAGCACGTACGTCGTGATGTCGAACACCGACGACGTGGGCCCGATCCACAGCATGAAGCGGCTGATGTTGCCGGCTTCCCACTTGCGCGGCTTCTTCAGGAACTCGGGATCCATCTTGTCCCACGGCAGCAGCATCTGCGACGTGTCGTAGATCAGGTTCAGCACGAGCAGTTGCGTCGCGAGCATCGGCTCCCACGGCAGGAACGCGCTGGCGACGAGCACCGAGAACACGTTGCCGAAGTTCGAGCTCGCGGTCATGTTCAGGTACTTCAGGATGTTGCCGAACGTCTCGCGGCCCTTGATCACACCTTCCTCGAGCACCATCAGGCTCTTTTCGAGCAGGATGATGTCGGCGGTTTCCTTCGCGATGTCGGCGCCGCTGTCGACCGAGATGCCGACGTCGGCGTCGCGCAGCGCGGGCGCATCGTTGATGCCGTCGCCGAGGAAGCCGACCGTGTGGCCGTTCGCCTGCAGCGCCTTGACGATGCGCGCCTTCTGCAGCGGCGTGAGCTTCGCGAACACGGTCGTGCGTTCGACCACCTGCGCAAGCGTTGCGTCGTCGAGCGCTTCGATTTCCGCGCCGAGGATCGGCTTGCCGGGTTCGAGGCCGACCTGGCGGCACACCTTCATCGTGACGGTCGGGTTGTCGCCCGTCAGCACCTTCACCGCGACACCGTTCTCGCGCAGCGCGGCGAGTGCCGGCGCGGCCGACTCCTTCGGCGGATCGAGGAAGGTGAGGAAGCCGCGCACGACGAGGTCGCGTTCGTCCGCGGTGCGGTACTGCTCGCGTTCGTCGCCGCGCGGGATCGTGCGCGTCGCGAGCACGAGCACGCGGAAGCCGTCCTCGTTGTATGCGTTGGCCTGTTCGAGCAGGCGCTTGCGCGCGACAAAGTCGAGCGGGCGCACGCCGTCCTCATCCTGCACATGCGTGGAGACGGCCAGCATTTCCTCGACCGCGCCCTTGCAGACCAGCAGGTGCGTGCCGCGCGTATCCTCGACGACGACCGACAGGCGGCGCCGCACGAAGTCGAACGGCAGCTCGTCGATCTTCTTGTAGCCCTGCGGCTTCGCGCGTTCGCCGATTTCATCGGCGCGTGCGACGACCGCGATGTCGATCAGGTTTTTCTGGCCGCTCTGGTGGAAGCTGTTCAGCCAGCCGAGCCGCAGGATTTCCTCGTTCTTGTGACCGGACAGGTCGAGGTGGTGTTCGAGGATGATCTTGTCCTGCGTGAGCGTGCCGGTCTTGTCGGTGCACAGCACGTCCATCGCGCCGAAGTTCTGCACCGAGTTCAGCCGCTTGACGACGACCTTGCGGCGCGCCATCGCGATCGCGCCGCGCGCGAGGTTCGCGCTGACGATCATCGGCAGCATCTCGGGCGTGAGACCCACGGCCACCGCGAGTGCGAACGTGAGTGCGCTGAGCCAGTCGCCCTTGGTCAGGCCGTTGATCATGAACACGATCGGCACCATCACGAACATGAACTTGATCAGCAGCCAGCTCACGCTCGAGACGCCGCGATCGAAGCTCGTCTCGATGCGCTTGTGGCTCACGACGTTGCGTGCGAGCGAACCGAAGTACGTGTCTTCGCCGGTCGCGACGACGACGGCCGTCGCCGTGCCGCTGACGACGTTGGTGCCCATGAAGCAGACGTTCTCGAGATCGAGCAGCGAAGTCGACGCATCGGTCGTCGCGCCGGCCGTGCCCGTGCTCGCGGATTTGCCGGCCACCGCGCCGAGCGTGTCGTATTTCTCGACGGGCAGCGCCTCGCCGGTCAGCACGGCCTGGCTGATGAACAGGTCGCGCGACGCGAGCAGGCGCACGTCCGCCGGGATCATGTCGCCGGCCGACAGGTGCACGATGTCGCCGGCCACGACTTCGCGCATCGGCACCTCGCGGCGTGACGGCTCGGCCGTGTCGGTCACCGCGCGCTGCACGGTGGCCGTCGTGCGGACCATCGCCTTGAGCTTCTCGGCTGCGCGCAGCGAACGGAACTCCTGCACGAAGCGCAGCAGCGCGCTGATCGTGACCATCGTCAGCAGGATCGTCATGCCGACATAGTCGCGATCGTCGGGCGCCGCGAACCAGACGTCGGTGCAGAAGCTGATGGCGGCCAGCACCAGCAGCACGTAGACGAACGGGTTGTGGAATGACATCAGCAACTGGCGGGTCCAGTGCGGCGGCTTGTCGTGCGCGATCTCGTTCGGGCCGTAGTGCTGCAGGCGGTCGGCGGCCTGGTCGTAGGTGAGGCCGCGCGTGCTGGTGTGCAGCGACTTCAGCGTGTCCTCGAGCGGGCGGGCCGCTTCCTGCGCGGCGCGCATGGTGCGCGGCTCGTTCTGCTGGCTGGCGCCGGCCTTGATGAAGCCGCGTTGCTTCTTTTGCGATGTGTTGTGTCGTGTCATGAGTCGCTCCCAGCGCACGAGGCGGCGGGCGGGGAGCGGCCGTGACGTTATCGACGCACGAGCGCTCCCCGCCGCGTCGCGTCAGGCGCGATCGGCTGTGGATCGGTAAAGGCGGAAACGCTCGCCGGCGCGTGGAGTGCGATCGGCGTGTCGATGCGCAGCGTCGCACCGGCGAGCGGTAATCGACTACTGTCGTCTGAGTTCATCTGCACTCCTGTCGGTTGCGGGTAATCGGCACGGGCGATCGGCAGCCGCACACGCACGAAGGCGCGCGGCCGGACGGCACGCGAACGGAAACGCACGCGGCTGGCGCCGCGCGCAACACGAACGCACACGCGCGACAGCGCGTCGCGTGCATTCGACAACATCGAAAAATTCGGCGGGGAATCTGGCCAGTCAGGCCGGAAGGACGCCGCATCCTGCTTCCCGGGATGCGGCAGAAGACGAGGCTCTGCGCGTTTTCCTCAGGCAGCAGTCAAGTTGGTCGAGCACCAACTACAACTCGCATCGGTGTTCACAGAACACTCCATGTAATTAGACGGGGGCGATGGTAAAGGCTCGTCGTGCGAAGCGTCAACCCTTTTGTCAGGTGTTATTTCGAGACACGGAAGCGATCGGCGATCGGCGAGCGCCGGGTCGCCGAAAGAAACCAGCCGCGCGCACGCCATGTCGGCATGCGCGTGGCTGCGTCGAGGCAGGGTGCCGGCGATCAGTTGGCCGACGCGACGGCGGTCCGTGCGTCGAGAATGCCCGAGCCCGCCGGCATCGCGGTGCACGACGTGCCGGCCGCCAGCTTCACCGCGCGCGTGCCGCCTTGCAGCTTCTGCTGGATCTGCGTGGGCGTGAGGTTGCCGTTCACCGCGAGCATCAGTGCGGCGACACCCGTCACTTGCGGCGTCGCGAGGCTCGTGCCGCTCGCCGGGCCGTAGGTGTCGCCACCCGGCGTCGTCGTGCCGCCGTTGGCCGTCGACAGGATGTTGACGCCCGGCGCGCTCAGCGCGATGTTGGCGCCGAAGTTGCTGAACGATGCGCGGCGGCCGGTCGCGTCGGTCGCGCCTACGCTGATCACTCCGCGGCAGTTCGCGGGCTGGTCGAGCCCGGTCGACAGGCCGTCGTTGCCGGCAGCGACGACGACGGTCACGCCCTTCGCGTTCACGTCGTCGATGGCCTGCTGGAACGTCGCGCTGCACGCGCCGACGCCGCCGAGGCTCAGGTTGATGATTTTCGCCGGCGTCGGGTTCGTCGGTACGCCAGTGACGGGAATGCCGGCCGCCCAGCGCATCGCGTCGGCGATGTCGCTCGTCACGCCGCCGCACTTGCCGAGCACGCGCACCGGCAGGATCCGGCCGAGCCACGACACGCCGGCGATGCCGATGCCGTTGTTGGCGGTCGCGCCGATCACGCCCATTACGCGCGTGCCGTGCCAGCTACTCGCGCTCGGTTCGCTCTCGCAGTGATAGTACGGGCCGCTCGCGTTGTCGAGTTCCTGCTGCGTGACCCAGTCGCCCGGGTCGGTCGCGTCGGGGCCGCGCGACAGGCCGTTGTTGCTGGTGTTGACGTTGGTGATGAAGCTGTAGCCGGGCAGCAGGTTGCCGACGAGGTCGGGGTGCGGCCGATAGCCGGTGTCGAGCACGGCCGTGACGACGGTCGGCGAACCCTTGGTCGTGTTCCATGCGGGCGGCACGTCGATGCCGGCGTTCGGGTCGGACAGATACCATTGCTGGCTGTAGCTGGGGTCGCTCGGCGTGTCGCGGATCTTCATCGGGTGATCCGGTTCCGCGTAGTTGACGTCGGCGTCGGCGGCGAATGTCTGCGCGAGCGCCGTTGCGTCGGCGGCCGCGACACGCTGGCCGAGCGACAGCACGGCCGCGCCGTTCGAGATCGTCCGCTCGACCTGCACGTTCAGCGGCGTTTGCGCGACCGTGCTCGCATACGCGCGTGCGCTGCCGGTCACCGGTGCCGTCCAGCGCGTCATCGAGCGCTGGATCACCGCGTCGAGCCGCGTGCCGTCGTCGATGGCGGCCATCGCACGCGCGGCCGTCAGTGGCTTCAGCCTGACGATCAGGTGATCGACCGGCGGCTCGTCGGGCGCGGTCTGGGCGGCCATCTGCACGGCGGCCTGCTGGGTCGTGCAGGTGTTGCTGGTGGACGTGTTGGGCGGGGTCGTCGGGGCGGGCGCGGGGGCTGGCGTCGGGGTGGGGGCCGGTGCTGCGGTGGTCGGCGACGGGTTGCTGCCGTCGCCGCCTCCGCCGCCGCAGCCGGCGAGGGGCAGGAGGGCGGCGGCAGACAGCATGCCGGCGAGCATGCGCGCATGAGCGGAGCGCGCCAGCGCGATATTGAGACGTTTGGCTCTCATGTTGAAACTCGATCCTCGTAGATAACCGTCGTGCCGGCGGTGGCGCTGGTCCGGCTGACCCGGACCTTGTCGTTTTTGTCTGGTGGTCGCGGCTGGGTTGCTGCGACGCGCCATGCACTGGGTAACGGCCGCTGTAGCGGCTTCTTGAGTATGTTTTGTGTGAAAAATGAGCGGGACGCAAACGATTACGTTGCGGCATGGCAGCACGAACACGCGTTTGGAACGGGCGACTGAGCACGCGGAGCGAGGCCGCAGGCGGAAAGGCGCGGCGCGGGCGCTTTTGCGCGCCACGGAAACGGCCGCACGCGGCGTAGCCGCCGCGGAGCGCGCGGGACGCTTTCCCTGATACGGTGCGAATTTTGTCGGGCGTACGATCGCGATTCGATCAACGTTTTGTCAGGAGAAAAGCATGGATCGCCGCTTCCGTTTGCTGGCCGTCGCGTTGTCCTGTGCGCTGGCGGGCGCCGCGCATGCGCAGGCCCTCACCGGCACGCTGAAGAAGATCAAGGACACGGGCATCGTGTCGCTGGGCATTCGAGAATCGTCGGTGCCGTTCTCGTATTCGGACAACCAGCAGAAGAACATCGGCTATTCGCGGGACATCGCGTCGCGCATCATCGACCAGTTGAAGACGGAGCTGAATGCGCCGAACCTCACGGTGAAGGAGATTCCGATCACGTCGCAGAACCGGATTCCGCTGCTGCAGAACGGGACGATCGATTTCGAATGCGGATCGACGACGAACACGCTCGAACGGCAGAAGCAGGCTGCGTTCTCGAACAGCATTTTTCTCTATGGCATCCGCTTCAGCACGCGCAAGGATTCGGGCGTAAAGGACTTTTCGGACCTGGCCGGCAAGACGGTCGCGACGACGGCCGGCACGTCGGACGAGCGCCTGCTGCGCAAGCTCAACGAAGAGAAGGCGATGAACATGACGATCATCAGCGCGAAGGATCACGCCGAAGCATTCATGAACGTCACGACCGGGCGCGCGGTGGCGTTCGTGATGGACGAGCCGCTGCTGTACGGCGAGATCGCGAAGGACCGCAATCCGGGCGCATATACGGTGACGGGCACGCCGCTCGTCCACGAAAACTACGCGTGCATGATGCGCAGGGACGATCCGCCGTTCAAGCACGTCGTCGACGGCGTGATCGCGAAGATGCAGACGTCGGGCGCGGCCGAGAAGCTCTACAACCAGTGGTTCATGCAGCCGATTCCGCCGAAGGGCGTGAGCCTCGGCTATCCGCTGTCGGCGGAGATGAAGCAGTTGTTCAGGAATCCGACGGACCAGGCGCAGTATTGATCCGGGCGCGGTGCCGTCATGAAGGACCGCAGGCGCTGCCGGCGGAGTCGACGGCAGGGGCGAGCGGGGCGCGACATGCGTGCGGTGTCGATTGACGCCCCGCGTGCGGCGGGTGCGTTGCCGCGGTAGCGAAACATGCCCGCGACCGGGCCGCCCCAATGACGGGAGCCGGCCCGGCTAGCGCATTTCCCCGCGTGCCGCAATCGGCATTCAACCTCGCCCGCGCCAGGGGAATCCGGTCGCCTGACGCAACAACGGGCACAATACGCCATTCGCCACGATCGCACGCATGTTCGCAATTCGAACATGTGCGGCCGCGTCACCGCTGCCCGACATCCTTCCCAGTCGTCATGAACGCCACGCTCACTCCCGCGCGCGAGTCGAATTCGCCGCGTTTCCTGCTGTTCCTGATCTGCCTGTTCGCGTCCGCGGGCCAGCTCGCGATCGACATCTACGTGCCCGCGCTGCCCGACATGGCGCGTTCGTTCGCGACGACGCCGCAGGCGATCCAGTCGAGCGTGTCCGGCTACATGGCGGCCTACGCGCTCGGCCAGCTCATCTTCGGCCCGATCGCCGACGCATACGGGCGCAAACGCGTGCTTGCGTTCGGGCTCGTGATCTACACGATCGGCTGCCTGCTGTCGCTCGGCGCGCAGAACCTGGAGACGTTCGTGCTGGCGCGCTGCCTGCAGGGCTTCGGGATCGCGACCACCAACCTGCTCGCGAAGGCGATCATCACCGATTCGTTCTCCGGCCAGGCGCTGATGCATGCGTTCACGTACATGTCGATCGCGTGGGGGCTCGCGCCGATCGTCGCGCCGGTGATCGGCGCGCACCTTCAGGAATGGTTCGGCTGGCGCGCCTGCCTCGTGTTCCTGCTCGTCTACTCGCTGGTGATGTGGGCGTTGCTGTGGCGCTATCGGGAAACCTTGCCGAAACCGGTGCATCTCGAGCCGCGCACGCTGATCGCGAACGCGGGCAAGGTGCTGGCGAGCCCGGTGTTCCAGAGCTGCTTCCTCGCGCAGGGGCTGTGCTACAGCATCCTGCTCGTGTTCAACATCGTCGGGCCGTTCATGGTGCAGACCACGCTGCACAAGCCGCCGACGTTCTTCGGTTATCTCGCCCTCGGCATCGGACTGATGTATTTCCTCGGCGGCCTGTCGAACCGCATTCACGGGCGCGGGCTGCCCAGCGCCGAGCAACGGCTGCGCATCGGCGCGCGCGTGATGGCCGGTGCGTCGGTTGCGATGCTGGTGCTGGCGCTGACCGTCGGCCTGCGCGTGTGGACGCTCGCGACGCCGGTGCTCGTGATGGGTTTCTGCGCGGGCGCGATGTATCCGACGCTGATGGCCAAGGGCAATTCGCTGTTTCCGCACATCGCGGGCCTGACGAGCGCGATCCTCGGGTGCGCGCTGCTGCTCGTGTCGTCCGCGATGATGGGGCTGGCCGGCTTCGTGTCGATCCACGTGCTGACACCGCTCGCGGTGTTTTTCGTCGCGCTGTCGTTCATCGTCGTATGGATGGTGACGAAGCTGCTGCGGTACCTGACGCAGCAGCAGGCCGCGACCGTCGTGTGCGGGAGCGGGGAAGCCGCGTAAGCGTTTCGTCGATGGATCGCGAGCGGCAACGATGCGGGCGAACGGCCTCGCTCGCCGGGCCGCTCGCCGGGCCGCTCGCGTAACACACCGCAACCGACCGAACCATGAGCCTGATCCTGCTGAATCGCGTCGCCCGATCCGACGCCACCGACCTGATCGCCGCCAACCGCGCGAGCCGGAGCCACCATCTGCCGTGGGTCGACTCGTTCACCGACCAGGCGGGATTCGACCAATGGTTCGCCCGCTGCCTGACGGGGCCGAATGTCGGCCTCGTCGCGCGGGAACGGGCGTCCGGGGCGGTGGTCGGTGTGGTGAACGTCAACGAGATCGTCGGCGGCGTGTTTCAGAGCGCGTATCTCGGGTACTACGGGATGGCGGATTTCAGCCGCAAGGGGCTGATGACCGACGCGCTGCGCGCGGCGATCGGCATCGCGTTCAGCGAGCTCGGGCTGCATCGGCTCGAAGCGAACATCCAGCCCGGCAACCACGCGTCGATCGCGCTGGTTCGTCGGCTCGGTTTCCGGAAAGAGGGGTTTTCGCCGCGCTATCTGCGCATCGGCGGCGAATGGTGCGACCACGAACGGTGGGCGCTGCTGGCCGACGACGCGAACGAAGCGGGCGCCTGACGTTCGATCCTTTTCCGCCGCAGGCCGCCTACAGCGGATGCGCGGCGCCGGCCTGCGCCAATAGCGAAACGGCAACCGGATCCGGCAATCCGTTCGAATCGATCGCGCCAGCTTTCGCCAGCGCACCGAGATCGCTGTCGACACCCGGTTGCCCGACCACGAACGACGTGGTCAGGAACGCCGGCGTCGTCAGCGTGACCGCATAGCGCTGCTGCAGATTCGTCACGACGGCCGATTGCGCCGCCTGCACGGCGTTCGGGCTGCCCATCACCTGCTGGAAGTGCAGATTGCCCTGGAAATTGCCGATCAGCCCGGCCGTATTCGTGCCGAGCTGTGCCGCGAGATAGACCAGCATCAGCTCGGTCTCGGGCGTCGTGTTGAAGGTGCCGCCCGCATAGGCAAGCGAATGCAGGCTCGTGCCGCCCGACGTCACGGTAATGACGCACGGCAGAGCGGCGTTCACCGTCACCTGGTAGTTGCCGCCGCCGTCGGTCAGCGTCGTCGCCGAGCCTGTCGCGCAACTGACTGCCACCGACGCGCTCGCGAGCGCGTTGCCCGTGGCCGCCGTGCCCGACAGAGAGACGGTTTGCGTGTTGTTGTTGAAGCAGACATCCACGCCGAAGCAGGCGTCGCCGTTGCAGGCCTGGAGCATCGCGAGCGTTGCGACGCAGAGCGCGCCCAGCGCGGGGCGGGTGAAGCGCGTATGGCGAATGTTCATGGTCGCGGGTGTCCGGGAGAAGGGAGCAACCGGTGCGCGCCCGGGGAAGCGGCGCTGCTTACATTCTAGATTCCCGAGTCGCGCGCTGCTGGCCCGTTTGCCCGTCGGGCCGGAATCCTTTCAGTTTCCTTCGTAACGGGTGATGTCGGGCGACGACTGAAAACGACGAGAGAACGCGCCGTTCCCGAGGGGGCGGGCGTGCCGTTCAGCGGCGCGAGCCTTGCGGCAACGCGGCCGGCCTGCAAGCAGCCGGTTCACGCGCTCAAGGCTTGCGCGCGGCCGTCTTCGCGAACGCGCCGCGCACCTCGAAGCTGATCGCATCCGCGACGTTGCCGCGCGCGTCGACGAGTTCGAGCCGGTGCCGGCCCGGCCATGGCATCCACGCGACGCGGTCGGCATGGCCGATCACCTTGTCGTCGAGCCGCCACGCGAACCGCGCGGCGCGTCCGGCCGAGCGTTCGAACCAGATCCGCTGGTTCTTCGGCGGAATGTCCGGGTCGATCGCGAAAATCGTGCCGTCGGTCGGCGCGCCGATCGTCAACGGTGCGCGCGCACCGTCCTTGCCCGGCGTGACGGGCGCGGCGAGCCGGATCGTGTCGACCGCCGTTCCCGCGATGAACCACTCGTTGCGCGCCGGCTCGACGTCGCGCTCGAACGTGATGCGGCGCGTCTCGACGCCGGCCGGCGCGTGCGGTGCCCGGCTCGGCAGGTCGCGGTGCAGGTAGCCGACGACGGCCGACCACACGGGCGACGCGCCCGTGACGCCCGACACGTCCCACATCGGCGAGCCATCCGCGTTGCCGACCCACACGCCGACCGTATAGCGCGACGTGAAGCCGACGGTCCAGTTGTCGCGCATGTCCTTGCTCGTGCCGGTCTTGACCGCCGAGAAGAAGCGCGTCGCGAGCGGGTTGTCGAAGCCGAACGTGCGTACGCGCGCATTGTTGTCGGAGAGGATGTCGGTGACGACGAAGCTGGCCGCTTCGCTGAACACGCGCGTGCCGCCGTCCGCATGCGCGGGTGCCGATGCACCGGACGCCGGTGCCGGCGCGGGCAGGTCGACGGCCTTGCGCGCGACGCCGCCGTTCGCGAGCGCGCGATACGCGTTGGTCAGCGACAGCAGCGTGACGTCGGCACTCCCGAGCGCGAGGCTGAAGCCGTAATAGTCGCCTTCCTGCGCGAGCGGCAGGCCGAGCGCGGTCAGCGTGCGGGCGAAGCGGTGCGGCGTGACGAGCACGAGCGTGCGCACGGCCGGCACGTTCAGCGAGCCGCCGAGCGCGCTGCGCACGCTCACCCAGCCCTTGAAATCCTTGTCGTAGTTCTGCGGAATGTACAGGCCGCCGCCGGCGGCGAGGTTGATCGGCGCGTCGTCGAGCAGCGACGCGGCGGTCAGCCGCCTTTCGTCGATTGCCTGCGCATAGAGGAACGGCTTGAGCGTCGAGCCGGCCTGGCGCGGCGCGAGCACGGCGTCGACATCGCGCGCACTCGACAACGCGCCCGACGATCCGACCCACGCGCGAATCTCGCCGGTCGCATTGTCGATCACGACGACCGCGCCGTCCTGCACGTTGCGCCGGTGCGCGGGCGCGTTGAGTTCGGTCAGCGCGCGCATCAGCGTGTCGCGCGCAAAGCGCTGCAACGGCGCATCGAGCGTCGTGCGGACCTGCGCGCCGGCCGCCGGCCTGACCTCGGCCGCAATGCGCCGCGCGAAGTGCGGGGCGAGGGCGGCGCCGTCGTCGCGGATGGCGTTGGCCGGACGCGCGGTGACGAGCTGCACGTAGCCGTCGAGCGACGCGCACGCCTGCTCGGCATGCATGTCGCGCAGGATCCGGCATGCGCGCTCGGCGACCTTCGCGGGCGTCGCGTTGGGCGCACGGACGAGTGCGGCCGCGATCGCGGCTTCGCGCGCGTCGAGGCCCGACGGCGCCTTGCCGAACAGCACCTGCGACAGCGCGCCGAGCCCGACCGTCTCGCCGCGGAACGGCACGAGATTCAGGTACGTCTCGAGGATCTGGTCCTTGCGCCAGCCGCGTTCGAGCAGTAGCGCGTTCATGGCCTGCGTGGCCTTTTGCGGCAGCGAGCGCTGGCCCGAGCGGCGGGGCGAATCGCTGAGCAGCCCGGCGAGCTGCATCGTCACGGTCGACGCGCCGCGCGTGCGCTCGTTCCACAGGTTGCCCCACGCGGCGCCGGCGATGCCGCGCCAGTCGACGCCGCTGTGTTCGTAGAAGCGCTTGTCCTCGGAGACGACGATCGCCTCGCGGAACGCGGGCGATACGTCCGCGAGCGACACCCAGTCGCCGCGCCGTTCGGTGAGGTCGACGCGCGTGCGCTGCAGCGGCGTGCCGTCGCGCGCGAGCAGCACCCAGTCGGAACTGCGCCAGGTGCGGCGCACGTCGTCGTAGCCCGGCAGCGCATGCGCGACGAGCGGCGCGGCCAGCACGACGGCGACGAATACGCGGCCGGCGAAACGCGCCGGCCGCGGCAAGACCCGATCGATCATCACGCGCTCACTGCTTGCCCGCGTCGGCCGGCTTCACGGTCATCGGCGGGTTCGGCCACAGGCCGTACACGGACGGCGCGTACAGCGCCTCGACGCGCGTCGGCGGCAATCCGAACGTGCCGACGTTGTTCAGCCGCACCGTGTACTCGACCGAGAATTTGCCCTTCGGCAAATAGTCGTAGTACGCGCGGTAGCCGTCGAAATCGCGTTCGATGAACGCCGGCCACGCGCCGTCCGGCGTCTTCTCGCCTTGCGTCGCGGCTTCGGAGTCTCGGCCGAGGCCCGAACCGAGGATCGTCGCGCCGGACGGGATCGGATCGTTGACGACGACCCACGTCATGTCGCTCTGCGCATCGATGTCGAGATGCACGCGCACGACGTCGCCGCGCGTCAGCACGCCCTTGACGGCGGGCGACACCGGCGTGACGGTCTTCGTGATCCGGTAGCCCGCCGCGAACGGCGCGCGCAGCGGCACGGCCGCGAGACTCTCGACCGTCGCCCACGGGCGACCCGTGCCTTCCTGCGTGACGGACAGCGTGGCCGGCGCCTGCGACGCGCGCGGCCACGGCATCAGCACGCTGCGCGCGGCGGCGGCGCGGGTCGCGGCGGTGGCCGACGCCGGCGTGTCGGCGGGGGCCGGCGCCTGCGACCACGAAATCGAGCGTTCGGCGCCGCCGAGCGCGACCTTCGTCGCGCCGGAGACGGGCGTGCTCTCGTAGGTGCGCGAGAAGCGCTCGACCGCGAGCAGCCCGAGTGCGTTCGACGTCGTCGTCTGCCATGCGCCCTGGCGCTGCAGCGCGAGCAGGCCGGCCGTGACGCGCGGCATCTCGTCCTTCCACGCCGGGTCGCCCGCGAATTCCATCGCGAGACGCGCGGCGTTGGTCTCGTTGCTGGTCATCAGCCACCACAGGTCGTCGTCGCGCGCGGTCGAGAACACGAGTTGCGTGCCCTGGTACGTGAGGCGTGCCCGCAGGATCTGTTCGACCTGCGCGCGTTTCTCGTCGCGTTGCGGGATGTCCTTCACGCGCGTCAGGATCGCGTGATAGTCGATCACCGCCGACGTCGGCCACTGGTTCGGCGCGATCTCGATCGAACCGAGCATGCGGCCTTGTGCAGCACCGTAGCGCGACAGCGCCTCGATCGCGGCGAGCTTGCGCAGGTCGCGATCCTGGCGCGGCGCCCACGCGTTGCGCTCGAGGCGGCCATCGACGAAGCGCGCGAGCCCGGCTTCGAGCTGCGTGCGCAGGTCCTCCGGCAGCGCAAAGCGCGGGTCGGCACGGCTCGCCTCGTCGGACAGCACGAGCAGGTACGACGACAGCGTCGGGCTGCCGTAGTGCGAATTGTCGGACGGCGGCGGGAAGTAGCTCGCGAGCCCGTCGCTGTCGAGATAGACGGGCATGCGCGCGACCAGCGCCTGCCATTGCGCGGGGTCGCGCAGGCCGATCGCGCGCGACGCCTGTTGTTCGAGGCAGCGGTACGGATAGCGCTCGAACCAGCGCCGCACGCCGGGCAGGCCGTCGGCGAGCTTCGACTGCAGCGACACCGCGATGCCGCCGCGCGGCGCGCCCTGTGCGTTGCTCGCGGCGCCGGCCGGTGCCGACACGGGCACCGTCAGCGTGCCGTCGACCTGCGCGAGCGTCGCCTGCTGCACGGTTACCGGCAGTGCGGGCACGACCTTCTGCGCGACCGCCAGCGCGTCGGCCGCGCGCTTGCCGCCTTGCTCGGCCGCCTCGATGCGCCAGTTCAGCGCGCCGGCCGCGTCGAGCGCCTGCTCGGGCACGGTGATCGTCCACGCGACCTCGGTCGCCGTATTGGCCGCGAGCGACACGGTTTGCGGCGCGACGTCGAGGCCCGTCACGCGCGGCGTCACGACGACCTGCATCGCGCGGTCGGTCGTGTTGCGCAGCGTGACCTGCGCGCGGAACGCGTCGCCTTCGCGCACGAGCGGCGGCAGGCCGGAGATCAGTTGCAGATCCTGCGTGCTGCGGATCGACGTGCTGCCGGTGCCGAAACGGTCGGGGCCGACCGCCGCGATCGCGACGATCCGGAAGCGCGTGAGCGCGTCGTTCAGCGGCACGTCGACGGTCGCGCTGCCGTTCGCGTCGAGCGCCACGCGCGGATTCCACAGCAGCAGCGTGTCGAACAGCTCGCGCGTCGGCGCGCTGCCGCCGCCGCCGCCGGCCGGCACGGCCTTGCGGCCGAAGTGGCGGCGGCCGACGATTTCCATCTGCGCGGTGGCCGTCTCGATGCCGTACGCGCGCCGTCGCAGCATCGCGTCGAGCAGGTCCCAGCTGTTGTTCGGCATCAGTTCGAGCAGCGCCTCGTCGACGGCCGCGACCGCGATCTGCGTGCCGGCCGGCGCGGGCTGGCCGTTCGGCAGCGTGACCTTCACGTGCGCCTGCGCCTTGCTGCGCACCGTGTAGCGCGTCGCGTCGGTCGTCACGGTCACGCCGAGACGGTGGACGCCCGTGCCGACCTTGATCTCGCCGAGGCCGTAGCGGAATGCGGGCTTCGACAGGTCGACGAACGCGGTCGGCGCTTCATAATGGCGGCCTTCGCGCCAGAACGCGCGCGCCCATTCGACCGGAGCTTTCCAGCCCCACGTGAAGAACGAGTACCACGGCACTTCGCGAATCCGGCCGCGCAGCGCGAGCACCGACACGTAGACGTTCGGCCCCCACGATTCGCCGACCTTCAGGTCGACGGTCGGGTTCTTGCCGTTCAGCTCGACGATGTGCGTTTCCATCACGCCGCCGCGCTCGACCGCGACGAGCGCGGTCGCGTAGCGGAACGGCATCCGCACCTGGAAGCGGGCCGTTTCGCCCGGTTCGTACGAGGTCTTCTCCGGGATCACGTCGATCCGGTCGGTGTTGTCGCCGCCGAACCAGAGTTCGTCCTCGCGCGTGACCCAGACCGACGTCGATGCGTTCGACGTGCGGCCGTCGCCGTCCTTCGCGACCGCGATCAGCTGAATGTTGCCGGCCTGTTCGAGCGTCGCGTCGCAGGCCATGCGGCCCTTGTCGTCGGTCTTGCCCGAGCACAGCACGCCGAGGTCGCGCGTGTCGCTCTTGTTGTCGTACGCATAGAAGCCGCCGACCATCCGCTTGCGCGACGACGTCGTGATGTGCGCGACGCCCTTGATCTCGATCGGCACCGATGCGCGCGGCTTGCCCTGCAGGTCGACCGCGAGCGCCTGCACGGGCACGCGCTGGCCGACCGACACCCAGCGGCCGGCCTTGATGCCGGTCACCACCGCGGCCGGCCACAGGATCGTGTCGCCGCGGATCGTCTGCACTTCGCCGTTCGGGTCCGCGAACGTCGCTTCGAGTGCGATGCGCTTCGGCGCGTCGACGTCGGGTAGGCCCTTGAGCGTGACCGAGCCCGCGCCGTTGCGGTCGAGCGTCAGCGGCAGCTTGTCGGCGATCAGCTTCGTCGCGTCGGGATCGTTGTTCGACGACGATGCGTTGTCGCCGTCCTGCGAATCGTCGTCGGCGTTGCCGTCGCTCTTGTCGGGGCGATACGGCGTGAAGCTGAAGTCCTCGAAGCGATCCGCGAACGGCGGCGACGCCCATTTCATCAGCGCCGACACCTGCACCGGCAGGTTCGATGCACCGCCGCCCGACACGTAGTCGATCTGCACCGCGAGCGGCGCTTCCTTCACGGCGACGAGCGGGCTCTTCTGCGCATCGCGCGCCCCGATCGATCCCTTCAGCACCGGCAGGCGGAACGCCTCGACGCGGAAGCTGCCGCTGTAATAGGTGGCGGTCGGCGCGTCTTCCGGGCCGCCTTCGAGCTCGACGCTGTATTCGCCGAGCTTCGCGGCGGGCGGCAGCGTGAACTGCGAGTCCGCGCTGTGATCGGCGGCCCACGTGAGCGGCAGCTTGTATGTCTGGCCCGTGCCGAGATGGCGGATCGTCACGCGCGTCGGGTACTGCGACGGGAACGCGAGGCTCTGCAGCGTCTCGGACCGGATGAAATGCTTCATCGACACGGTTTCGCCCGCGCGCAGCAGCGTGCGGTCGAACACCGTATGTGCGCGCACGGTCGGCGCGCTGTCGGTGTCGGTCGGCACGTTGAAGCGCCACGATTCGATCCCGCGGTTCCAGCCCGAGCTGACGAACGCCATGTCGGGGCCCGTCTTCGGGTCGTCGACGCGTGCCGACACGAAGTAGTCGTCGAAGCGCTCGGACGAGCGGCATTCGTGCTTCGGTTCGAACTGCCCGTCGATCTTCAGCAGGCCCTGCGCATCGGTCTTGCCGGCCGCGATTTCATCGCCGTTGCAGTCCGACACGCGGATCTGCGCGTTCGGCACGGGCTTGCCCTTGTCGAGCGTCGTGACCCACACGAGGTTGTTCTCGCGGCCCTGTTTCAGGTGCACGCCGAGGTTCGTGACGAGCACGGTGGTGCGCACGTACATGCTCGACGGCTTCGCGAGCAGCGAGCGGCCGAGCGCGGGCGACGCGAGTTCGAGCACGTAGAAGCCCGGCTTGTCGATCGGCACGCCGACGATCTCGAACGGGCGCAGCGTCTTCGGGTCGGCCTGCGGCAGCGTCAGCGCCTGCGCGCCGGGCTCGCCCTTGAGCAGCGACAGCGAGCGCACGTCGATGCGGCGGTTCTGCGGCGCGGGTTGCTTTTCGCCGGCTTCGAGCGGCACGTAGACGGGGTGCTGGCCCTTGCGTTGGAGCAGGCCGGGAATCTGGCTGTCGATCGAGCCGGCCGTCATCGACCAGTTGTCGAAGCGGTCGACGGTGCGCATCCACTGGCGGATCGCGGTGTCGTTCTCGACCTTCAGGTTCGCGAATTGCGCGCCGCCCGCGTTGAGGCCGGCGATATGCAGGTCGGCCTCGACGTTGCGCAGCGTGACCGGCACGAGCGCGGGCGTATCGGGTTCGGCGAAGCGCTCGACGATCCCGAAGGTGCCCGACGAGAATTTCGCGAGCGGTGGCATCGGCGCGGTGCGCGTCGCCAGCGGGAACAGGTCGGCGTTGGACAGCGCGCGGTCGGTCACGTCGCGCAGGCCCGACGGCAGTTCGATCGTCAGGCCGGCCTGCGCGGGCAGCGGCGGGTTGAACGTGACGGTCGTCACTTCCTCGCTGTGGTCGTCGGCCGCGAAGGTCGGCGACAGCGAACCGTCGGGGCCGCGCAGCTTGATCGCGTCGGCGTTCTTGCGCGAGATCGGCGCATTGAACGACAGCGTGAGCGGGCGCAGCGGCGTGCAGGGCGCCTTTGCGTTCTCGCGTTCGCACGAGAAGCTCGCGGCGAACGGCGCGCGCACGGTGAAATCGAAGCGCCGTTCGGTTTCGTTCGCGATGCCGCTCGGGCTCGCGACACCCTTGCCGTATACGAGCTGCATCTTCGCGCTTGCCGGCAGCGCCTGCGAGCACGACAGCGTCAGCACGCGCGCGGCTTCCTTCTTCAGCCCGAAATGGTCGAGCAGCGCGTTGCGCGTATCGTCGTCGGCAGCCGTGACGGGAATGCGGTTGCCGATGCCGGCCGCTTCGCACCAGATGTTCGCGAGCGCCGAGCGCGGTTCGGCCGGGCCGTTCAGCTTCAGCACGAAGACCTGCCGTTCCTCGATCTCGCGCGAGCCGGGGCGCACGTTCACCGGGAACGGGCCGCCCGTCTGGAACGTGAAGCGTCGCGGGCCGCTGGCCGCGTTGCCGGCGACCGAACGCAGCGTGTCGTTGAGCGCGACCGAGCAGCGCACGCCGGGCGGCAGGTCGTTTTCGAAGTCGTAAACCCAGGTCTTGTCGTCGAGCCAGTGACCCTGGCCGCGTGCGGCAGTCGAATCGTTGCAGGTCACGCGCGCGGGATTCGGCGCGGACGCCGAGCCGAACGCGACCATCGGTTCGTCGAACTTGACGACGGTCTGCCGGACTTCGGTGACGGTACCTTGCGGCGACACGCTCACCGTACGCGCTGCGAGCGCATGCAGCGACAGGGCCGCGGCACCGCCGAGCGCCGCGACGGCGCCGATGCGCCAGAGCAGCCGAGTGGTGTGGTTGGTTCGCTTCGCTTTGTTGTCTTTGTCGTACTGCTTCATCGCTCGATTGCCCTCGGAGGGAAGCTTTCTGTTTGATTGCACGCGATTCTAACCGACGGTCATGCGCACGCATCGTCGCGCGCAGTCGCAGTGTGTCGCCGGCATGCGACACCGGTGCGTCCGCCGCAGATTTGTCGCGTCGACGACACAAAAATGAAGCGAAATGTCGATTGTCTCGGATTGCGGAACATTTAATGGACTATAAAAAGATTGTTCGATCCGATTTGTGCGCGTACATTTCAGGTCCGCGCCAATGTTTGAGAAATATCAAGCGTGGTTTTCCCGAATCCGGTGTTCGAGAGAAGGAAACATGCACAACGACAACACCCCCCACTCGCGTCGCGATGGCGACGCAGCCGCAACCGGCATCACGCGGCGTCAATGGCTGCAGGGCGCACTGGCGCTGACGGCGGCGGGCCTCACGGGCTCGCTGGCGTTGCGGGCCCTGGCCGACGATCCCGGCACCGCGCCGCTCGATACGTTCATGACGCTCTCCGAAGCATTGACCGGCAAGAAAGGGCTGAGTCGCGTGCTCGGCCAGCGCTTCCTGCAGGCATTGCAGAAGGGCTCGTTCAAGACGGCCGACAGCCTGCCGCAACTCGCCGGCGCACTCGTGTCCGGCTCGCTGAATCCCGATCAGGAAGCGCTCGCGCTGAAGATTCTTGAAGCGTGGTATCTCGGCATCGTCGACAACGTCGTGATTACCTACGAAGAAGCATTAATGTTCAGCGTCGTATCCGATACGCTCGTGATCCCTTCGTATTGCCCCAACAAACCCGGCTTCTGGGCCGACAAACCGATCGAGAGGCAAGCCTGATGGCCGATACCGATACGCAAAAGGCCGACGTCGTCGTCGTCGGCTCGGGTGTCGCAGGCGCGATCGTGGCACACCAGCTCGCGATGGCGGGCAAGTCGGTGATCCTGCTGGAAGCCGGCCCGCGCATGCCGCGCTGGGAAATCGTCGAGCGCTTTCGCAACCAGCTCGACAAGACCGATTTCATGGCGCCGTACCCGTCGAGCCCGTGGGCGCCGCATCCGGAATACGGCCCGCCGAACGACTACCTGGTCCTGAAGGGCGAGCACAAGTTCAACTCGCAGTACATCCGCGCGGTGGGCGGCACGACGTGGCACTGGGCCGCGTCGGCGTGGCGCTTCATCCCGAACGACTTCAAGATGAAGACCGTGTACGGCGTCGGCCGCGACTGGCCGATCCAGTACGATGACCTCGAGCATTACTACCAGCGCGCGGAGGAAGAACTCGGCGTGTGGGGCCCGGGCCCCGAGGAAGACCTGTACTCGCCGCGCAAGGAGCCGTACCCGATGCCGCCGCTGCCGTTGTCGTTCAACGAGCAGACGATCAAGAGCGCGCTCAACGGTTATGACCCGAAGTTCCACGTGGTGACCGAGCCGGTCGCGCGCAACAGCCGCCCGTACGACGGCCGGCCAACCTGTTGCGGGAACAACAATTGCATGCCGATCTGCCCGATCGGCGCGATGTACAACGGGATCGTGCACGTCGAGAAGGCCGAGCAGGCCGGCGCGAAGCTGATCGAGAACGCGGTCGTCTACAAGCTCGAGACCGGGCCGGACAAGCGCATTACCGCGGCGGTCTACAAGGACAAGTCGGGCGCCGACCATCGCGTCGAAGGCAAGTACTTCGTGGTGGCCGCGAACGGCATCGAGACGCCGAAGATCCTGTTGATGTCGGCGAACCGCGATTTCCCGAACGGCGTCGCGAACAGCTCCGACATGGTCGGCCGCAACCTGATGGACCACCCGGGCACCGGCGTGTCGTTCTACGCGAACGAGAAGCTGTGGCCGGGCCGCGGCCCGCAGGAGATGACGTCGCTGATCGGTTTCCGCGACGGCCCGTTCCGCGCGACCGAAGCCGCGAAGAAGATCCACCTGTCGAACATGTCGCGCATCAACCAGGAGACGCAGAAGATCTTCAAGGGCGGCAAGCTGATGAAGCCCGAGGAGCTCGACGCGCAGATTCGCGACCGTTCCGCGCGCTACGTGCAGTTCGACTGCTTCCACGAAATCCTGCCGCAACCCGAGAACCGCATCGTGCCGAGCAAGACGGCCACCGACGCGATCGGCATCCCGCGCCCCGAGATCACGTACGCGATCGACGACTACGTGAAGCGCGGCGCCGTGCACACGCGCGAGGTCTACGCGACGGCCGCGAAGGTGCTGGGCGGCACCGAAGTCGTCTTCAACGACGAGTTCGCGCCGAACAACCACATCACGGGCGCGACGATCATGGGCGCGGATGCACGCGACTCGGTCGTCGACAAGGACTGCCGCACGTTCGACCATCCGAACCTGTTCATATCGAGCAGCTCGACGATGCCGACCGTCGGTACGGTGAACGTGACGCTGACGATCGCGGCGCTCGCGCTGCGGATGTCGGACACGCTGAAGAAGGAAGTCTGACCGTGCGGAAATCTACTCTCACCTTCCTCCTCGCCGGCTGCCTCGCGCTGCCGGGTCTCGCGCGCGCGGCCGACGCGGCCGATCCGGCGCAGGTCAAGCGCGGCGAATACCTCGCGATCGCGGGCGACTGCATGGCGTGCCACACCGCGAAGGGCGGCAAGCCGTTCGCGGGCGGCCTCGGGATGCCCGTGCCGCTGCTCGGCAAGATCTACACGAGCAACATCACGCCCGATCCCGATACGGGCATCGGCAACTGGACGTTCGACGATTTCGAGCGCGCGGTACGTCATGGCGTGTCGAAGAACGGCGACAACCTGTACCCGGCGATGCCGTACGTGTCGTACGCGAAGATCGACGACGACGACGTGCAGGCGCTGTATGCGTACTTCATGCACGGCGTCGAACCGGTCAAGCAGGCGCCGCCGAAGAACGAGATCCCCGCGCTGCTGAGCATGCGCTGGCCGCTGAAGATCTGGAACTGGCTGTTCCTGAAGGATGGCGTGTACCAGCCGAAGCCGGCGCAGAGTGCCGAGTGGAACCGCGGCGCGTACCTCGTGCAGGGCCTCGCGCACTGCAGCACGTGCCACACGCCGCGCGGCATCGCGATGCAGGAGAAGTCGCTCGACGAGTCGGGCGGCGGTTTCCTGTCGGGCTCGGTGCTCGCGGGCTGGGACGGCTACAACATCACGTCCGACCCGAACGCGGGGATCGGCGGCTGGACGCAGCAGCAGCTCGTCCAGTACCTGCGCACCGGCAGCGTGCCGGGCGTCGCGCAGGCGGCCGGCCCGATGGCCGAGGCGATCGAGCACAGCTTCTCGAAGATGACGGAAGCCGACATCGGCGCAATCTCGACGTACATCCGCACGGTGCCGGCCGTCGCCAGCGGCGACGCGAAGCAGTCGCGCTCGTCGTGGGGCAAGCCGGCCGAGGACGGCCTGAAGCTGCGCGGTGTCGCGCTCACGTCGTCGGGCATCGATCCGGCGCGGCTCTACCTCGGCAACTGCGCGACCTGCCACCAGATGCAGGGCAAGGGCACGCCGGACGGTTATTACCCGCCGCTGTTCCACAACTCGACGGTCGGCGCACCGAATCCGACCAACCTCGTGCAGGTGATCCTGAACGGCGTGCAGCGCAAGGCCGGCAGCGAGGACGTCGGGATGCCGGCGTTCCGCCACGAGCTGTCGGATGCGCAGATCGCCGCGCTGACGAACTACCTGACCGGGCAGTTCGGCAATCCGGCCGCGAAGGTGACCGATCAGGACGTCGCGAAGCTGCGTTGACGCGGCGCGCGACGGCGCAGCAGCGCAACATCGAAGAAGAGCAGCGTCGAACAAGAGGAGGAGCACAGCACATCGGGCGGACCCCGATGCCGGTTGTTGCAGAGCGGGGCGGGCGGTGCAGGCTGCCGCCCGTCCCGGTTCATTGGCAATCCGGTGCGCCAGCCGCGCATCGTTTTCGTTGATCGATACCATGACACCGAATCAACCGTTTCTCGCGTCCCAGCGCGATGTGCTGCTGCTGCTTTCCCGGATCCTGCTCGTGATCCTGTTCGTGATGTTCGGCTGGAAGAAGATCATCGACTTCCCCGGCACCATCGCGTTCATGGGTTCGGAAGGCGCACCCGCGCCGATCATGTCCGCCGCGATCTCCGTCGCGATGGAGCTGTTCGGCGGGATCGCGATCCTCGTCGGCTTCCAGACGCGCCCGCTCGCGCTGCTGCTTGCGCTGTATACGATCGGCACCGGCATCATCGGCCACCACTACTGGACGATGACGGGCGGCGAGCAGATCAACAACATGATTCATTTCTACAAGAACATCGCGATCACGGGCGGCCTGCTCGCGCTCTGCGCAGCGGGCCCCGGACGTTTTTCGATCGATCGCGGATAAACAGGCCCGGGGCGCGCGCATGGGGCGCGCGCTGGAAGGTCGAGATTCCGAGGGGGCATCATTTTGCGACTCAAACATTTCGCATGGCTGATCGCGGCTGCGACGCCGGCAGCCGCTTTCGCACAAACGAGCGTGACGCTGTACGGCCGTGTCGACGGCGGCATCGAATACCTGAACCACATCGCCACACCGAACGGCAGCAAGTCGCGCTGGAGCGCGGAAAGCGGCGACTGGGGCACCAGCATGTTCGGGCTGAAGGGCATCGAGGATCTGGGCGGCGGGCTGTCGACGGTCTTCAACCTCGAAACCGCGTTCCAGGTGATGAACGGCCAGACCGGCGGCGGCCGCATGTGGTCGCGGCGCGCGTATGTCGGGCTGAAGAGCGACACATGGGGCCAGCTGCAGGCCGGCCGCAACCTGTTCATCGACAGCGACGGCGTGTGGGAATTCGATCCGTTCGTCCAGCAGGCGTTTTCGTCGGCGTCGCTCGTGCGCGGCCGCAACTGGCAGCAAAGCAGCAACAACATCGAATATCACAGCCCGGTGATCGGCGGCTTCGACGTGCAGGCGCAATACGCGTTCGGCAACCAGTCGCGCGGCTTCAACTACGGCGCGGCCGACGATTTCGGCCGCTCGGACGGGATCATGATCTCGTACCACTCGCCGGTGCTCGACGTGCGCGGCATCTACGACGAACTGCGCGACAACAACGGCAAGTTCAGCAACATCTTCACCGCGTCGCGCGAGTATTTCGTCGGCGCGAACGTGAAGGTGTCGAAGTTCAAGATCCAGGGCGCGTATACGCACTACCAGGCGCCGGACAGCCCGGCCGGCGTTGCCGATCGCGCGGATCACTACTGGCTCGGCGCGACCTACACCGCGACGCCGCAGTGGGCCGTGACGGGCGGCGGGTACTACGTGAAGGTCGGCAGCGGCGGCGGCGATGCGTCGCACGATCCGTCGGGCCACGCGATCATGTACGTGCTCGGCACCACGTACAACCTGTCGAAGCGCACGTTCCTGTACGGCACGGTCGCGTATGCACGCAACGGCGGCAACTCGAACTTCTCGCTGCTCGCGACGCCGCGCGATGCGACGTCGGGCACGAGCCCGCTGGCGGGCGAGTCGCAGACGGGGGCGTATGTGGGGATGATGCATACGTTCTGAGCCGGGCAGCTACCAAGCAACGCACGGGCGGCAGTCGTCCGTGCGTTGTTGCGTTTACGGCGTGCGGTTGGTGGCGGTCAGAACCAGCAAGCCTCAGTCGTCATCAGCGTCGCGAACGGGCCATCGAGCGTCGCATTGTGATGCGCAACGATCCGCTCGGCCGGCAGTGCCGGCGTGTCCATGCAGGTGTGCGCGTCGGTCACGAGCACAGCGCGAAAGCCGAGATCGGCGGCGGCGCGACAAGTCGTATCGACGCAGTACTGCGTCTTCATGCCGGTGACGACGAGTTCGCCGATGTTGGCCGCGCGAAGCCATTCGGCGAGGCGCGTGCCCGCGAAGCAGCTCGGGCGGGTCTTGTCGAACACGGTGTCGCGCGCGGGATCGATCGCGAGTTCCGGCAGCAGCGCGGCGAGCGGCGAATCGGGCGCGATCGGCGAACCGGTGGGACCGGTATGGCGCACCGCGAACACGGGCGCGCCGGCGTCGTGCGCGCGGCCAATCAGCCGATTGATGTTGGCGAGCACGCGCGCGCCGTCATGCGGGCGATCCGGGCCATGGAACAGCCCGACCTGCATGTCGACGACGAGCAGTGCGCGTTGCGGGGAAAGGACTTCGGACATCGCGTTTCTCCTGAATGACCGGTACAGGGACGGAGAAACGACAAGACCCCGTCCGGAACCGGCGGGGCCTGTGAGGAATCGGTGGCGCTACGACCTTGCGCGCACTCGCCGCACGAGCCCGCCGAAGGCGGTCGTGCGCGTCGTGGTCAAAGAAGTGGTCGTGGTGTGGCGCATGGAGCGATCATGCATGATGCGCGCGCACCGCGTCAATCGCGTGCCGCGCATCGGCCGCCGCTCAGTCGAGCGACTTCCCGGCCTTTTCGTCCATGCAGCGTATCGCGAGCAGCGTGAACACGCCGCAGCCGATCGCATACCACGCGGGTGCATTCGGGTTGCCGGTCGCCGCGATCAGCCACGTGACGAAGAACTGCGCGAAGCCGCCGAAGATCGCGACGCCGACGCTGTACACGAGCGCGCCGCCGGTCGCGCGTACCGCACGCGGGAACAGTTCGCCGAGCATCGCTCCTGTTGCGCCGACGTTGATTGCGTGCACGATCGACAGCGCCGCGATGATCGACAGCAGCGACGTGGCACCCGGCCAGCGGTTCAGCGCGATGAACGCCGGGTAGATCGCGGCCATCAGCACGATGCGCGTCCACCAGACGATCCGGTTGCGCCCGTAGACGTCGGACAGATGGCCGCCGATCGGCGTCACGAGCATCAGGATCGCGCCGGCGACGCAGCCGGCCGTCATCGACAGCCAGGTCGGCAGGTGCAGCACCTGCACGCCGTAGATCGCCATGTAGAACACGATGATGTAGTGGATCGACGTACCGCCGATCGTCACGCCGAGGCCCGCGAACACGGCCTTGCCGTGATGGCGCAGCACGTCGGCGAGCGGCAGCGACGCAACCGGTTCGTCGTGCGCGGCGGCGGGCGCAGCGGCCGGCACTTCCTCGACGGTGCGGCGCAGCCAGTAGCCGAGCGGCACGAACAGCGTGCCGATGATGAACGGCACGCGCCAGCCCCAGCTTTCGAGTTGCGCGGCATTCAGCGTCGATGTCAGCGCAACGCCGGTGAGTGCGCCCGCGAGCGCGGCGAGCCCCTGGCTCGAGAACTGGAACGATGCGTAGAAGCCGCGACGATGCTGCGGCGCCTGCTCGAGCAGCAGTGTCGTCGACGCGCCGACTTCGCCGCCCGACGCAAACCCTTGCAGCAGGCGCGCAAGCACGAGCAGCAGCGGCGCGGCGAAGCCGATCTGCGCGAAGGTCGGTGCCACCGCGATCATTGCGGTGCCGAGCGCCATCAGCAGCAGCGTCAGGATCATCGCCTTCTTGCGGCCGGCGCGGTCGGCGTACATGCCGATCACGAGCCCGCCGAGCGGCCGTGTGACGAAGCCGACGCCGAAGCTCGCGACCGCGAGCATCAACTGCCCGAACGACGAATGCACCGGGAAGAACAGCTTGCCGATCAGGATTGCGAAGAAGCTGTAGACGGTGAAGTCGTAGAATTCGAGCGCGTTGCCGACGGCGGCGGCCGCGATCAGCCGGCGTTTCTTCGCGGCGGCGCGTGCATCGGCCGGCGTGCCGGCGAACGGAAGGGCAGACGTTTCCATGGGGTTCCCCCGGTAAGCGCGAAACTGCGTGATGAAGGGCCGTCAGGCCGCGAGCCAGGCTTCGGCGACGCGAACCCAGTAGCTCGCGCCGATCGCGAGAATGTCGTCGTTGAAGTCGTAGCCGGGGTTGTGCACCATGCAGCCGCCCTTGCTGCCGATCCCGTTGCCGATGAACGCATAGCAGCCGGGGCGCGCTTCGAGCATGAACGCGAAATCCTCGCTGCCCATCAGCGGCGCGGCTTCGGTCTCGACCCGCTCGGCGCCGAGCATCCGGCGCGCGATGTCGGCCGCGAACGCGGTCGGTTCCGCGTGATTGACGAGCACCGGGTAGCCGTAGTCGTAGTCGACTTCCGCGGTGACGCCGAAGCTTTCCGCCTGGCCTTTCACGAGCGCTTCGATGCGGCGCGCGAGCAGCGCGCGCACGTCGGCGTTCAGCGCGCGCACCGACAGCTTCATCACGACGGTTTCGGGAATGATGTTGAACGTCTCGCCGGCCTGCACGCTGCCGACCGTGATCACGGCCGCATGTTGCGCATCGACCTCGCGCGCGACGATCGTCTGCAGCGCGACCATGATGCTGCCCGCGGCCGACATCGGATCGCGCGCGAAGTGCGGCATCGCGCCGTGGCCGCCGACGCCGCGCAGCGTGATCGTCACGCGGTCGGCCGACGCCATCGCGGCGCCGGTGCGGAAGGCCATGTCGCCGGCCGCGCGGCCCGGCATGTTGTGGATCGCGAAGATCGCGTCGCACGGGAAGCGGTCGAACAGGCCGTCGTCCATCATCGCCTTCGCGCCGCCGAAGTTTTCCTCGGCCGGCTGGAAGATCAGGTTCAGCGTGCCGGAGAACTGGCGCGTCGCCGCGAGGTGGCGCGCCGCGCACAGCAGCATCGCGGTGTGGCCGTCGTGGCCGCACGCATGCATCTTGTTTGCGTGGCGGCTCGCGTACGGCAGGCCCGTGGCTTCCGCGAGCGGCAGCGCGTCCATATCCGCGCGCAGCCCGACGGTGCGCGTGCCTTGCCCTTCGCGCAGCACGCCGACGACGCCCGTCTTGCCGATACCGCGATGCACTTCGTAACCCCAGCCGGCGAGCAGCTCGGCGACGAGATCGCTCGTGAGCGTCTCTTCGAACGCGAGTTCGGGATGCGCATGGATGCGGCGGCGCACCTCGACGAGCTCGGGGGCGATCGCGGCGATGCCGGGGATGACGGGGTTCACGGCTTGCAGCATGGTGTCTCCTGTGGGGCAGGTGGGGCGTTTGACGTGCATATGACGAGACAGCATATAAATTTCTTTTGCTCACCAGAAGCTGATAAATTGCTTTGGTGCACACCACCGGTTGCCGCTCGGGAATACCCTGAACCGGCGCGCACGGCCGGGCACAGGGTTTCCACGGATCACGCATCGCCGCCATGAAATACCATCAGTTGAAAGCGTTCGTCACCGTCGCGGAAGAAGGGAGCATTCGCGCGGCCGCGCGCCGCCTGAACGTGTCGCCGGCGGCGCTGACGAAGGCGGTCAAGGAACTGGAGATCGCGCTCGGCGTGTCGCTCGTCGTGCGTACTGCGCGCGGCGTGCAGCTCACCGCATTCGGCCAGCAACTGCAGGTGCGCGCGCGGCTGATCGTCGCTGAAATGCAGCGCGCACGCGACGACATCGAGCAGGCACAGGGCGCGATGACGGGCTCCGTCTCGGCGGCGATCACGCCGGCCGCCGCTGTGACGATCCTGCCCGATGCATTTCGCGCGTTCCGGCGCCGCTTTCCGGTGGCGCGCGTGAACCTGGTCGAAGGGTTTCCGGGCGTCGCGCTGCCGCGCCTGCACGACGGCTCGCTCGATTTCGCGGTGGCCGTCGTCGTGCCCGAACTGCTGGCGGCCGAGTTCGATCATGCGGAGCTCTATGCGAGCCGTTCGCTGATCGTCGCGCGCAACGGGCATCCGCTCGCGTCGGCCACGTCGCTCGCCGATCTCGTCGACGCCGACTGGCTGATGAACCCGTCGCCGGAAAGCTCGACGCAGGCACTGTTCAATTCGTTCGTCGCGTACGGGCTGCCGGTGCCGGCGCGCGTCGTCGAATGCCCGAGCTTCGGGCTCGCGCATAGCCTGATGACGGGGTGCGACCTGATCGCGTCGATGCCCGAGCAACTGCTTCAGGGCGAGTGGGCACGCGATCAGTTGACGGTGCTGCCGATTCGCGAGCGTTTGCCGGCGGTGTCGGTGCAGGTCGTCACGCGCCGCGACAGCCCGCTGACGCCGGCCGCGGCGATGCTGCTGGATTGCCTGCGCGATTCGGCGCGACGCAAAGGGCTGCGGTGAGCTGGTAGCTGCCGGCAGCGACCGTCATTGCATAGTCATCCTGACGATCTGGTGCGCAGCGCAGCGGTCGATTGAAGGGCACGACGCTCGCTCGGCGGGCACGCAGTTCCGGCGCACGCCGCGCGAGCCGGTATCATAGCGGCCGGCCCGCCGTTCCGGCCGGCCTCCAACAACATCGCCATCCGGCATCCAGCAATCAGAGGCATCACATGACCACTGCAACCCAATTCGACAACGTATCGGTCGTCAAGCGCGCGAACGTCTATTTCGACGGCAAGTGCGTGTCGCATACCGTGCTCTTCCCGGACGGCACGCGCAAGACGCTCGGCGTGATCCTGCCGTGCGCGCTCAACTTCGGCACGGACGCGCCCGAATTGATGGAAGTGCAGGCGGGCAAGTGCCGCGTGAAGCTCGACGGCAGCAGCGAATGGCAGACCTACGGTGCCGGCGAATCGTTCTCGGTGCCGGGCAAGAGCCGCTTCGACATCGAAGTGCTCGAGACGCTCGACTACGTCTGCAGCTACCTGTAAGCGCAGGCGGCAGCAATAGAAAAGCCCCGCCGAAGCGGGGCTTGTCGCAAGCGGATGGCGCAAGGCTATCCGGAGCGCCTGTTTTCGTTACAGGCAGGCGTTGATGTCGCCGGCCGACGACGCATCGCCGCCGCGGAAACCGACCCAGGTCTTCGCGTTCGCGGCGTTGGCCGGGCGCACCACGGCGGCGGCGCCGTTCGGCGGTTGCTGACCCGGTGCATAAACGGCCATCGCGAGGCCGTTCGCGAGTTCATACTGCGACGTCACCTGTTGCTGCGACTTGTCGGCCCAGGTCTTGGCGATGCACTGCGCCACCTGGTCGGCGGGTTTCTGGCTTTGTCCCACGTTCTGCAGGGCAGAATCGGCTGCATGAGCAGAAAATGCCACGGTCAATGCGATGAGCGGTAAGTATTTCACGTTCACGTTATCTCCCTCGAGTCGTGATTGATTGAGTGGGATGCGCAGCAGTACTGCGTGCTAATGAGATCGCATTGAACAAGCACGGTTCCGGCTATTCCGAAACAAGTTGTTAACGCGCTTGCCAAGCGGCGGCTGCGGTGCTGTGCAGCTCTGCTGCGGCGCGGCATGCATCGTGTGCGGCCCGTCGATGGACGGGTGACGCGGCAACGACGTCATGCGTTGCCTGGTCGGCGCGCTGCCCGATGATGTGGTGAGGTGACGGTCGCGGCGTGCGGCATGTGTCTGCATGCCGCGCCGCGACTCTTTATCTGATTCTGATCGCGAATTGGAATGGCTGAATGTGTTGGCCCCGTCGCATGGGTACCATGATGACAAACTTTCGTCGGTTGGATTGTTAACCAACTTTAAACGCGGAAAGCGATGCGGTGCACGAGGCGCGCGCCGCATCGTGCAGCGAGGTGAGGCGCGATGATGAAGCGGTGCGCGGCCGGGGTGCCGCGCACGCTGGATGCGTCAGCCGGCCTTGCGCGTGCCGATGTCGCGCAGGTTGGCCGGGACGATCGGGCGAAAGCGCTCGCGCTTGTGTTCGTCGTCGAAATGCTGGAGCGCGGGCTTGATCAGGTCGCTGCGCGATACGATTCCCGTGATGCGCAGCGATTGCGTGTCGTCGACGACGGGCAGGCGTTCGAGGCCGAGCATCGCGAGTCGCGATGCGACGACGCGGCACGTTTCGTGCGCAAGCGCGACGGTGGGCGCACGGTTGGCGAACGCGCCCGAGATCGGCGTGTCTGGCGCTGCATGTGCGCGCTGCGCGTCGAGCGTCGCGCGATCGACGAGGCCGAGCAGGCGACCGTTCTGCACGACCGGATACGCGCGATGCGTCTGCTTCGCGCCGAAGTACTGCGTCTCGACGGCATCGAGCGTCGACGCGCCGTCGATCGCGACGAGCCGGTCGGCGGACGTCATCACTTCGCCGATGTCATGCCGCTCGAGCGGATCGACGCCGTATTCGCGGTAGATGTGATAGCCGCGGCGCGCGATCTTTTCCGTCATGATCGAGCGCTTCATCACGATGGTCGCGAAGCCGTGCGCGACGAGCGTCGCTGCAAGCAACGGCAGCAGCGCGTTGGCGTCGTGCGTGAGGCCGAACGCGAACACGATCGCGGTCAGCGGGGCGCCGAGCGTCGCGCCGAGCGTCGCGGCCATGCACACGAGCGGCCACAGCGCCGGATCGCCGCCCGGCAGCACCGGCGACAGCACGGTGCCGAGACCGGCGCCGAGCATCAGCAGCGGGGCGAGCACACCACCCGACGTACCCGAACCGAGCGCGATCACCCACATCACGGCCTTCACGAGCAGCAGCGCGAGCGCGATCTTCAGCGCGATGTGCTGGTGGAGGAGGTCGCCGATCACGTCGTAGCCGACGCCGAGCGCGCGCGGTTCGAGCCAGCCGCCGACCCCGATCACGATCGCGCCGAGCGCGGGCCACCACATCCAGTGCACGGGCAGCTTCGCGAAGGTGTCCTCGACGCGGTACAGCGCAGCCGACAGGCCGCAGGCGAGCATGCCCGACAGCAGGCCCGCGACGATGCACGACAGCAGCGCGACTGGCGTCGGCGCGGCGGTGGCGAGCGGAAACAGCGGATCGGCGCCGAAGAACAGCGCGCGTGCGAAACCGGCGACCGCGCATGCGAGCGCGACCGGCAGGAAACTGCGCGGACGCCATTCGAACAGCAGCAGTTCGACCGCGAGCAGCACCGCGGCGACCGGCGTGCCGAACACGGCCGTCATGCCGGCGGCCGCCCCGGCGACGAGCAGCGTCTTGCGCTCGGCGGCGGTCACGTGCACGCACTGCGCGATCAGCGAGCCGAGTGCGCCGCCCGTCATGATGATCGGGCCTTCGGCGCCGAACGGGCCGCCGCTGCCGATCACGACGCCGGACGACAGCGGCTTGAGGATCGCGACTTTCGGCGACATGCGGCTCTTGCCGAACAGGATCGCCTCGATCGCTTCGGGAATGCCGTGGCCGCGGATTTTTTCCGAACCGAAGCGCGCCATCATCCCGACGATCAGCCCGCCGATCACCGGTACGACGATCACCCATGCGCCGAGCGTGTGGTTCGCCGGAGAGCGGTCGGCGAACGAGAACTGCTGGAAGAAGAACAGGTTCGTGAACAGGTGGATCAGGCTCAACAGCACGAACGCGGCAAGCGTGCTGAGCAGGCCGATCCCGGCGGCAAGCAACGCGATCCTGGGCAGGCGTTCGTTGGTCGAGAAATCGCGTTTGTGCGGTGCGTTCATCGGAGTGGCAACAGTAAGGGTCAGTAATCGATCTGGGGAACCTGGAACGTGCCCTTGAGCGACTTCAGCTCGGCGCGATGCATCGCCGCGAGGCGTGCGAGCAGTGTCTCGCCGGCTTGCTCGAGGTGGACCTCGACCTGCCGGCGGTCCGCGTCGCTCGTCTTGCGCTTCACGAGCCCGAGCGCTTCGCAGCGCGTCACCAGCGCGACGACACCGTGATGCTGCGCCTGCAGGCGTTCCGCGAGCTCGCCGACGGTTGCCCATTCGCGATGCGGATAACCCTTGATGTGCAGCAGCAGCAGGTATTGCAGCGGCGTCACGCCTTCGCTTTGCGCGGCGCGTTCGGAAAAGCGCTCGAAGCGGCGCATCTGGTAGCGGAACTCGGACAGTTGCTGGAAATCGCTTTTGTTCAGCGCGCGTCGGGTATCGTTCATCGAGATCGGTCGGACAGTCGGTTTCGGAAACGGCTAATGTATCACAACATGATATAAATGAGCGAATTGAGGCGGAATGAATGCATTCCGCGTGGCGTCGGCGCGTTGCGCTTGCGTTAAGCGGCCTCGAGCATCTGCGTCTGCCGGTAGAGGCCCGTGACCAGATCCGTCTGCGTAATGATTCCCACGAGCCGCCGCGACGCATCGACAACCGGAATGTGGTGGTGGCCCGAATGCGTGAACAGCGGCACGAGCGCCGTGATCGGCATCGTTTCCGGCACGAACGCGACGTCGCGTGTCATCACCGACGCGACGCTCGCGGGCTGGCCGCCGAACGATTGCGGCAGCCGCGCGGACAGGCGTTGCCACAGCGGGGTCGGGCGGCGCAACTGGCGCGTGAGGTCGGCGCGCGTGACGATGCCGGCCAGGCGGCCTTCGCCGTCGACGACGGGCAGCGCCTTCACGCGGTGGCGGTCGAGCAGCGTGAGCGCGGCCGTCACCGACGTCGACGGCGCGACCTCGATCGCATTCTTCGTCATCAGGTCGGCGCACCTGAGCTGGCCGAACGTGCGCGTATAGGCCTGCATCTCGGTTTCGCGCAACAGCGTTTCGAGATCGTCCGGATCGACGTCGAGCCATTCGCTGCGGCGCTTCAGCACCGCGTCGAGGTCGCCGCGCGTGAAGCCGCCGCGCGCCGGTGCGGCGCCGCCTGCCTGCGGTTTCGCTTCGGGGCGCACGCCGCCGTGCGGATAGCGGTGCCCGGTCAGCGCGTGATACGCGAGCGCGGCCGACAGCAGGATCGCCGATTGCAGTGCGATCGGCTCCAGCACGAAACTGAATCCGAGCGAATGGATTGCCGGGCCGCCGACCACGGCCGTGAGCGCGACGGCGCCCGACGGCGGGTGCACGCAGCGCAGCGCGAACATGCCGCCGATCGCGCATGCGATCGCGACCGCGGCGGCCGTGATCGGATCGGCGATCCAATGCGCGCACGCGACACCGACCGTCGCCGCGACGAGATTGCCGCCGATGATCGACCACGGCTGCGCGAGCGGACTCGCCGGCACCGCGAACAGCAGCACGGCCGACGCCCCCATCGGCGCGACGAGCAGCGGCACGAGGCCCGGCACGCCGGGCAGCCACCGCATCGTGACGCCGACCGTCGCGATGCCGACGAGCGCGCCCGTGCACGAACGCAGGCGCTCGCGCCAGCCGAGCGACATCGGATGGGGAAGGAAGCTGTGCAGCCATTGGCGCAACGTGCGGCGCGACGACGGGGAGCCTGACGACATGGACGGTAAGCAGTAAGAATGACGGCGCGGATGCGCGCGGCGACAAGGGTGGAATTATATCGTGTTGTGATACAAATTGTCGCGCTGCATCAGGCCGTTGCACGCGCACGGCGCACACGCCTTGCAAAAGCCTTTCATCCGATGAAAGCTTGGGCGCCGGGCGATAGCGCAAATTCGTCTGCGGCGGCGTACAATTCCGGCCACTGAATCCCCGATATGCCAGAACCACGTACGCGATGCCCGCTCTCCCGCCTTTCCCCCGGCACGGTGATCGATTCGACGTGGTTCGCGGCTGCGTTCCGTTCCCCATCTGACGCGAGCGCCGCCGACGCCTCCCCACTGACTCTCCCCAAGCCAATCCAATGGACATGCTCGAAAACATGCGCCTGTTCGTGCGCGTTGTCGAAGCCGGCAGTTTTACTGCGGTCGCGAAGGAAATCGACGCGACCACCGCGCAGGTATCGCGCGCGGTATCGAACCTCGAAGCGCACGTACAGACGCGCCTGCTGCATCGCACGACGCGCCATCTCGGCCTCACCGAAAGCGGCGAACGCTATTTCGAGCGCGCGAAATCGATCCTCGCGGAAATCGACTACGCGAACGCGGAGGCGCGCAACGCGCTGTTGCGGCCGAGCGGCAAGATGCGCATCCATGCGATGACGGGGCTCGGGCAGAGTCATGTCGTGTCGTCGATCGTCCGTTACCAGGAGGACAACCCGGACGTGTCGGTCGAGCTGACGCTCGCGCAGCGGATGCCGAATCTCGTCGAGGAAGGCTACGACGTGTCGATCGTGACGGCGTCGCAGCTGCCCGATTCGGGCTATGTCGCGCAGACCTGCGGTACGAGCTGCAGCGTGCTCGTCGCGTCGCGCGAATACCTGGCGCGGCACGGCACGCCGCAGACGCCCGACGATTTGCCGAACCACGTGTGCCTGCGCCTCGATACGCCTGCATCGCCGGCCGGCGAATGGCGGCTCGAGCGCAATGACGGCGAGGAGGCCGTCTACGCGCTGCAGCCGGCGCCGTTCCAGGTCAACGTACCGGACGCGCTGTGCGTCGCGGTGCGCGCCGGGCGCGGGATCGCGTGCGTCGCGTTGTATACGGTGCTCGACGACATTCGCGAAGGGCGGCTGATCCGCGTGCTGCCCGAGTACCGGTTGCAGACGGTGAGCGTGTATGCGGTCTACGCGACGCGCCGTTATCTCGACGCGAAGATCCGCACGTTCCTCGACCACCTGCGCACGACGCTCACGCCTGCGCTGGAGAACGACCTGCGCGAACTCGACCGGTTGACGGTCGAGCAGATGCCGGGCGGCCGCAAACGCGCGTGACGGCACGGGCGGACGTGTGCAGCCGGAACCACGTGCGCCATCGCGATGCTCATGCGCCCGGCGGCGCGATGCGAATCCGCTCGAAGCAGCCCGCGCGCCATATATAAGGTGCAACCGAGCATGGAAATCGTATCGATATCGGTCTAACCTCGAAACACCCTCGATCGATACAAAATCTGGATGATTGAACTGCACCAGCTTCGCTGCTTCGTCGCGGTGGCCGAGGAGCTTCATTTCGGCCACGCGGCCAAACGGCTCTTCATGACGCAACCGCCGCTCAGCCGGCAGATCCAGTTGCTCGAGCACGCGCTCGGCATCGCACTGCTCGAACGCAGCAGCCGGCAGGTGAGCCTGACCGCGGCCGGCGAGCGCTTCCTGCGCGACGCGCGACACATCCTCGAATTCTCCGCGCGGGCCGAGCAGGCCGCGCAGCGCGTCGCGCACGGCGGGGCCGGCCGCATCACGCTCGGCTTCACGGCCGTCAGCGCGTACCGGATGATCCCGATGCTGCTGGCGCACGCCGCGCACGCGCTGCCGGACGTCGACGTCGAATTGCGCGAGATGGTGTCGACGGTGCAGATCGACGCGCTCGCGTCGCGGATGCTCGACGCGGGCTTCGTGCGCCAGCGCGCTTCGCGCCAGCCGCTCGAATACCGGCTCGTACAGCGCGAACCGATGCTGGTCGCGGTCGCGGAGGGCGTGCCGCTCGCCGCGTGCGAGCGCATCGGCCCCGACGATCTCGACCGGCAGCCGTTCATCGCGTATTCGCCGAACGAAGGGAAATACTTCCACGACCTGATCTCCGGCCTGTTCGCGAACGCAGGGCGGCTGCCGAACTACCTGCACTACGTCGGGCAGACGCATACGATCCTCGGCCTCGTGCGTGCGGGGCTCGGCGCAGCGCTCGTGCCGGCGTCGGCGCGCGAACTGCATGTGGACGGCGTGGTGTTCCGGCCGCTCGCCGGCGTCGACGCCGCAGCGGAGCTGTATCTCGCGTGGCGCGCGGATAACGACAATCCGGCGCTGCCGGTGTTCAACGCGATGGTCGAGCGGTTTCTCGCGCAGGAGCAGGGCGGCGCGGTGACGTAGCACGTTCGTGCCGTGTCACAAGCTTTCAATCCGGAAGCTTGCGGCGCTGCGATGGCAAGCAATCCTGATCGAGCAAGGCAGGCGGGCGTCGTGCGAATCCTTACCGTCATGAAAGCTGCCTCGATACCCGTGTTTCAACGCCGGAACGCGGCGGTTCGCTGCACTGCGACAACCGCTTGACGCTGCATGCCGGTCGGCGCACGATACCGGCAGTGCATTTGGAGCGGGACGCGCCGGCCGCGCGGTTCCTGCACCCGCGATACGCAAAAGAACAACGATGAGCCTTTACTCACTCGTACCGGAATCCCGGCGCCGCATCGGTCGGCCCGCCGGAACAACGATTCTCCCGACGCCCGCCGCGTCACGCATCCGTCATCCCGTTTCGTACCGTGCCTCGGTACACTTCCGTCCGCGCGCTGGCCGCGCCGATGAACGGCGCCGGTCCGGCCCGCCGCATCGGGCCGCAGCCTGCCGCCCCCGATCACCGCATCCTGAACGGCACCTACACCGGCGTCTCGTGACGCCCGCCGGCGCTCGCCCTGTATTGCGCCGCCGGCTTTCCTGACCGTCCGGCGGCCCCGGAGTCCGAAGCATTTCGAATGAGCTTGAAGAAGCAAACGCACGCAGTTCGGTTCGAGGTTCAAGGAGAAAAACTCATGTCGCAGCTTTCGAATGAAGAAGCAAACGGCAGTTCGGGGAGTGGCAAGGTAAAGCTGATCAAGTGGGCGATCATCATTGCCGGCGTCGCGATCGCGGCACCGGCCGCGCTGTTCATCCTGAAGGGGGTGATCGCGCTGATCACGGCGGGCGTCATCGGCCTCGGCGCGATCTATTTCGCGCCGGTCGTCGCGATGAAGTTCGCGAACCAGAAGGTGAAGATGATCGTCGAGGAGGCGCAGGCGAATCCGATCGAGACGCTGATCAACCAGCTCGCGGAAAAGCGCCAGGCGGCGCAGAAATTCGCGGACAGCATCACCGCGTTCCGCACCGAGGTGAAGAACTTCGAGAGCAAGACGGAACTGTTCGAGAAGCAGTATCCGGACGACGCGCCGCGCTTCCGGTCGCAGCTTGACACGATGAAGCAGCTGCTCTCGTTTCGCGAAGGCCGCTACAAGCAGGTGCAGGCGGAACTGAAGAATTTCGCGTCGGCGATCGACCGCGCGAAGGCGATGTGGGACATGTCGCAGGCGGCGCAGCAGATGAACAAGCTCGCGGGCCGGCAGGCGTCCGACACGTTCGAGCAGATCAAGACCGACGTGGCCGTCGATTCGGTGATGCGCTCGGTCAACAAGGCGTTCTCCGAAATGGAGACGTCGCTGATGGATAACCCCGAGGTCAAGCAGGCGCAGCAGCAGGCGATGACCGGCGGCCACGTGCCCGTTCCCGGACCCGATGCGGCGAATCCCGCCCAGTTGCCGTCGAAACAACAATAACTTCCTGCAGGCACGCAACCATGAAAAAACTTCTCGGCGCAATTGCGTTTCTGGTGGTGCTCGTCGGCGTATGGATCGTGCATCAGGGCGGCCTGTCGACGCTGATCCCCGCGCATGACGCGGCCCCGGCCTCGACGTCCGCGCAAACTGGCGACACCGGCCAGCCCGCGCAGCCGTCACCGTCGGCCAATGTGCTGCCGGCCGGCTTCACGCCGCAGGCCAGCACGCTGAAATCGATTGCCGAAAACGGCATCGTGCGGATCTCGGTGCAGAACCCGAGCGAGCCGTTCTTCGGCGAGGACAAGGGCGCACCGCACGGCTTCAACGTCGAATTCGCGCGGCTGCTGTTCGCCGATCCGTCGTTCTCGCACGGCGGCAAGCCGGTCGTCGTCGATACGCGTCACGAGGTCGACACGTATCCGGGCGTGCCGAAGCAACTGCTCGACACCGACGCGAAGGGCAACCACGTCGTCGACGTGGCGATGGACGGGCTGACGTTCCCGGACAACACGCCGGCCGGCGTCGTCTATTCGGTGCCGTACGTCGACGATTTCGGCTATTCGCTGATCGTGCGGCAAGGGTCCGCGATCCGCTCGACCGACGATCTCGCGGGCAAGACGGTCGGCATCCTGAAGGGCGACCCCGACGTGCACGCGTTCGTCACGCGCCAGTATCCGAACGTCCGGTTCGTCGAGGTCGACGATTCCGATCCGGCGTTCATCGCGAAGAGCATCGACGGCCATACGGTCGACGCGTTCATCTACGACTATCCGTTCGCGGTCAGCTCGATCAAGGGCACCGACCTGAAGTTCGCGGTGACCAAGCTCGACGGCTCGAACATCGCGTACAAGATCGGCGTGCGTACCGACGACCAGGATCTGCTGATCTACCTGAACGCCGCGATCGCGAAGCTCAAGCAGTCGCCGCAGTATCTCGACCTGTTGCGCAAGTACTTCGTCAGCGACCAGGCGGTGACGACCGCGGCAGCTTCAGGCGAACACACGTACGTGGTGAAGTCGGGCGACACGCTGAACATGATCGCGGCGAGCAAGCTCGGCAGCGGCCAGCGTTATCGCGAGATCCAGCGCCGCAACAACCTCGCCAATCCGAACCTGATCCTGGCGGGCCAGCATCTGGTGATTCCGGTTCGGTAACGAAGACGTGACGTGAACGAAGGCGGGTGAAGGGACGTAAAAAAACGCGCGGCCCGGCGGAGCGATCCGCCGGGCCGCGCGTTTTCGGGCGTCAGTGCGTGATCGACAGGAACAGGTACGCGGCGAACAGCGACAGGTGCACCACGCCGTGCAGCACCGTCGTGCGCCCCTGGCTGAGCGTCAGCGTGCTGACCAGCAAGGTCAGCGCCAGCAGCACGGTTTCCATCGCGCCGATGCCGAGCGTGAGCGGCTGGCCGATCCAGATGAACACGGCCGCGACGGTCGGGATCGTGAGCCCGATGCTCGCGAGTGCCGAACCGAGCGCGAGGTTCATGCTGGTCTGCAGGCGGTTTGCGCGTGCGGCGGTGACGGCCGCGAGCCCTTCCGGCAGCAGCACGAGCGCGGCGATCACGATGCCGACCGCGGCTTCGGGCGCGCCGAGCTTCAGCACTGCGTGCTCGACGGCCGGCGACAGCAGCTTCGCGAGCAGCACGACCGCGACGAGGCTCACGAACAGCAGGATCATGCTGATGACGGCGGTACGCGTGCTCGGCGCCGCGGCGTGCACCGACTCGTTTGCGCTGTCGTGCGCGGCGAGGAAGTAGTCGCGGTGGCGCACGGTCTGTACGAACACGAATGCGCCGTACAGCACGAGCGACGATACGCCGGCAAACGCGAGCTGCGATTTCGAAAAGAACGGGCCCGGCGCGGCGCTGAGGTAGTTCGGCATCACGAGCGACAGCACCGACAGCGACGCCAGCACCGCGAGCGCCTTGCTCGCGCCGCGTCCCTGGAAGTCCTGTTCGCCGTGCTTCCACGCGCCGACCAGCAGGCAGATGCCGACGATGCCGTTGCAGATGATCATCACGGCGGCGAACACGGTATCGCGCGCGAGGCCCGATTTCTCGGGGCCCGCGCCGAGCATCACCGACACGATCAGCGCGACTTCGATGACGGTCACGGCGACCGCGAGCACGAGCGTGCCGAACGGTTCGCCGACGCGGTGCGCGACGACTTCCGCATGGTGGACGGCGGCGAACACGGCGCCGGCGAGTGCGGCGGCGAGCACCGCGATGACGAGGCCTTCGGCCGGCACGACGCGCGACAGCGCGAGTACCAGCCATGCGGCAAGCGGGGCCCAGAGGGTCCAGCGCGGGAGCTGGTTGGACGAGAGCGGCATGGAGGGTTTCCTTATGCGAGTGGCGGCGCGCGACGCGCCGTCACGGGGTGACGAAGCCCGGCCGTACTATCCGCCGAACGAGGACGATGAAACCGAAAGGTGGCGGCGCGCGATGGCGCTGCCTCGAGTTCGCCGCCATGAGGCGGCGAGGGGCGCGGGCGGGCCGAGGCCCGTCGCTGGGTGAAACGGTTCGATGCGGCTGGCCGCCGATGGCGGGGCGCACAATCGTGACGACGCGCCGGCCGGAGGCTCGGTTCCGACCCCGGAAGGGGGCGCGCGATGGACATCGGTGGCAGCGTGACACGCGGTTTCCCCCTGAAATCCGGCGAGTTGTCGAATTTTATCAGGCGTTTGGGGGCCACAATCTCATATTCGAACGCTTTCATTGACCTTTCGGTTTACAAAAAGTGCCCCAATCCTTCATTTTTTTGTCTTTGCAGTTTCCGTAACGGTCTCTTGCACGACAAATTCGGGCTCGTCCTGACATAAATCTACCGACCGGTCGGTTTATAATCGCTCGCACTTCCACTTCATGACGGATCGCAAGCGATGGCTGTTTCCTCTGCACATTCGGTGAACTCGGGCGCGCTGGCGCAGTCGGCCGTCGTCGGCGTGATCGGCGCCGGCGCGATGGGCGCGGGCATTGCGCAAGTTGCGGCGGCGGCCGGCCATACGGTGCTGCTGTACGACCTGAACGAAGCGGCCTGCGACAAGGCGCTGGCCGGCATCCGCGCGCAGTTCGCACGGCTCGCGGAGAAAGGCCGGCTCGAACCGGCACAGGCCGACGCGGCCGGCAACCGGATCCAGGCAGTGCGCGCGCTGGCCGATCTCGCGGGCGCGGCGCTGGTCGTCGAGGCGGCGGCCGAGCGGCTCGACGTGAAGCGCGAGATTTTCGCGACGCTCGAACGCCATGTCGACGACACGTGCGTGCTGGCGACCAACACGTCGTCGATCTCGATCACGTCGATTGCGGCCGGGCTGCGCGTGCCGCAGCGCGTCGCCGGCCTGCATTTCTTCAACCCGGCGCCGCTGATGGCGCTCGTCGAGGTGGTCAGCGGGCTCGCGACCGCGCCCGACGTTGCGCAGGTCCTGTATGCGACCGCGGCCGCGTGGGGCAAAAAGCCCGTGATGGCGAAATCGACGCCGGGCTTCATCGTGAACCGCGTCGCGCGGCCGTATTACGCGGAAGCGCTACGCGTGCTGAACGAGCAGGGCGGCGCGCCGGCGTCGATCGACGCGGTGATGCGCGAGGCCGGCGGCTTCCGGATGGGGCCGTTCGAACTGATGGACCTGATCGGCCACGACGTGAACTTCGCAGTGACCGAGTCGGTGTTCCGCGCGTACTTCAACGATCCGCGCTACACGCCGTCGCTGATTCAGCAGGAACTCGTGAATGCAGGCTTCCTCGGGCGCAAGTCCGGGCGCGGCTTCTATTCGTATGCGGACGGCGCGACGCCGCCCGCACCCGATCTCGAACCGCCGCGCGATGCGCCGGCGGATGTCGTGCTGTACGCGCAGGACGGCCCGGCCGCCGCGCTGCACGCGCGCTTCGTGGAACGCATCGAGCTCGCGCGGCAGGCTGGCGCGCATCCGGACGACCTGCTCGCGACGGCCGGCCGCGCATCGATCGCGCTGACCGACGGCCGTACGGCGACCGCGCGCGCCGCGCAAACGGGCGTGGCCGATCTCGTGCTCGTCGACCTCGCACGCGATTACGCGCAGGCCGGGCTCGTCGCGCTGACGCACGCGCTCCAGTGCAGCGACGCCGCCTACGCGGACGCGGTCGGGCTGTTCCAGCAGGCGGGCTTCCGCGTCGTCGGCGTCGCCGATGTGCCGGGGATGATCGCGATGCGCACCGTCGCGATGCTCGCGAACGAGGCGGCCGACACGGTGAACCAGGGCGTGTGCTCGCCCGCCGATCTCGACCTCGCGATGGAGAAGGGCGTGAACTACCCGTGCGGCCCGCTCGCGTGGGCCGATGCAATCGGCATCGGTCGCGTGTTTCGCGTGCTGTCGAACCTCGCGGCGAGCTACGGCGAGGACCGCTATCGCGTGTCGCCGCGCATCGCCGCGCTGCATGCAGCCGGCCGCACGTTCCGGTCGTAGTCGCCGGCCCTGTTACCCCGAACACGATAACGACATCACTCCATTGGAGGAGCACCCCGATGACTCACCCGACGCACCCCGCCGCCGCCCTCGAGCCGATCGAGACCGCCAGCCGCGACGAACTGCAGGCGCTGCAACTCGAGCGCGTCAAGTGGTCGTTGCGCCACGCGTACGACAACGTCCCGCACTATCGGCGCACGTTCGATGCGGCGGGCGTGCATCCGGACGACCTGAAGACGCTGGCCGATCTCGCCCGATTCCCGTTCTCGACGAAGAACGACCTGCGCGACAATTATCCGTTCGGGCTCTTTGCGGTGCCGCGCGAGCAGGTCGTGCGCGTGCACGCGTCGAGCGGCACGACGGGCAAGCCGACCGTGGTCGGCTACACGGCGCGCGACATCGACACGTGGGCGAACGTGACCGCGCGCTCGATCCGCGCGGCCGGCGGCCGCCCGGGCGACACGCTGCACAACGCGTTCGGTTATGGCCTCTTCACGGGCGGCCTCGGGATTCACTACGGCGCGGAGCGGCTCGGCTGCATGGTCGTGCCGATGTCGGGCGGGCAGACCGAGAAGCAGGTGCAACTGATCCGCGATTTCGAGCCGAAGATCATCCTCGTCACGCCGTCGTACATGCTGAACCTGATCGACGAAATGGTGCGGCAGGGGATGGATCCGGCCGAGTCGTCGCTGAAGATCGGCATCTTCGGCGCCGAGCCGTGGACGCAGGCGTTGCGCGAGGAAGTGGAGACGCGCGTGGGCATCGACGCGCTCGACATCTACGGGCTGTCGGAAGTGATGGGCCCGGGCGTCGCGTGCGAATGCGTCGAGACGAAGGACGGCCCGGTGATCTGGGAAGACCATTTCTATCCGGAGATCATCGATCCCGTCACGGGCGAAGTGCTGCCCGACGGCAGCCAGGGCGAGCTCGTGTTCACGTCGCTGACGAAGGAAGCGATGCCGGTGATCCGCTACCGCACGCGCGACCTCACCGCGCTGCTGCCGCCGACCGCGCGCGCGATGCGCCGCCTCGCGAAAATCACCGGTCGTTCCGACGACATGCTGATCGTGCGTGGCGTGAACGTGTTCCCGAGCCAGATCGAGGAGATCGTCGTCGCGCTGCCGGCGCTGTCGGGCCAGTTCCAGATCACGCTGTCGCGCGACGGTCACATGGACCGGCTCGACCTCGCGGTCGAGCTGCGCTCCGATGCGGAGGCGTCCGTCACCGAAAGCGATCGCGCGGCGCTCGCGCGCGAGCTGCAGCACCGGATCAAGACGATGGTCGGCGTGTCGTCCGGCGTGACGGTGCTCGCGGCGGGCGGCATTCCCGCGACCGCGACCGGCAAGGCCCGGCGCGTGATCGATCGCCGCCAGGCCGCCTGATTTCGATGATTGCCGTTCTACCCGAGGAAACCTGTTCGATGGATGGATTGAAGACCCTGGCCGTCGCGGTCGATGCGCGCGGCATCGCGACCGTCGCGCTGCAGCGCGGCGACGTGCTCAACGCGTTCGACGAGACGATGATCGCCGAGCTGACCGACGCGTTCACGGCGCTCGGCCGGCGCGACGACGTGCGCGCGATCGTGCTGCGCTCGGACGGCCGCGCATTCTGCGCGGGTGCCGACCTGCAGTGGATGCAGCGCGCGAGCGCGAACGATGCGGCTGCGAACTTGCGCGACGCGGAGCGGTTCGCCGCGATGATGCGCGCGATCCGGCAGTGCCCGAAGCCGACGGTCGCACGCGTGCAGGGTCACGCGTTCGGCGGCGGCGTGGGCCTGTGCGCGGCCTGCGACATCGTGATCGCGAGCGACCATGCGCGCTTTTCGGTCAGCGAGGCGCGTTTCGGAATCCTGCCGGCTGTGATCGGCCCGTATCTGGTCGAGGCGGTCGGCCAGCGCCAGGCGCGCCGGCTCGCGCTGACCGCGACGCAGCTCGCCGCCGGCGAAGCCGTCGCGATCGGCCTGATCCACCAGGCCGTGCCGCTCGACGCGCTCGACGAAGCGCTCGACCGGACGCTCGCGGAACTGGGTCGCAACGGCCCGAACGCGCTGATGGAAATCAAGCGCTTCTTCGACGCAATCGGCGAGTATCCGCCGTCGGCCGAGCGCGCGGCGTTCACCGCGCAGACGATCTCGCGCGTGCGGGCGACGGAGGAGGCAAAGGAGGGCTTCGCCGCGTTCTTCGCGAAGCGCCCGCCGGCATGGGAGGCGGCCGCCGAGTAAGGGCCCGCCGCGACGATCGACGGCGAAGCGCGCCCGGCCGCATTTTGCGGCTCGGGCGCGGGCGCTTGCTCTACAATGCGTGACCCCCGGCGCGCTGCCGGCCCAGCCCCGACCGATTCTTCGCCCGATGATCGTCAACCGCCTTATCTCCGAGATCCTGTTCGGCTTCACCGGCCTGATCGGCATCATCAATCCGATCGGCATCGCGTTCCTGTTTCTCGAGCGGACCGAGGCGCTCACCGAGCACGAGCGCGACCTGCTCGCGCGGAAGGTGGCGTTCAACGCGTTCATCGTGCTGATGGTCGCGTTCTTCGCCGGCACGCCCGTACTGCATTTCTTCGGGATCTCGATGGAGGCGCTGCGGATCGGCGGCGGCCTGGCGGTCGCGGTGGCGGGCTGGCAGATGCTGAACGAGCCCGACGTGCCGGGCGGCGGCGACACGCCGGTCAAGCCGATCGACGCGAACGCGATCATGACGCGCGCGTTCTTCCCGCTGACCGTGCCGCTGACGGTCGGCCCCGGCTCGATCTCGACCGCGATCGCGCTGAATGCGAACCGCACGCACAAGCTGTCGGAATTCATGCTGTCGAGCATCGTATCGGTTGCCGTCTCCGTGCTGGTCGCAGTCGTGATCTGGCAAACCTACAGCCGCGCCGCGCTGCTGTCGCGCTACCTCGGCACCGAAGGCACCAAGGTCGCGATGCGCGTGTCGGCGTTCCTGCTGCTGTGCATCGGCGTGCAGATCATGCTGACCGGCTTCTCCGCGTTCCTGCAGCCGATCGCTGACCAGGTCAAGTAACCCGTCCGTCCTTTCCCGCGTTGCGACCGGGCGCCCGATGCGCCCGTTGCGCGCGGCGTGCCCGCGTGCACGTCATACGCGTTTGCGCGGCGCGGGATAACATGCGACGTCTGGCGGATGCGCGGCGCACCGTTCGCGCCCTGCGCGCCGAATGGCGGCGCGCATCCGGCCGCAAGCTCAACTTCAATGGCGAGGCGCGCGATGGAATACGTGAAATTCGGGTCGACGGGGCTGGACGTATCGAAACTGGTGCTGGGCTGCATGACGTTCGGCGAGCCGTCGCGCGGCACGCACCCGTGGACGCTGCCGGAAGCGGAGAGCCGCCCGATCATCCAGCGGGCGGTCGAAGCCGGCATCAATTTCTTCGATACCGCGAACATGTATTCGGACGGCACGTCGGAGGAGATCGTCGGCCGCGCGCTGCGCGATTTCACGAAGCGCGACGACGTCGTGATCGCGACCAAGGTGTTCTACCGGATGCGGCCGGGGCCGAACGGCGCGGGCCTGTCGCGCAAGGCGATCATGACCGACATCGACCAGAGCCTGAAGCGGCTCGGCACCGATTACGTCGACCTGTACCAGATTCATCGCTGGGATTACGGCACGCCGATCGAGGAGACGCTCGAGGCGCTGCATGACGTCGTGAAGGCCGGCAAGGCACGCTATATCGGCGCATCGTCGATGTTCGCGTGGCAGTTCTCGAAGGCGCTGCACACGTCGAAGCAGAACGGCTGGACCCGCTTCGTCAGCATGCAGAACCACCTGAACCTGCTGTATCGCGAGGAAGAGCGGGAAATGCTGCCGCTGTGCGAAGCCGAGGGCATCGCGGTGATTCCGTGGAGCCCGCTCGCGCGCGGCCGCCTGACGCGCAACTGGGACGAATCGTCGGAGCGGCAGCAGAAGGACGACGTCGGCCAGCGGCTGTACGACGCGACGGCCGATGCGGACAAGGCGGTCGTCGACGCCGTCGCGGCGATCGCCGCCGCGCGCAACGTGCCGCGCGCGCAGGTCGCGCTCGCATGGGTCGCGCAAAAGCGCGGCGTCACCGCGCCGATCGTCGGCATCTCGAAGCCGCAGCAACTGGACGATGCGCTCGGCGCGCTCGAGTTGAAACTGACCGACGACGAAATCGCCACGCTCGAAGGCCCGTACGTGCCGCACGCGGTCGCCGGGTTCAACTGAAACCTGGCGCGGTATTTCGCCGCGTGGTGCCGCGCGCCGGGGTCAGCGCGCGGCGTCGAGCATCGGGTAGGTGAACAGCCCGAAGTGGACGACGTTCAGCCCGGCATGCGCGAGCGCGGAGGCGAGCAGTCCGCCGCGCCGCCACGCGAGGCCGTAGCCGACGCCGGCCACCGTGCCGAGCACGATCCATTGCCAGCCGCCGGCCGCGTGCGCGGCGCCGAACAGCACCGCACCGACTGCCAGCGCAGCCCATGGCCCCCATGCGAACGCGCGGAGCGCGCGCGTCAGCCCGCCTTGCACGTAACCGCGGAACAGCGCTTCCTCGGCGAGCGTCACCAGCAGCAGGTTGTTGACGAGCCACAGCCAGCCCGACGCGGGCCATTTGGGCGCCCAGCCGACCATCCCGAACACGAGCGCGCCGGCCAGGCATGCGGCGGCCGTCGCGACGGCCGCCACCGCACCCGTGCGCAGCGCGCGCGACAGAGTGACGTCGGGGGCGACCCACGGCAGCACCCACAGCAGCCACAGGCCGACCAGCGGCTTGTCGAGATTCAGGTACATCGTGAACGGCACGGCGTCCGGCGTGAAGCGCGTCGGGGCGATCACGAGCGGATTGTGGAAACCGGGGATCAGGTGCAGGCTCAGCGCGACCGCGAGCGCGGCAAACACCGCATGCGCGGCGATCCGCACCGCGAGCGGGCGCGCGGGCAACACGCCCCACGCGGCCGCGGCCAGCAGCGCGAGCGGCGCCAGCACGATCGGCTCGAGCTTGCCGAACGCCAGCGCGCCGGCATAGCCGAGCGTGGCCAGGATGAGGCTCAGGCCGTGCTGCGGGCGATGCCACGCGAGTGCGGCGGCCGCGAACAGGGCGATCCAGATCGTGGCGCACGGAAGGAGCGAAAGGGACATGACAGGAAACGCATTGGTCGGACAAGACGCCGCGCATCATACAGCAGGCGCGGTGACAGGCCGCCGGGCCGGCGTCGGCCGTCAGCGGCCGGCGACCTCGGTGACGCCGTCGCGGGACGGGATGTCGACGCTGTTGCGCACGCGCATCCGCCGCCGGTACCAGAACGTCCACGTCAGCAGACAGCCGAACACCGTGTAGCCGATGATCGGCGACACGACCAGCACGCGCTCGACGGGCCAGGTCATGACCATCCAGCAGCGCAGCAGCATCTCCAGCGTCATGAAGGCGCCCCACACGAAGGTCATCCGCCGCAGCATCTGCCGCAGCCCCGGCTGTGCGGCCCAGACCGATTCGAAGTGCGCGGCGCCGCCGTCCATCTCGCGGGCCACGGTGGCGCGGGCGAGATAGAAGATCAGCGGGCGTTCGCGGAACAGCGACAGCAGGAACACGACGCCGATCGTGCCCGACGCGAGCGATTCGCGCATCAGCAGCGTGCGCGGGCTGCCGCCGAGCGCCATTCCGACGATCGACAGCGCGATGCCGAACAGCACGATGGCCGCCACCGCGTCGACGCGGCGCGAGCGGACGAATTCGACGATCGACCAGATGATGGGGGGAACCGCCGACGCGTACAGCGCGCCGGTTTCGCCGAAATACGGATGCGCGACCCGGTACGCAACCCAGGGCAGCAGCAGGTTGACGAAGAGTTCGAGAATCAGGCCGGCTCGCGGTTTCACGGTAGGCAATTCCACGCAGGTTGGGGCGAACGCGCGACGGGCGTGGTTGCCCGCGGTTGCCCCGAAAAGGGTTCGGTCCAGTATATCGAAGAATCGAGCGGGGACGTTCGTCTCAGCGCAATGAGACGAATCGCGAGACGAACGGCGATGGCTGGCGCGGTTCGATGCGTGCTTCAGGCGACGACTTCGTCCACCGCGACCGGCGCGAGCAGCGTGAATCCGGCGGCGCGGTACAGCGGCTGACCGGCTTCGGTCGACACGAGCCACACGCGCTGCGCACCACGCTGCCGCGCGTGCGCGACGATCGCGGCGAGCAGTTGCATCGCGAAGCCGCGGCGCCGGTAGGCGTCCGCCGTCGCGACCCGGTCGACGACGATGTCGCGCGCCGACGCGAAGCCGTAGCGCGCGGTGGCCGCGATTTGCCCGTCCAGCCGGTGCGCGAACAGGAATGCGGCCGGATTCGGCTGGAACGGCGGGAATGACGCGCTCGCGTTGAACGCGTCGATGTCGCCCGGCGTGTGGCAGGCGAGTGCTTCGGCAAGTGCATTGTCGCCGGACAGCACACCGATATCGGCGGCCATGAAATGCTCGTCCGACAGCCGGCGCGTCCTGCCTTGCAGCGCAGGCGGCAGCGGTGCGGCGCCATAGCGCGTGATCCATGCGCCGACGGCGAACGGGCCGTCGCTGCACGCGGGCGCGCCCTCGATCATGAAATGCTCGAAAGGCCGGCCCATGCCGCCATCGAACCGCACGACCTGGCCGTCCGGACTGTCGTGCAGCGGCGCGTCGCGCCGGTCGCGCGCGGCGCAGTACCCGGCGATGAAGGTGCGCACGGCGGCCCTGCGGTGCGGGAAGGTCGACCAGACCGAGTCGAGCGGAAGCGTGGCGTCGGGAGCGGGAGAGGCAGTCGGCATGCGCATGTACGCAACGTCGTCGGGGCGAAGCCGACAGCTTAGATCAGGATGCCGTCGCTGTCGCGCCGGCCCATTGCCGCGATCGACGAAACGCATCGTTGCGCAACTTTCCCTTTACTTGAAGTGAACTTCAATTTGTATCATGTGCGCCAGTCCGATCTCGGCCGCGTGGGACATCCCGTTGCACGCGGCGGCCCCAACGGAGGTGGAGATGACCGAATCGCCTGTCGCGGCCGATGCCGCCGCGCTGCCGGCGCAGGGCCTTTAAGCGCGGCGACACCCGCGCCGCTCGCGGTCGCCGTCGCCGGTGCCGTCCAACCTGCATGTCAATCCATCAAGCATGCCGAACATCATGGAAAGCCTGATCTGCGAAGAAGACCCGTCGTGCGATGCGCCGTCGTTTGGCGAACACGATGCGATGCCTCTGCACGGCGGCGGCGTCGCGCATCCGCTCGAGACGATCAGCCGTGCGCCGGGTCCGGAGCACGCTTCGGCCGCGGTGTCGCCGTTGCGCGCGCAACTGTTCGTCACGGTGCTGGAGGCCGGTGATGACGGGTTGCTGATTCGCTGGGTCGAGAGCGGCCGTTGCCATTACGGCGAGCAGCGCTGGCGCCTGCGCGTCGCGTTGCAGCCGGGCCGCTGCGCGATCTCGGGACGGCCGATCGAGCCCGGCGAGCCGGTGTTCCGGCCGGTGCGGCGGCCCGTGCCCGCGAATGGCGACGAGATGATCTGCCCGGCGTCGGTGCCGGGTGCGGCCGGCGCGGTGCCGACGGACGTTGCGTCCGGGCACGACAGTGCGCGGGATCCGGCCGACGTTCTCGACTGAACGCCGGCCGGCCGCGGATCCGCGTTACTTCTTCAGATCCTTCCGGTACTGAATGAACCCCGCATTGTTCGCGAGCCTGTCGTACAGCGCGCGCGCGGTCGTGTTGGTTTCGTGCGTGAGCCAGTACACGCGGCTCGCGCCGGCTTCGCGGGCATGTTCGTACACGGCTTCGATCAGCGCGCCGCCCGCGCCTTGCCCGCGTGCGTCCGGTGCCGTGTACAGGTCCTGCAGGTAGCAGTACGACCCTTCGGTCCAGCACGAGCGGTGGTAGATCGAGTGCACGATCCCGACCAGCGCGCCCGATGCGTCGAATGCGCCGAGCACGAACATCGGCTCGGCGGGATCCATCAGGCGCGCCCACGTCGTCGCGAACACGGCATCGCTCAGCGCGGTGTCGTAGAACTTCTGATAACCCTGCCACAGCGGGCGCCACGCCGCTTCGTCGGCGGCGACGAGCGGGCGCACCGTGACGTGCGTCGCGTCGTTCGCGCGGGCGGCCGCGTCGCGCGCGTTCGCCTGCGCGTGGCGGATCGCGGTGAGCGACTGGCGCTGCTCGCCCTGCGCGTCGAAGTTCTCCGGCGCGAGCCACGCGTCGAACGCGGCGCGCACGGCCTGCCATTCGCCGTCGATGATCGAGAACCACGCGGTGTCGCGATTGCGGCCGCGGTAGATGATCGCCTGCCGGAACGTGCCTTCGTAGCGGAAGCCGAGCCGCGCGGCCGCCTTGCGCGACGGCAGGTTCAGGTCGTCGCACTTCCATTCGTAGCGCCGGTAGCCGAGCGTGTCGAACGCGTACTTCATCAGGAGGTACTGCGCTTCGGTCGACACGGGCGTGCGCTTGAGCAGCGGCGAGAACGTGACGGAGCCGACCTCGATCACGCCGTTGGCCGGATCGATGCGCATCAGCGCGAGCGTGCCGACTGCGCGGCCCGTGGCAACGTCGATCACCGTGTAGTGCAGCGGATCGGCGCTCGCCTGTGCGCCGCGCGCGTAGTCTCGGTAGCCCGATTCGTCGGTGTACGGGCCGTGCGCGAGATAGGTCCAGTCGCTGCCGTCGGGCGCCTGCGCGTAGGCGGCATACAGGTCGGCCGCGTGGCGCTCGGCGTCGAGCGGCTCGAGCCGGCAGTAGCGGCCTTCGAGCACGATGCGCTCGGGGCGCGGGCGCGCGGACCAGTCGGGAACGGGGTGGCCGATGGGTTGCTGGAAGACGTTGGTGAGCGTGGACAAGGTCGATCTCGCTTCGGTTGGCGGCCGGCGACATGCCGGCATGCAGACGATCGTAGTCGCGGCGAGGTACCATGAGAAGCGCCAGGGATCGGCAAATTTATGGTGCCACGAGCCACGAGCCACGAGTCAGGTGCCAGGTGCCAGGTGCCAGGTGCCAAGTGCCAAGTGCCAAGTGCCAAGTGCCAAGTGCCAGGTGCCACTGGCCGTGCGCCGTGTTCCGACACTTTCACGCTGCGATGTTCCGATGACGACTGTCTTTCCTTCCGGCGACTCTCCGTTGCTGCCGCTCGACGCGCCGCTGGCGCGCACGCCGGGCGCGCCTTCGCTGCAGCGCCAGTTGCTGCGCCGCGTGCGCGACGCGATTCTGGGCGGCGCGATGCCGGCCGGCACGCGGCTGCCCGGCACGCGCGCGCTGGCCGAGACGCTCGGCGTGTCGCGCAACACGACGGCCGCCGTCTACGAGCAGCTCGTCGCCGAAGGCTTCCTGCAGTCCGACCGCCGTGGCACGCGCGTCGTCGGGCTGTCGCGTCCGGCGCCGCCGCGCCGGCGTGCCGCGCCGCCGGCGGTCGCGCAGCGGCTCGGCCGGATTCGCCCGAGCCTCGTCGGCAGCGGCGAATCGGAGGGTTTTCGGCCGGGCGTGCCCGCGCTGTCGCATTTCCCGGTGGATGCGTGGCGGCACGCGATCGACCGCGCGCTGCGCCGTGCCGCCCGCGACCTGCTCGCCTATGGCGATCCGCTCGGCGAACGCGCGCTGCGCGAATCGATCGCGCGGCACCTGGCCGTGACGCGCGGCGTGCGCTGCGATCCCGAGCAGATCGTGATCACGGAAGGCGCACAGGGCGCGATTGCGCTGTGCGCGCAGTTGCTGACGAACCCGGGCGAGACGGTGTGGGTCGAGGAGCCCGGCTATCGCGGCGCGCGCACCGCGATGCAGGCGGCCGACCTCGATGTCGTGCCGATGCCGGTCGACGCGGAAGGGCTGCGTGCGGAAGAGAACGACTGGCGCGAGCGGACGCCGCGTCTCGTCTATACGACGCCGTCGAACCAGTTCCCGACCGGCGCCGTGCTGTCGATCTCGCGCCGGCTCGCACTGATCGATGCCGCGCGCCGGCATCGCGCATGGATCATCGAGGACGACTACGACAGCGAATTCCGTCACACCGGCGAGCCGATCGGTGCGATGCACGGGCTCGCCCCCGATTCGCCGGTCGTCTATCTCGGTTCGTTCAGCAAGACGATGTTTCCGGCGCTGCGGATCGGTTTCCTGGTGCTGCCCGAGGCGCTGCTGGCCGCCGTGCGGACGGTGTTGCCGGAGATGCTGCGCGGCGGGACGCGCCACGTGCAGCTCGCGCTGGCCGATTTCATCGAGACGGGCGAATACGGCCGGCATCTGGGGCGGATGCGCCGGCTGTATCGCGACCGGCGGCGGTTGCTGCTCGCCGCGCTCGACAGCAGCCTGAGCGTGCCGCACCGGGTCGAGGGCGGGCCGTGCGGATTGCATCTTGCGCTGCGGCTGCCGGCGCGTTACCGCGACCGCGCGATCGTCGACGCGGCGCGCACGCACGGCATCGGGCCGTTTCCGCTGTCGGGTTTTTCGATTCATGCGGAGTCGGCGGCCAACGGGCTCGTGCTCGGCTTCGGCAATACGTCGGCCGATGCATTCGAGCCGATGTTGCGGACGTTGTCGGCGATCGCGGAGCGGGCCGGCGGGGAGTGAACGGTCGCCGGACTTGTGCGGATTGACGAATCGCGCACTTTGTCCGGAACGAGCGCCGTCGCGGCTCCGCGGCCGCCGCACCGCCCGGCATGCGGGTTTCGATTCGTATGTTCGAACAGGCCGCGTGGACTATAAATGGATGGGTGTACCGGTGCTTGTCGGGTGCCTGCGCGTCTCGCGCAGGTCGATGCCGCGACTGCCGGGGGAGGTGCACCGTGGTTCGCCAGACGCTTGCTCGCGCCGTGCTTCGCACCGCGTTGATCGGGGGCGTGTTCGCCGTTTTTTTGCAACCGCCGCCAGCCGCCATTGCGGCGACCCTCGCGCCGCCCGTCAAACCGGCTGCCATGAAGGAAAGGCCAGCCGCCGCGCCTTACGCGATGCCGGTCGATTTTCCGGCCATCGTCGATCGTTACGGACCCGCGGTCGTGACGATCATGACCGCGCTCGATCAGCAAACCGGCGGGCCGTCCTTCGCGATCCTCGATACCGACGATCCGCTCGCCGCGTTCTTCCGGCGCGGCGCGCCGCCGCCCGCGCTGGGCTTGCAGCCGCCGACGCCCGACCCGGTGCTGCGCGCGGTGTCGGGCAGCGGCTCGGGCTTCATCGTCAGCGCCGACGGCCTGATCCTGACGTCCGCGCACGTGGTCGACGATGCAGCCGACGTGACGGTGCGGCTCACCGACCGCCGCGAATTCAAGGCGACGGTGCTGGCCGTCGATTCGCAAAGCGACGTCGCCGTGTTGCGAGTCAACGCAACGAAGCTCCCGTTCGTGCGCCTTGGCGATTCGGCGAAGGTGCGTGCAGGCGAACCGGTGATGACGATCGGCGCGCCGGACGGATCGGGCAACACGGTCACGGCCGGCATCGTCAGCGCGACGTCGCACCGGCTGCCGGACGGCAGCGCGTTTCCGTTCTTCGAAACCGATATCGCGCCGAATCCCGACAACTCGGGCGGCCCCGTGTTCAATCGCGCGGGCGACGTGATCGGCATCGCGGTGCAGGTCTATACGGGCACCGACCGCTACGCGAGCATGACGTTCGCGATCCCGATCGCGTTCGCGGCAAAGGCGCGCGCGCAGCTACAGACGCAGATGCAGGCGCAACAGGCGCAGGCTCAGGCGCCGGCGCAGGGTGCGCCGTCCGTCAACGCGTTCGGCGTCGACGTGCAGGATGTCGGCATCGGGCTGGCCGCCGCTTTCGGGCTGCCGCGTCCGGCGGGCGCGCTCGTCAACGGCGTCGCGCCTGGTTCGCCGGCCGCCGCGGCCGGCGTGAAGCCCGGCGACGTGATCGTGAAGCTGGCCGACAAGGCGATCGGCCGTTCGGCCGAATTGAATGACCTGGCCGCCGCGCTGTCACCCGGCGAGAAGGCGTCGCTGCGGGTGATCCGCAAGCGCGCGCCGGTGACGCTGACGATCACGGGCGCCGACGACGGGGCAGGCAACGCGGCCGGCAACGCAGGCACGACAGTCGGCATGGCTGCACCGAAGGCCGCTGCACGGCCGGGGCCGGGGCCGGGGCCGGGGGCTGCGGCGGCCGACGGTGGCGACCGTCTCGGGCTGACGATGCATGCGCTGAGCGACGACGAGCGCCGCTCGACGGGGCTCGCGGTCGGGATGATGGTCGACGCGGTGCACGGCCCGGCCCAGCGCGCGGGCATCCAGCCGGGCGACGTGGTGCTGGAGATCAACGACACGCTGCTCGAGACGCCGGACGACGTGCAGTCGCTCGAAGCGAACGGCGGCAGCGTGATCGCGGTGCTGATCCAGCGCAACAACGCGCGGAAGTTCGTGTCGGTGCGCGCTCGTTAGGGCGTTGACGCGGCCGGCATCGTCCGCCTAACATCGTCCGGTATCACTGGCAGTCAGTCAGGCATTCAGGAGCCACCCGGCATGAAAGCGGCATTCGTCGTCGTAGTAGTACGCAGGCGCAGGGTCCGGTAGCGGCACCGCGCCGGCACCCATGCGCCCCCGACTCGTTCGGGGGCTTTTTTTTGCATTGCGCACGGCCATGCGGCGCGTGCGCGGAGGGCATCCGCTTGCAACCGAACCTGCCGATCGATTCCGCTGCGGCGGCGCCGCGACACGCGACGCTGATCCTGCTGTGCGCGTTCTCGGTGCTGCCGCTGAGCCTGTTCCTGCCGTCGCTGCCGGCAATCGCGCGCGACCTGCGCGCCGACTATGCGCTCGTCGCGCTGTCGCTCGGCGGGTACGCGGCGGTGGCCGCGTCGCTCGAGTTCGTGATGGGGCCGCTGTCGGACCGGTTCGGGCGAAGGCCGATCGTGCTGACGAGCGTCGGCGTGTTCGCGCTCGGCTCGCTCGGTTGCGCGATGGCGACCGATATTCACGTGTTTCTGGCATGCCGGCTGATGCAGGCGGCGATCACGTCGGTCTATCCGGTGTCGATGGCGACGATCCGCGACACCGGCGGCGGTAGCCGCGCGGCGAGCCGGATCGGCTATGCGGCGATGGCGGCCGCGTTCGCACCGATGCTCGGCCCGACGCTCGGCGGCGTGCTCGACCAGACGGTGGGCTGGCGCGCGAGCTTCTGGTTGCTCGGTGCGGCCGGCATCGCGCTGTTCGGCTGGTGCGCGTTCGATCTCGTCGAAACGCACACGAACCGGTCGTCGAGTCTCGGACGGCAGCTTCGCGCGTATCCGGCGCTGCTTCGCGCACGCCGTTTCTGGGCCTATGCGCTTTGCATGGCGTTTTCGACGGGCTCGTTCTACGCGTTCCTGGCCGGCGCGCCGCTCGCCGCGAAAACGCTGTTCGGGATTGCGCCGGCGGAGATCGGTTTCTACATGGGGACGATCACCGCCGGGTTCGTGTGCGGCAGCTTTCTGGCCGCGCGGGTCGCGCGCCGCTACCCGCTGGCGACGACGATCCTGTGCGGGCGTGTCGTCGCGTGCGCGGGGCCGCTGATCGGTCTCGCGCTGGTGTTCGGCGGCGCGACGCATGCGATCGCGTGGTTCGGGCCGTGCGTGCTGGTCGGCATCGGCAACGGGCTGACCAATCCCGGCGCGCATGCCGGTGCCGTGTCGGTGCGCCCGGACCTGGCCGGCAGCGCGTCGGGGCTGGCCGGTGCGATGACGATCGCCGGCGGTGCCGCGCTGTCGTCGCTGACGGGCGCGGTGCTGACCGCCGGCAACGCCGGCTACGCGCCGCTCGCGATGATGCTGCTGTCGGCGGCGATCGCGCTGGCGGCGGCCGTCTGCGTGCGCGTGTTCGATGCGCGTGATGCAGCGCAGTGAACGCGGATGCGGCCCGCTACCGTGCCGCGCGCGATTGGCGGACAATTCTTCGAAACCAGGGAGAGGGCGAACCATCCGCGAGCCGTATTCCCCGGCGAGCGCGAAGGGCGACTGGACGAGGATGCGATGACCGACTTTTCCGATTTCCAGCGGGAAATTGCCGACGCCGCGCGGGCGACGTTCAACGCGCTGCGGGCGTTGCACCCGGACGAGCATTTCTACGCGTTCGCGCTATATACGGATAGCGGCGCGATGACGGTGGTGCCGGCGGCCAATTCGCTCGAAGGGCTGAGCCGGGTCCGCGCGCAACAGGCGGTCGCGGACGACGATCCGGATCCGTGGTACGCGTGGGGCTTTTCCGAATGGGCGTACGCGGCGGCGGAAGCGTCGCCGTTCAACGCGATCTGCGGCAAGCTGGCCGACGAAGTGCTGAGCCCGCAGTTCGTCCGGTCGAGGTTCGCGGAATTTTCCCGGCAGCTTCACGCCGACATGATCGAGGCGTTGCGGCTGCTCGATCGCGACGGCCTGTTCGGCACGGGCGACGCAAGGGCGGCCATCACGCTGTTCGTGTCGATCAGCGACGACGACGCGGCCGAGGCGCTGGAAAACGAATCGGCGAAAGCGCTGAATCCGCCGGCCGTCGTCGACAAATTCCTGCGCCGGTACGACTGAGCAACCGGAATGCCGTCGCGGCCGGCCGGAGCCGCGACGCGCAATGCGCAACGCACGGCGGGCGCCGGATCCGCCCGCGTGCGCGCCCCTTCGATTCGTTACGGCTTCGCGCCCACGACGAACTCGAACGTCGCGACGCCGTCGACGCCGCCCGTCACGCGGTCGCCCGGCTGCAGCGCGCCGACGCCGGCCGGCGTGCCGGTGAAGATCAGGTCGCCGGCCTTCAGCTCGACCGAGCGCGACACGTAGGCGATGACGTCGGGCACGGCCCAGATCATGTCGGCCAGATCGCCTTGCTGGCGCGTTTCGCCGTTGACCGCGAGCCAGATGCGGCCGGCTGCCGGGTGGCCGGTGGCCGTCGCCGCGCGCAGCGCGGTCACGGGGCCCGACGCGTCGAAACCCTTCGCCCAGTCCCACGGACGGCTCAGCTTCTTCGCTTCGGCCTGCAGGTCGCGGCGCGTGAGGTCGACGCCGACGCCGTAGCCCCACACGTGCGACAGCGCGTCGGCCGGGTCGATCGACCGGCCGCTCTTGCCGATCGCGACGACCAGTTCGATTTCGTGATGGAGATCGCTCGTCAGCGGCGGATACGGGACAGTGCCGCTTGCCGGGACGATCGCGTCGGCCGGCTTCGTGAAGAAGAACGGCGGTTCGCGGTCGGGATCGGCGCCCATTTCGCGGGCGTGGTCGGCGTAGTTGCGGCCGACGCAGAATACGCGGCGCACCGGAAAGCGCGCGGACGACTGTTCGACTTCGACGGAAGGACGCTCGGCAGCGTCGATGACATAAGCGGACATCGGATGGCCTCGTTCGGTAGGTAGACGGATGCCGGTGCCTGTACGGCGCACGGGCCGGCATGCGTGCAACGATACCGGACACGCGGGCGGCCGGATGCGACGCAAATGCGTTTTACCGGGACAAAACTACGCGTCGGCGGTTGCGGATGCGTCGTCGCCGTCCGGTAACGCGGCGTTCGCGTCGCGGTACGCCTTCGGCGACACGCCGACCCGCGCGCGGAAGCGTCGCGCGAAATACCCTTCGTCGCGAAAGCCGACCGAGCGCGCGATGTCCGCGATGCGCCGGCTCGTGTGGGCCAGCAGCGATTGCGCGAGCGCGATCCGGCGCTCGGTCACGAGATCGGTGAACGTGCTGCCGGTTTCCTTGCGGACCAGGTGCGCGAGGTAGTTCGGCGACAGGAACGCGGCCTCGGCGGTCGCGGCGAGCGTCAGGTCCTCGCGGGTCAGGTTCGCGCGCACGTGGCGCAGCACGCGCGCGAGCGCGTCGCGCCGGCCCGCGCGCTGGGCGCCGCGCTGCGCGAGCTTGTCGAGCGCGCCCGCGTACTGCGTGCAGACGAGCCCGATCAGTTGCAGCAGGTAGCCGCGCAGCAGCGTGGTCGAGCCGAAGGTGCGCACGCGATCGGTGTCGAGCATGCACAGCGCGAGGCGGCGCGCTTCGTCGTACGTGTCGCCGGTCAGGATGAAGTCGAGATGCTCCTGGAAGCGGAACGGCGTGAGTTCGGGAAAGCGGTGCGCGGGCACGTCCTCGAGGTCGAGCGGATCGACGTCGAGATCGGCGCGCAGGAACGCCTGGCTGAAGTTGATCACGATGAAGTGCGCGCCTTCCGGATGCGGGATCAGGTGCTCGCGGTGCGGCAGCACGAACGCGAGCGCGCCGCGCGGAAACGGCCGCGTGACGCCGCCGATCCGCTGCTCGGTGTCGCCGCCGAGGTTGAACTGGATCTGGAAATACGCGTGCCGGTGCGGCTCGGTGATCGCCTGGCGCGACGCCTGGTCGCGGATGTAGAAATCGAGCCGGTCGCTGCGTTCGGGCATCCCGTACAGGCGCGGCGGGGCGGTGGAGGGCATGAAGGATTCTGCGGTTCGTGACGCGGTAGAGCCGCGATGGTACAGCGAACCGGGCGCGGTCGGGATGGGCGGGGCCGCGCCCGGTGGCGATCAGGCGTCCGGATGGAAGCCGAGATAGCGGGCGTGCGGGCCCGCCATGCTACCGGCAAGCCGGCTCGTCGCGTCGACCGACGCGAGCGCATCCGTCGTCGCCGTGCGGTTCGACACCAGCGTCCATGCGATGGCGTCATCGGCGGCCACCATCGGCGTCGCGAGCAGATCCGTCAGCGCGGCGAGCAGCGCGGGCGGCGCATGAATCACGAACCCTTCATTGGCCACGGCCGCCGTGTCGATTCCCAGCACCGCGCTCAGCCGTGCGCGCAGCGGCGTCTCGGCTTCGCTCGCCGCTCGCGAGCGCACGATGCTCTCGCGCGTGTCCGCGTCGACGATCGTGCCGCCGCGGATGAGCGGCGTCTGCTGCCACGCGTCGGACGGGCATGCCTTGCCGCCGGGCGTCAGCGGCACGAACGGATTGATCTCGGCCGGGTAGATCCGGCACACGAGCGGGCGTTCGTCGTAGATCCCGCAGCGCAGGTCGTCGCCCAGGTTCGGGCAGGGCCCTGCATGGGCGGCGGTGAGCACCACCGTGATGCGCACGGGCAGCGAGCCGCTGAGCGCGGGTGTCGAACGGGCGCGCTTGTATGCGGCGAACGCGTTGTCGGGCTCGGGTTCGACGAGCCATGGCATCGCGTCGCACAGCAGCTCCACGTGACCGCCGCGCCGCAGCCACGCGATCGCCTCGCCGATCGTCAGTGGAATGCGCAGGTCGCGGCAGCATCCGCCGCAGCCGGTGCAGGCGAAGTCGATGTCGGGTGCGGTGGCGGTATCGTTCATTGGGCGTGTATCGGGGTATCGGGCGTGTCGCGCAGCATCGCGACACCGCCGGCGGTTTGGTTCATCGGTCGAGCAGCGGCGCCAACCGGCGGCGCAGCTCGGGCACCACGTCGGCGTCGAACCACGGATGGTGCTTGAACCACGCCTGGTTGCGCGGCGACGGATGCGGCAGCGGCAGCACGTTTGGGCCGTAGTCACGCCATGCGTGCACGGTGTCGGTCAGCGTCGCCTTGCGCGTGTCGCGCAGGAAATGCCGCTGCGCATACTGGCCGATCAGCAGCGTCAGCCGGATCGACGGCAACTCGGCGACCAGCCGGTCGATCCACAGTTGCGCGCATTCGGGGCGCGGCGGGTTGTCGCCGCTCGCGCCGCGGCCCGGGTAGCAGAAGCCCATCGGCACGATCGCGAAGCGGGTCTCGTCGTAGAAGGTATCGGCATCGACATCGAGCCAGCCGCGCAGCCGCTTGCCGCTCGCGTCGTCCCACGGGATGCCGCTCGCATGGACGCGCGCGCCCGGCGCTTGCCCGACGATCAGGATCCGCGCGTTGCGATGCGCGCGCACGACCGGCCGCGGGCCGAGCGGCAGCTCGGCTTCGCATGCACGGCACGCGCGGATTTCGGTGAGCAGCACGTCGAGCGGCGTGCGCGTTCGTTTCGGCATCGATTCGGATCGGGGACGGAGTGGCAAGACGGTGTCGTCCGGGCGGCGCATGCCGGAAACCGCCGGGGGCCCGGATCGGCGTGGCGCGACCCTGGAGCGCGCGCCGACTGCATCACGCCTGCGACGGGCCCGCCGCGCCGCCTTCGGCGACCGCAGCATCATACAACGCGGTTTGCGCGATCGCCGCGGCGATCCCCGCGTCGTCGAGCGGGCCGTCGAGCATGCCCCAGCGCCGGTATTGGGCCAGGAACCACCGGCCGTCGAGCGGATCGGGCCGGTTCACCGCGCCGGCGTCGTGGAAGCGGATCGGCAGCGGCGGCTCGGCGAACGGCCCCGCGCCGTAGTCGCCGAGCAGGCGCGGCGCGATCAGCCGGGCCGGCACGCCGAGCGCGTCGGGCGACGCAAGCCAGTCGGCCGCCTCGCGGCGGTGCGCGGCGCTGTCGAGCCACGCGCATGCATCGACGAGCGTGCGGATCAGCGCGCGTGCGGTGGCCGGATACAACGAGACGAAGTCGCGCCGGGCCGCGAGCACCTTCTCCGGATGATCGGGCCAGATCTCGCTCGTGACCGCGACGGTCCGGCCCGCGCCGCAGGCCTCGGCCACCGCATGCCACGGTTCGCCCGCGCAGAAGCCGTCGAGTTCGCCGCTCGCCAGCGCGGCAACCATCTCGGGCGGCGGGATCACGACGCTGCGCACGTCGCGCAGCGGATCGACGCCGTGCGACGCGAGCCAGTGGTTCAGCCACATCGCATGCGTGCCGGTCGGGAACGTCTGCGCGAGCAGCGGCTTGCGGCCGAGCGTCGCGAGCGCCGCGCGCACGTCGCCGTTTCCGCGACAGGCGTCGGCGAGGCCGCGCGAAAACGTGATCGCCTGGCCGTTGCGGTTCAGCACCATCAGCGCGGCCATGTCGGCCTGCGGGCCGCCGATGCCGAGCTGCAGCCCGCAGACGAGCCCGTACAGCGCGTGCGCGGCATCGAGCTCGCCGCTCAGCAGCTTGTCGCGCACGGCGGCCCACGACGGCTGGCGGTTCAGTTCGAGCGTCAGGCCGTGCGGCGCGCCGAGGTTCAGGTGCTGCGCGACGATCAGCGGAGCGGCGTCGCTCAGCGCGACGAACCCGAGGCGAAGATGCGCGCGTTCCGGCGCGGCGGGAGGGGAAGTGTTCATGGCATTCATTGAGGTGACGCGTCGAGCAGTTGCCGCGCGACGTCGACGATGCGCAGGCCCTGATCCATCGCGCGCTTGCGCAGCGCTGCATACGCATCGTGCTCGGACAGCCTGCGTTGGTCCATCAGCACGCGTTTCGCGCGATCGATCAGCTTGCGCTCCGCGAGTTCGCGCTCGACGTCGGCGAGCCGGCGGCGCAGCGCATCGTCGTGCGAGAAGCGCGCGAGCGCGACTTCGAGAATCGGCGCGAGTCGCTCGGCCGACAACCCCTCGACGAGATAGGCGCTGACGCCCGCGCCGACCGCCGCGCGGATCAGCGCCTGGTCGCCGTCGTGGCTGAACATCAGCACGGGGCGCGGCGCGGTCGCGTTCATGACCGCGAGCTGCTCGAGCGTGTCGCGCGACGGCGAATCGGTATCGATGATCACGACGTCGGGGCGTTGCTCCTCGACGGCCGCCGGCAGGCGCGCGGGCGTCGCGACGTCGTTCAGCATTTCGTAGCCGAGGCGCGCGAGCGCGTCGCCGAGTTCGCCGATCGGCTTGTCGGTGTCGGTGACGAGCAGCACGCGCAGGCGGGCGGACAGGGCGGACGAACTCATGAGGCAAGCGGGAGCGGCAGAAGGCCGGCGCGACGCGCGAACGGCGTGTGACGGCCGAGTCGAGATGGGGGCCGGATACCGCGCGTGCGCGACCGGCGACCGGTGCGAACGCGGTCAATGGATTCGGAAGAGGCAGGCGGCCGGCGCCGCGTGATGCAGCGCATGTTATGCGGCCCGGACCAGCGCCGCGTCGTGCGCGGCATCGTCATGCTGCACGGCCGCTTCGCCGATCGCGCCGCCGACGAGGATCACGGCCGGGCTGCCGAGCCGCGCTTCGTCGATGCCGCGCGCGAGCGTGCCGAGCGTGCCGGTCCAGCGGCGCTCGTCGGGCGTGCCGGCCCATTGCACGGCCGCTGCCGGCGTCGACGCCGGCAGCGCGGCGAGCAGGCCCGCCGCAATGCTGTCGACGCGGCTCATCCCCATATAGATCGCGAGCGTGGTGCCGGTTGCCGCGAGTCGCGACCAGTCGGGTTCGCCGTGGTCCTGCCGGTGCGCGGTGACGAACGTGACGCCCTGGCAGTGCTCGCGGTGCGTGAGCGAGATGCCGAGGCTCGCGGCGGCCGCGAATCCCGACGAGATGCCGTTGACGATCTCCACGGGAATCGCGGCGGCGCGCAGCGTCGCGAGTTCTTCGCCGGCGCGCCCGAACAGCAGTGCGTCGCCGCCTTTCACGCGTACCACGTGCGCGCCGCGCTGCGCGTAGCGGCGCATCAGCCGCTCGATGAACGCCTGCGGCGTGGAGCGGCAGCCGCCGCGCTTGCCGACGCGGATCACACGCGCCTGCGGCGCGAGTTCGACGATGCCGGGCGCGACGAGATCGTCGAGCAGCAGCACGTCGGCGGCGGCCAGCGCCTTCACGGCCTTCAGCGTAAGGAGATCGGGATCGCCGGGGCCGGCGCCCAGCAGCGTGACTTTGCCAGTCGTCATGTCGTGTTCCATTGCCGCGTGCGTGCGGCCGTCGATAGCGCGTTTCTGCGCGGCGGCGGCGGGCGGTCGAAACAGTCCGACATCCGGCCGTGCCGCGCACGGGAGGGACGCCGTTGTCCTGAGGGGCCCGTCGCGATCGACGGGCATGGTTTGCGGGGACTGCCCACCGGCGCCGTTGCCGGTGTGATGCACGAGGTTCAGCAATATCCGGGCCAACCGGTGCAAGGCGCGGCGGGAGCGGGGCCTGATGGCCGCGCGCACGAACGCGGGCGCAGCGCGCGGAGAGACGCAATGCCGCATCGGCGTGCATCGTGCCCCGTCAGTACGCACCGCGATGTCGCACGGCGACAGTGCTGCAGCGCACCACAACTGTGCCTCGCTGCATCGCGGCGCATCGCGCGCCGTGTGCCGGAGCGCGGCGCACGCTGGCCGGCGAGCCTTGCGCGGCGGGGTTGCCGGCGCGATTCGGGCCGACATGGCACGGCGTTTGCGTAAGCTGGTTCGGACGCGTCAATGGCGATTCGTCCGCAGTACCGATTACAGACGCGCCCGGCAACGGGCTTCATGGGCAACGGCGTCCTACGCATCAGGTCTCGACTAGACCGGGTGCGCAGGACGCCGTTTTTCGTTTGGCGGATGACATGACCGACAAAGCTACCCGTATCGATCTCTTCAGCCTCCGCACCGCGCCGATGCGCGCGTTCCACCTGACGTGGATGGCGTTTTTCGTGTGCTTCTTCGCGTGGTTCGCATGCGCGCCGCTGATGCCGCTCATCGCACGCGAATTTCATCTGACGGCGGCACAGGTCGCCAACATCAACATCGCCGCGGTGGCCGCGACGATCGCCGTGCGGCTGCTCGTCGGCCCCTTGTGCGACCGCTTCGGCCCGCGCCGCGTGTATGCCGCCCTGCTGCTGTTCGGCGCGATCCCCGTGTTCGCCGTGTCGTTCACGCACGACTACCTGTCGTTCCTGATCTGCCGGCTCGGTATCGGCGCGATCGGCGCGGGCTTCGTGATCACGCAGTACCACACGTCGGTGATGTTCGCGCCGAACGTGGTCGGCACCGCGAATGCGACGACGGCCGGCTGGGGCAATGCGGGCGCGGGCGCCACGCAGGCGCTGATGCCGCTGCTCGTCGCCGCCGGCCTGATGCTCGGCTTCGGCGAAGATTCGTCGTGGCGCGTCGCGCTGGTCGTGCCGGGCGTCGCGATGCTCGTGATGGCGTGGGCGTACTGGCGCTTCACGCAGGATTGCCCGCAAGGCGACTTCGTCGCGCTGCGCAAGGAAGGCGTGACGGTCGACAGCGGCAAGAAAGGCGGCTGGGCGAGCTTCGTCGCCGCATGCGGCAACTATCGCGTGTGGATGCTGTTCGTCACGTACGGCGCGTGCTTCGGCGTCGAGGTGTTCATCCACAACATCGCCGCGCTGTACTACGTCGATCACTTTAGCCTGTCGCTGAAGGATGCCGGCCTCGCGGCCGGCATGTTCGGGCTGCTCGCGCTGTTCGCCCGCGCGCTCGGCGGCTGGCTGTCCGACAAGATCGCCGCGCGCCGCAGCCTCGACGTGCGTGCTGCGCTGCTGTGCGCGCTGATCGTCGGCGAAGGGCTCGGGCTGATCTGGTTCTCGCATGCGCAAAGCGTCGGCATCGCGCTCGTCGCGATGCTGACCTTCGGCCTGTTCACGCACATGGCCTGCGGCGCGACCTACGCGCTGGTGCCGTTCATCGACCGCAAGGCGCTCGGCGGCGTCGCGGGGATCGTCGGCGCAGGCGGCAACGTCGGCGCGGTCGCCGCGGCCTTCCTGCTGAAGGGTGTCGGCGACGTGCAGCACACGCTGAGCCTGCTCGGCCTCGCCGTCACGGCGACCGCGCTGTGCGCGATGGCCGTGCGCTTCAGCGACGAACACAAGGCTCGCGAGGCCGAGCTGCGCGACCGCGCGCTGGCCGCCGCCGCGAACGCCGCCAACTGATCGAGCGAAGGAAACGTCATCATGAAACTCATCGTCATCGGTCACGGGATGGTCGGCCACAAGCTGCTCGAATGCGTCGCGGCGGAAGCGGGCGCGTCGGCGGCGCTGCAGGTCACCGTGCTCGGCGAGGAACCGCGTCCGGCCTACGATCGCGTGCACCTGTCCGAATTCTTCGCGGGCAAGTCGGCGGACGACCTGTCGCTCGTCGAACCCGGTTTCTTCGAGCGTCATCCGCAAATCGACCTGCGCCTGAACGCGCGCGTCGCATCGATCGACCGCGCCGCGCATACGGTCACGCTCGCGTCGGGCGAAACGCTCGCGTACGACAAGCTGGTGCTCGCGACGGGCTCGCGCCCGTTCGTGCCGCCGATGCCGGGGCACGATCGCGCCGGCTGCTTCGTGTACCGGACGATCGAGGATCTCGAAGCGATGCAGGCGTGCGGCACGCACGCGAAGCGCGGCGTCGTGGTCGGCGGCGGGCTGCTCGGCCTCGAATGCGCGAAGGCGCTGCGCGACATGGGGCTCGACACGCACGTCGTCGAATTCGCGCCGCGCCTGATGGCCGTGCAGGTCGACGACGGCGGCGGCCGGATGCTGCGCGCGAAGATCGAGGCGCTCGGCGTGACCGTGCATACGGGCAAGAACACGCTCGAGATCGTCGACGGCGAAGAGGGCACGCACCGGATGGCGTTCGCTGACGGCACGCATCTCGATGCCGACATGATCGTGTTCTCGGCCGGCATCCGCGCACGCGATGAACTGGCGCGTGCATGCGGGCTCGACATCGGCCCGCGCGGCGGCGTCGCGATCGACGACGCATGCCGCACGAGCGATGCCGACATCTATGCGATCGGCGAATGCGCGGCATGGAACGGCATGGTGTACGGCCTCGTCGCACCCGGCTACGACATGGCGCGCGTGGTCGCGAAGCAGCTCGGCGGCGACACGAACGAGGCGGTCGCGTTCGCCGGTGCCGACATGAGCACGAAGCTGAAGCTGATGGGCGTCGACGTCGCGAGCATCGGCGACGCGCACGGCACGACGGCCGGCAGCCGCACCTACCAGTACGCGGACGAACGCCGCCAGGTCTACAAGAAGCTCGTGGTGTCCGACTGCGGCAAATTCCTGCACGGCGCGGTGATGGTCGGCGACGCAGCCGAATACGGCACGCTGCTGCAGATGATGCTGAACCGCATCGAGTTGCCCGAGTCGCCCGAATTCCTGATCCTGCCGTCGTCGGACGGTGTCGCGAAGCCGGCGATCGGCGTCGACGCGCTGCCGGACGGCGCACAGATCTGCTCGTGCAACAACGTGTCGAAGTCGCAGATCTGCACGGCGGTCGCCGACGGTGCGACCAGCCTCGGCGCGCTGAAATCGTGCACGGGCGCCGGCACGTCGTGCGGCGGCTGCGTGCCGCTCGTCACGCAGATCATGAAGGCCGAGATGAAGAAGCAGGGCCTCGCGGTCAACAACCATCTGTGCGAGCACTTCCCGCATTCGCGCCAGGAGCTGTTCCACCTGATCCGCGTCGAGCGCATCACGACGTTCGACGAACTGCTCGCGAAGCACGGCCACGGTCTCGGCTGCGACGTGTGCAAGCCGGCCGTCGCGGGCATCCTCGCATCGTGCTTCAACGAGTTCGTGCTGAAGAAGGAGCATGCGGGGCTGCAGGATTCGAACGACTACTACCTCGCGAACATCCAGCGCGACGGCACATACTCGGTCGTGCCGCGCATGCCGGGCGGCGAGGTCACGCCGGAAGGCCTGATCGCGGTCGGCCAGGTCGCGCAGAAGTACGGGCTCTACACGAAGATCACCGGCGGCCAGCGTGTCGACCTGTTCGGCGCGCGCGTCGAGCAGCTGCCGTCGATCTGGGAGGAACTGATCGCGGCCGGCTTCGAATCGGGGCATGCGTACGGCAAGGCGCTGCGTACCGTGAAGTCGTGCGTCGGCTCGACGTGGTGCCGCTACGGCGTCGACGATTCGGTCGGTCTCGCGATCGACTTCGAGAACCGCTACAAGGGCTTGCGCGCGCCGCACAAGATCAAGTTCGGCGTGTCGGGCTGCACGCGCGAGTGCGCGGAAGCGCAGGGCAAGGACGTCGGGATCATCGCGACCGAGAAGGGCTGGAACCTGTACGTGTGCGGCAACGGCGGGATGAAGCCGCGCCACGCGGAACTGCTCGCGTCCGACCTCGATCGCGACACGCTGGTCCGCTACATCGACCGCTTCCTGATGTTCTATGTGCGCACGGCCGACCGCCTGCAACGCACGAGCGTATGGCGCGACAACCTCGAAGGCGGCCTCGACTACCTGATCGACGTCGTGGTGCACGACAAGCTCGGGCTCGCGGCCGAACTCGAAGCCGACATGCAGCACGTGGTCGACACCTACGAGTGCGAATGGAAGAAGGCCGTCACCGATCCCGAGACGCGCAAGCGCTTCCGCCACTTCGTGAACAGCGACGCGCCGGACGCGAACATCGAATTCGTCGAGACGCGCGGCCAGATTCGCCCCGCGACGCCCGACGAGCGCGTGCGCGGCAAGCCCGTGACGATTCCCGTCGTTGTCGAAGGCGCGACGCAGGCCGTGACCGAATCCGCAACCGTTTGACCCTGACCGACACCAGCGTCTTTTCCAAGGAGCCCATCATGAACGATCGCCTTCCGCTGTCCTGGACCCGCGTGTGCCCGCTCGACGACATCGTGCCGAACACCGGCGTGTGCGCGCTCGTCAACGGCGAGCAGGTCGCGGTATTTCACGTCGCGCATGCCGACGGCGGCGTGTTCGCGATCGACAACGTCGATCCCGTATCGCAGGCGGCCGTGATGTCGCGCGGGCTGATCGGCAGCCTCGGCGAGCGCGTCGTCGTCGCGTCGCCGCTGTACAAGCAGCATTTCGACCTGCGTACCGGCGAATGCCTCGAAGCGCCCGAGCAGTCGGTGAGCGCGTATCCGTCGCGGGTCGAGGACGGCTTCGTGTGGATCGCGGCCTGACCGCCCCGGAGCGCGCATGACCGCCACCCCCGTCAAGAGCGTGTGCCCGTACTGCGGCGTCGGCTGCGGGATGGTGCTGCACGTCGAGGATGGCGAAGTCGTCAAGGTGTCCGGCGACTCCGACCATCCGACCAACTTCGGGCGGCTGTGCACGAAGGGTTCGTCGGCGCACGTCGCGCTGCGCCGCTCGGGGCGGCTCGACCGCGCGTTCGTGCGCCGCGCGCGCGAGGACGATCTCGTGCCGCTGCCGGCGCGCGACGCGATCGCCGAGACCGCGCGCCGCCTGCGCGCGGTGCTCGATGCGCACGGGCCCGACGCGCTGTCGTTCTACGTGTCGGGGCAGATGTCGATCGAGGCGCAATACCTCGTCAACAAGCTCGCGAAGGGCTTCGTCGGCACCAACAACATCGAGTCGAACTCGCGCCTCTGCATGGCGAGCGCGAGCACCGGCTACAAGCAGTCGCTCGGCGCGGACGGCCCGCCCGGGTCGTACCAGGACTTCGATCGCGCGAACCTGTTCTTCGTGATCGGCGCGAACATGGCCGACTGCCATCCGATCCTGTTCCTGCGGATGATGGATCGCGTGAAGGCCGGCGCGAAGCTGATCGTCGTCGATCCGCGCCGTACCGGCACGGCCGACAAGGCCGACCTGTTCCTGCAGATCCGGCCCGGCACCGATCTCGCGCTGACGAACGGGCTGCTGCATCTGTTGCACGCGAACGGCCGCACCGACGGCGCGTTCATCGACGCTTACACCGAAGGCTGGGACGCAATGCCCGCGTTCCTCGCCGACTACACGCCCGAGCGCGTTGCGGAAATCACCGGGCTCGCGGAAGCCGACCTGCGCACGGCCGCGCAATGGATCGGCGATGCGCAGGAGTGGATGAGCTGCTGGACGATGGGGCTCAACCAGAGCACGCACGGCGTGTGGAACACCAACGCGATCTGCAACCTGCATCTCGCGACCGGCCGCATCTGCCGCCCCGGCAGCGGGCCGTTCTCGCTGACCGGCCAGCCGAACGCGATGGGCGGTCGCGAGATGGGCTACATGGGCCCCGGGCTGCCGGGCCAGCGCTCGGTGCTGTCCGACGACGACCGGCGCTTCGTCGAGAACCTGTGGCGCGTGCCGGCCGGCACGCTGCGCAAGGAAACCGGCCAGGGCACCGTCGACCTGTTCTCGCGGATGGCGGCCGGCGACATCAAGGCGTGCTGGATCGTCTGCACGAATCCGGTCGCGACCGTGCCGAACCGGCAGAACGTGATCGCCGGGTTGCAGACGGCGGAGCTCGTGATCGCGCAGGACGCGTTTCTCGACACCGAGACCAACCGCTACGCGGACATCCTGCTGCCGGGCGCGCTGTGGGCCGAGGGCGACGGCGTGATGGTCAACTCCGAGCGCAACATGACGCTGATGCACGCGGCGGTCGCACCGCCCGGCGACGCGCTGCCCGACTGGCGCATCGTCGCGGAAGTCGCGCGCGCGATGGGCTTCGGCGATGCGTTCGACTATGCGTCGGCGGCCGACGTGTTCGACGAGATCGTCCGCTTCTCGAATCCGGCGACGGGCTACGACCTGCGCGGTGCGAGCCATGCGGCGCTGCGCGACGGCCCGGTGCAGTGGCCGGTCGCACCGGGCGCCGCGCGCGAGCGGCACCCGATCCGCTACCTGAACGACGGCGTGAGCCAGACGCTGCGCACGGCGGCCGACGGGAGTGATGCGCCGCGCATTGCGTTCCCGACGCCGTCGGGCAAGGCGTGCTTCTTCGCACGGCCGCACGTCGATCCGGCCGAGCTGCCCGACGACACGTTCCCGATCGTGCTGAACACCGGGCGGCTGCAGCATCAATGGCACACGATGACGAAGACGGGCAAGGTCGCGATGCTGAACAAGCTGAACCCGCGCCCGTTCGTCGAGCTGCACCCGGACGATGCGAGCGCACTCGGCATCGCCGCGAAGGACAGCGTCGAGATCCGCTCGGCGCGCGGCCGCGCGGTGCTGCCGGCCGTCGTGACCGAGCGCGTGCAGCGCGGCAACTGCTTCGCGCCGATGCACTGGAACGACGTGTACGGCGACGACCTGTGCATCAACGCGGTGACGAACGATGCGATCGATGCCGAATCTCAGCAGCCCGAACTGAAATACTGCGCGGTCGCGCTGCGGCGCGTCGACACGGATGCGTTCGCGTCCGCCGACGACGAGACGGCGCAACCCGATGCGCGCGCCGACGACGCGCGGCCCGCTCCGGCGATGGCACAGGCCACTGCTTCACAGGAATCCGACATGGCAGACATCGACACTTTCGCGGCCGCGCTCGGCTTGACCGACCTCGCGCCGCCGCCGCTGACCGACACCGAACGGCTGTACGTGGCCGGCCTCGTCAGCGGGCTGAAGGCGAGCGCCGGCCGGCGCGAGGGCAGCGTGCCGGTGCTGCCGGCCGGCGCGCCGCTCACGCCGCCGGTGCGGTTCTGGCTCGACGGGATGCTCGCGGGCCTGTTCAGCCGTTCGTTGCCTGCGAGTTCGCAGGTTGCCGCTGCACCGGCATTGCCGGCCGATGCCGCCGCGCCGGGCGGCGTGCGAATCGTTCGCACGCGCCCGAAGGTTGTGCTGCTGTGGGCATCGCAGACCGGCAACATCGAATCGCTGACCGAGGATTACGCGACGAAGCTGATGAACGCGGGCTTCGAGATTCGCACCGCGTGCATGTCCGACTATCCGGTCGCGTCGCTCGCTGGCGCGCAATACGTGCTGCTGATGACGAGCACGTTCGGCGACGGCGATGCGCCCGACAACGGCAGCGAGTTCTGGGACGCGCTGCAGGCCGGCAGCGCCGCGCGCCTCGACGGCGTGCATTTCGCGGTGCTCGCGTTCGGCGATCGCAACTACGACCAGTTCTGCGGCCACGGCCGCCGGCTCGATGCGCGGCTCGCGGAACTCGGCGCGGCACGCCTGTGCGCGCGCGTCGATTGCGACGTCGAATTCCAGAACGATGCCGACCAGTGGCTCGAACGTGTCGTCGCGCGGATCAAGGAGGCCGATGCCGCACTGCACGCGGTGCCGTCCGGCGGGATGAGCCCGTCGGGGCTGCTGCCGTCGAAGGCGCATCCGGCGCCGTCGAAGCTCGTCGCGAACCTGCGGCTCAATCGCCCGGGCGCCGCGAAGGACACGCGCTACGTGTCGCTGTCGACCGAAGGTGCGAACCTCGAATACGAAACCGGCGATGCGCTCGGCGTATGGCCGACCAACTGCCCGGAGCTGGTCGACGAGTTGCTGTCCGTCACCGCGCTGAAGGCCGACGCGCCGGTGTCGATCGCAGGCGTCGGCGACGTGCGTCTCGGCGATGCGCTCGCGCGCCACTTCGACATCACGCGCCCGCATCCGGACACGCTTGCCTTCATCGCGTCGCGCAGCGCGAACGGCGCGCTGAAGTCACTGCTCGGCGACGACCGCAAGGGTGACCTGAAGCAATGGTTGTGGGGGCAACAGCTTGCGGACGTGCTGCACGAGTTCCCGGTCGACATGTCGGGCACGGAGCTGGTCGGGATGCTGAAGCGGCTGCAGCCGCGCCTTTATTCGATCGCGTCGAGCCCGAGCGCGCACCAGGGCGAGATCCACCTTACCGTGTCGGCCGTGCGTTATCACAATGGCCGGCGCGCGCGCAAAGGCGTCGCGTCGACGTTCCTCGCCGATCGCGCGGACGACGGCCGCGTGCCCGTATTCGTGCAGAAGTCCGCGCATTTTCGGCCGCCGGTGAACGGCGACGTGCCGATCGTGATGGTCGGCCCCGGCACCGGCGTCGCACCGTTTCGCGGTTTCCTGCACGAGCGGCAGGCGCGCGGCGCGCGTGGGCGCAACTGGCTGTTCTTCGGCGAGCAGCACGCGCAGACCGATTTCTACTACGGCGACGAGCTGGGCGCGATGCACGACAGCGGCTTCCTGACGCGGCTCGACCTTGCGTTCTCGCGTGACCAGGCCGACAAGATCTACGTGCAGGACCGGATGCGCGAGCAGGGCGCCGAGCTGTTCGCGTGGCTGGAGGAAGGCGCGCACTTCTACGTGTGCGGCGACGCGTCGCGGATGGCGAAGGACGTCGATACGGCGCTGAAGGCGGTCGTCGCCGAGCATGGCGGCATGTCGGACGACGATGCGAACGACTATGTCGCGCGGCTTGCGAAGGCGCGGCGCTATATGCGGGACGTGTATTGAACGCAGGCGGAGCGGCTTGACGCAGCTCCGCCGGATTGGTGGCTGGTACCGTGGCCGGCAAGCCGGCGGTCCGGGCTGCCGACATGGCCGTCGACGGCTGCTGCGGTGTGACCCGCTTGCTGCCGCCGGCTTACGTCACTGCTGCCGATCCCACGCGCGCGCCTGTTCGGCACGCACGAACGCTTCCGACGACTGCGGCAGCAGGTTGCGGAATGCGCCGCCGTCGCTTTCGATCACGTCGACCATCTTCGCGATCATTTCTTCCGGATCGTGCTGTTCGAGCGGGAACGTCAGCCGTTCGGGCGTCACCGTGTGGACGGCAGGATCGCGCCAGCGTCGCGGCGTTTCCATCATCCGGTCGTTGAAGCCGGTGCTGTACGGGCCGGGGTTCACGACCGCGACGCGGATGCCGTGCGGCGCCAGTTCTGCGTGCATCGCCTCGGCGATCGATTCGACCGCGTGCTTCGACGCGCAATAGGCGCCCGTGAACGGCCCCGTGATCAGGCCCGCGATCGACGACACGAATACGATCTTGCCGTGCCGGCGCGCGAGCATGCCGCGCGCGATGTGCTGCGTCAGTTCGAGCGGCCCGAACACGTTGACGTCGAACAGTTCGCGGACGATTTCGACCGGCAGGTCGACGAGCGCGCCGGCTTCGCCGACGCCCGCGTTGTTCACGAGTACGTCGAAATCGAGATCGGCCGCGCGGGCGCGGTCGTGGGCCGACGTGATGTCGAGCTTGACGGCGCGCAGCGCGGTGCCGCGTTGCGCGGCAGCGGCCGTCAGGTCGTCGATCTCGGCCGTGACGCGCACGCCGGCCGTCACGTCGTGACCGCGTTCGGCGAGCCGCAGCGCAACTTCGCGGCCGAAGCCGGTGCCTGCGCCGGTGATGAGGATGCGTTTCTGAGCCATGTGCCTACCTTGTGGAGTGGAGGGTTGCCTGAAAGCGGTCGCGGCAGTGCCGGGCGATCGCGGTGTCTTCGTCGACGCTGCCGCCCGAGACGCCGATGGCGCCGACGCAGCGGCCGCTGTCGTCGACGAGCGGTTCGCCGCCGCCGAACGTGACGAGCCCGCCGTGACTGTGTTCGATGCCGCGCAGCGGGCCGTCGCCCGACATCGCGCCGAGCGCGCCGGTCGATGCGCGGAAGCGGACCGCCGTTTGCGCCTTGCGCTGCGCGAGATCGATCGCGCCGAGAAAACAGTCGTCGGTGCGCACGAACGCGAGCAGGTTCGCGCCGGCATCGACGATTGCGATGGCGACGCCGGCGACCTGCAGCGACTCGGCATGCGCGAGTGCTGCATCGATCGTGCGGCGGGCGGCTGCGAGCGGCAGCGCGGCGGTGAGCGGGTCCATGCGAGGCTCCGGTGGGACGACAGGGCCAGTGTAGGCAGTTGCGGTATATGGGAGAATCCGTATTCCGCTCGTAGGAGCTTCAAGTTTTTTTAATGATGGGCAGACGCGATCCGATGGCCGGGCTGCACGTGTTCATGACCGTCGCGACCGCCGGCAACTTCACGCGGGCGGCCGCCGCGCTCGGCCTGACGCCGGCTGCCGTCAGCCTCGCGATCGGGCAGCTCGAGGGCGAGCTGAACGTGAAGCTGTTCAATCGCAGCACACGCGGCGTGAGCCTGACGGAAGCCGGGCAGCGCTACTGGCAGCAGACGGAGCCCGCATACCGGCAGGTCATGCAGGCGCGCGGCGAGCTGAAGGACGCGCGCAGCGAGCCGAGCGGGCTGCTGCGCGTCACCGCGCTGCCGCTGGCGCGTACGCTCGTGATCGCGCCGATTCTTGCCGCGTTCCGCGAGCGCTATCCGAAAGTCCGGCTCGAGATCCGCTACGAGAACGAGCTGGTCGACATCGCGAAGGACGGCTTCGACGCGGGGATCCGGCTCGCCGACCGGCTGCAGCCGGGCATGATCGGCGTGCGGATCGCGCCGGCGTTGTCGTGTGCGCTCGTTGCGTCGCCCGGTTATCTGGCGCGGTACGGCGCGCCGGCGTCGATCGCGGAGCTCGAGCGTCATGCGTGCATCCGCTTCCGGTTTTCGGAGAGCGGGCGGTTGCATAAATGGCTGCTGCACGACGGGCGCCGCGACGTCGATCTCGATCCGGAAGGCGTGTTCGTGACGAACGATGCCGACGCGGTGATCGATGCGGCGCGCGCGGGTGTCGGGATCGCGTTTGCGTTCATGCGCGAACGGATCGAGCAGGACTTGCGCGACGGCACGCTCGTCGAGGTGCTGCCGGGCGCGTGCCGGACGTTGCCGCCGATGTGGCTGTATTACGTGAATCGCAAGCACGTGCCGGCGAAGCTGCGCGCGTTCATCGACGTGCTGCGCGAGCGGGCCGGCGCAGACTTGGTGTAATCCCGTCGCCCGACTGACGGCACCGATTCCTGTCGTTCGGCTTCCAGGTAACGACATGGCTTCGATGACGCTGATTGGATACGGAACCGCGACCCTTTACTGAGACGAACTGCATCCACCTTGACCCGACCCGTCTCCCATTACAAAACACCGCCACGGACTTGCCGTTTGTCCTCCACTGTGCGGCCGCATCCGGCAGATTTCTCCCAAATGCATCACAAGTCATTCATCCGATGAAAAAACCGCCCCGGTTCCCGGTATGATGCGCACCTTGCGTTGATCGGCCGCACGATTTTGATGCGATGTTTACGCGCCCCGCACGCCACAAAACCGCACAATGCGGACCTGAAAGATTCTGTAATATAAATTCCGTATACTCGTAAGTTCTGATCCAGGCGCCACCTGCCTCCGTCTTCGGCCGACCGCCCACGCAGAACAACCAGACCAGATATGTCGCCGCCGGGCCAACCCGCGCCGTGACTCGCTATGCACCACCACTGAACAACCTATGTCTTCCCGCCACCCTGGGTCGCCGGGCCGTGCCGCGGCGGCGATCGCCCGTGTCTCGGCGCTGGTTCGCAACGAGCGCGTGCTGTCGCCGCTGCTCGCATTCGGCATCGGCCTGCTGCTGATCGTGGTTTTCCAGCACCTGTCGGAATCCGTCGACTACCGGTCGGTGATCCGCCAGTTGCGCCACATGTCCACCGGCGAGTGGGGCGCGTCGCTGGCCGCGACGGCCCTCAGCTATCTCGCGCTCGTCGCGCGCGACGCGGTCGGCCTGCGCTATGTCGCCGCGAAGGTGCCGCGCGCCGCGCTGTGGATCGGCGCGATCGCCGGATCCGCGCTCGGCAACGCGACCGGTTTCGGCGCGTTGACGGGCGGTGCGGTCCGCGCACGCGTGTACGGCGTGTCGGGCGTCACGCCCGCGCAGATCGGCCGGATGACGGTGTTCACGAGCGGCACGCTGGCGCTCGCGATGGTGCTGATGACGGCGGTCGGCATGGTCTGCGTGCCGGAGGCGCTCGCCGCGATGCTGCACGTCGCGCCCGGCGTGCTCACGTGGAGCGGGGCGGCGCTGCTGGTGGTGCTGGCCGCGATGGTCGCGATGTGCGGCAACACCGCGCGCCCGGTCGTCACGCGCTTCAAGTGGCTGTCGTTCGACGTGCCGGCGCGGCGCGATCTCGTCATGCAGGTCGTCTATGCGGTGCTCGACGTCGTCGCGGCGGGCCTGACGCTGTGGGTATTGCTGCCGGCCGCACCGGTCGGCTTCCCGACCTTCATCACCGTGTACGCCGCCGCGCTGCTGCTCGGGATGATCGGCCATACGCCGGGCGGGATCGGCGTGTTCGAAGCCGCGATGGTCTTCACGCTCGGCCGCGAAGTGCCCGCGCATGCGATGGTCGCCGCGCTGATCGCGTATCGCGCGATCTACTTCGGCGTGCCGCTCGTGCTGTCGGCCGGCCTGCTGGCCGGTTTCGAGGGCCGTGCGCTGCGGCGCCGGCTCGTGACGCGGCAGGCCGTGCGCGTGTCGCAACTCGCGCCGCTGTTCCTGAGCCTCGTGACGTTCGCGGTCGGCAGCATGCTGGTGATCTCGAGCGCGACGCCCGCGTTCTGGCACCGGATCGCGATCCTGCGCCATCTCGTGCCGCTGTGGGTGCTCGAAGGCTCGCAGGTGATCTGCAGCGTGCTCGGCGTCGCGCTGCTGTTCGTCGCGCGCGGGCTGCTGCGCCGCCTCGACGGCGCTTGGTGGATGACCTTCGCATTGACGCTCGCGAGCCTCGCACTGTCGCTGGCCAAGGGCCTCGCGTTCGTCGAGGCCGGCGTGCTCGGCACGCTGCTGGTGCTGCTGCTCGTCAGCCGCCGCCGCTTCAACCGCCATTCGTCGCTGCTCGCCGAGCGCTTCACGGTGAGCTGGTTCGTGTCGGTGACGATGGTGCTGATGCTGGCCGTGTGGGTGCTGTTCTTCGCGTTCCGCGACGTGCCGTACACGCGCGAGCTGTGGTCGCATTTCTCGTTCGACGCGCGCGCGCCGCGTGCGCTGCGCGCGACGCTCGCGGCCGGCGTGTTCGTCGCGATGTTCGCGCTGTGGCAACTGCTGCGCCCGGCGCCCGGCCGTTTCGTGAAGCCCGTGCCGCAGGACCTGTTCGACGCAGAACGGATCATCCGCGCGCAGGAGTGCAGCGATGCGGGCCTCGCGCTGATGGGCGACAAGTCGTTCCTGTTCTCTGAATCGCGCCAGGCGTTCCTGATGTACGCGAAGTACGGCCGCACGTGGGCCGCGCTGCACGACCCGGTCGGGCCGCGCGAAGAATGGCCGGCGCTGATCGGCAAGTTCATTGCGCTCGCGCATGCGCACAGTGGCCGCGCGGCGTTCTACCAGGTGCGCGCGAACGCGCTGCCGCTGTATCTCGACGCGGGGCTCACGCTGATGAAGCTCGGCGAGGAAGCGCATATCGCGCTCGACCAGTTCGACCTGAAGGGCTCGAATCGCTCGCACCTGCGCTACGCGCTGCGCCGCGGCGACAAGGACGCGCTGACGGTCGAGGTGATCGCGCCGGGCGACGTGCCGGTCGCGCTGCCGGCGCTGCGCGACATCTCCGACGGCTGGCTCGACAGCCGCGACGCGCGCGAGAAGAGCTTCTCGGTTGCCGCGTTCCACGACGGCTATCTCGCGACGCAGTCGGTGATGCTCGTGCGGCAGGCCGACAAGCCGATCGCGTTCGTCACGTTCATGACGACCGACCTCAACACCGAGGCGACGGTCGGCGTGATGCGCCATCTGCCGGACGCGTCGCCGTACGCGATGGAGTATCTGTTTACGCAGCTCGCGCTGCATCTGAAGGAAGCGGGTTTCCGCAAGCTGAGCCTGGGCATCGCGCCGTTCTCGGGGATGGGGGCGGCGAAGATGCCGTCGCCGTGGCACCGGTTCGGGCTGATGGTCTGGCGCTTCGGCGGCCGCTTCTACAACTTCCGCGGCTTGCGCGCATTCAAGAGCAAGTTCGAACCGCACTGGGAGCCGCGTTACCTCGCGGCCTCGGGCTCGGTCGGCGTGTTCGTCACGCTTGCGGATCTGTCATTGCTGGCTGGAGGTCGGCGTTCATGATGTTGAAGAACAGAATCGCGCGGGCGGCAGCCGCCTGCGCGGGAATGATGCTGGCCGGCGTCGCGTGCGCGACGCAGCCGGTCGCAGTGAAGGCCGAAACCGTGTCGGGCGGCCGCTACGGGCCCGTTACCGTGACCAAGCCGAGCGGGCCGCTGCGCGGCTTCGTCGTGCTGTTCTCGCGTGAGGCCGGCTGGAATGCCGCCGATCAGCAGGCCGCCGACGCACTCGCGAAGGCCGGTGCGATGACGGTCGGCGTCGATTCCGAACGCTATGCGAAGAACCTCGCCGCGAAGCAGGAGACCTGCCACCACCTCGACGGCGACGCCGAGGCGGTCAGCCACCAGCTCGAACGCCTCGCGCAGTCGTCGCGCTATTTCACGCCGATCGTCGCGGGCGTGGGCCAGGGCGGCGCGATCGCGAAGCAGATCCTGTCGATGGCGCCGGAGAACACGATCGCCGGCGTCGTATCGGTCAACCCGACCGCGAAGCTCGATCCGCGCTTCAAGCCGTGCCCGCCCGATCCGACGATCGTGCGCCGCGCGATGCCCGGCTTCGTTGAAACGGCCGCCGCGGGCGACACCACGAAGCTCGTGTCGCTCGTCACGTCGCACCTGCGGGACAACAGCAGCAGCGGCGACGAACTCGACGTGTCGGACCTGCCGCTCGTCGAGCTGCCGGCCAAGGGCGGCAGCGACCGGCTCGCGATCGTGATCTCGGGCGACGGCGGCTGGCGCGATCTCGACAAGACGATCGCCGAGGCGCTGCAGCGCGACGGCGTGTCGGTGGTCGGTATCGACAGCCTGCGCTATTTCTGGAGCGAGAAGCCGCCCGCGCAGGTGAGCCGCGATCTCGCACGCGTGATGCGCACCTACATGGCGCGCTGGCACGCGAACCGCGTCGCGCTGGTCGGCTATTCGTTCGGCGCCGACGTGATGCCGTTCGCGTACAACCGGCTGCCGGCCGACCTGCGCGACAAGGTCGCGGTGATGTCGCTGCTCGGCTTCGCGCCGTCCGCCGATTTCCAGATCCGCGTGACGGGCTGGCTCGGCATGCCCGCGAGCGACAACGCGCTGAAGGTCGCGCCGGAAATCGCGAAGGTGCCGCCGCAGCTCGTGCAGTGCTTCTATGGCGCGGAAGAGAAGGACACGATGTGCCCGGCACTCGCGAACACGGGCGCCGACGTGATCAAGACGCAGGGCGATCACCATTTCGGCCGCGACTACATCGCGCTCGAGAAGAAGATCCTCGGCGGGTTCGGCAAGCCGGTGGCGGCGCGCTGAACGAAGGCGCCCGCTTCGCGGCGGGCGCTGGCCGGTTTGCTTCCGGTTCATCGTACGGGCGGCCATCGTGCCGCCCGTTTCATTTCCCGGCTGGCGTTGCCGTGTCGTGCGGCGGCGTTGCCGTTCTCGCATCGCGCTGATAGAAGCCCGGAAACCGGTCGAGCTGCCGCCGCGCGGCCGCTAAATCCGTGTCGTCGCCGAGCACCGCGCTCGAAAACCCCGTGCGCTCCATCAGCAGCAACTGGTCGACCAGCACGTCGCCGGTCGCGCGCAGGTCACCGGCAAAGCCGAAGCGCTTGCGCAGCAGGTACGCCTGGCTGTACGCACGACCGTCGGTGAACGACGGGAACTGCAGGTCGATGCGTGCAGCCTGCGCGATCCGTGCGGCGAGCGGCGGCAGTTCCTCGTCGTTGCCGATCGTCAGCGTCGCGTCGTCGTGCTGCTGCGTGTCGCCCGCGTGTTCGGCCGGCGTCAGCAACCGGATGCGTGCGTTCGTGCTTGCGTTGTCGCTGGCTTGCGTCATGCGTGCTCCGCCTGGTGGCGCGCGTCGTTCGCGGCGGCCTTGAAGGGTTCCGCGCCGATGCGGCGCACCGTGTCGATGAATCGTTCGCTGCGGCCGTCCGCATCGATCCGCGCATCGAGATACGCGTTGACGATCGCGTCGACGACGTCGACGATCTCGTCCGCCGAGAATGACGGGCCGATCACCTTGCCCGGCCGCGCGGGGCCGCTCGCGGTCGAGCCGTCCGACCCGCCGAGCGTCACCTGGTACCACTCCGCGCCGTCCTTGTCGACGCCGAGGATGCCGAGATGGCCACTGTGATGGTGGCCGCACGAGTTGATGCAGCCGCTGATGTGCAGGTCGATGTCGCCGACGTCGTGCAGCAGGTCGAGATCCTGGAAGCGCTCGGCGATCGCATCGGCGATCGGGATCGAGCGCGCGTTCGCGAGCGCGCAGAAGTCGCCGCCCGGGCACGCGATCATGTCCGTCAGCAGCCCGACGTTCGCGCTGGCGAGACCGATTGCGCGTGCGTTTTCCCACAGCAGGAACAGGTCGTCGACGTGTACCCACGGCAGCACGACGTTCTGCGTATGCGTGACGCGCGCCTCGCCGGCCGAGTAGCGGTCGGCGAGATCGGCAAGCGCGTCGAGCTGGTCCGGCGACGCATCGCCGGGTGCCTGCAGGCGGCGCTTGAACGACAGCGTGACGATGCGCAGCGCCGGGTCGCGGTGCGCGGCGACATTGCGTGCGAGCCAGCGGGCGAATGCGGGATGACGGCTTGCCTGCGCGGACATGCGTGCAATCGCGTCGTGCAGGTCGAGCGTGCGCGGCTCGAGCCGCGGCGGGACGAACGATGCGGCGACGCGATCGAATTCGGCCTGAGGAATCGTGTGCGGGCCGCCGTCATGGCCGACGATCTGGCGGAACTCCTCCTCGACGTCGTCGATGTAGCGTTGCCCCTCGGTCTTGACGAGGATCTTGATCCGCGCCTTGTACTTGTTGTCGCGCCGCCCGTAGCGGTTGTACACGCGGACGATCGCCTCGATGTAGTTCATCACGTGCCGCCAGGGCAGGAACGCGCGCAGCTGCGTCGCGATCATCGGCGTGCGGCCCATTCCGCCGCCGACGCTCACGCGAAAGCCGAGCTCGCCCGTGTCGTCGCGCACGAGCTTCAGCCCGACGTCGTGCCAGTCGGTCGCCGCGCGGTCTTCGGCCGCGCCGGTGATCGCGATCTTGAACTTGCGCGGCAGGAACGCGAATTCGGGGTGCAGCGTCGTCCACTGGCGCATCACTTCGGCGAACGGGCGCGGATCGGCGATCTCGTCCGGCGCGACGCCCGCGCGCTCGTCGCACGAGATATTGCGGATGCAGTTGCCGCTCGTCTGGATGCCGTGCATGTCGACGGTCGCGAGCAGGTCCATCACGTCGGCCGCCTTCGCGAGCGGAATCCAGTTGAACTGCACGTTGGTGCGCGTCGTGAAGTGCGCGCTGCGGGTCGGCAGGCGCAGCGTGCCGAGCAGCGCCTGCGCGTCGCTCGCGGCGCGGTAGGTGGCGTCGTCGGGCACGTCGTAGTCGCGCGCGATCCGCGCAAGCACGCGAAGCTGCGCGCTCGACAGCTCGCCGTACGGCACGGCGACGCGCAGCATCGGCGCGTGGCGTTGCACATACCAGCCGTTCTGCAGGCGCAGCGGCCGGAACGCGTCTTCGCTCAGCGTGCCGTGCTGCCAGCGTTCGAGCTGGTCGCGAAACTGGGCGGCGCGGCTCAGCACGAGCGCCCGGTCGAAATCGGTATATCGATACATGACGTGATACGCGAGAGGAGCCGCGGCGCGGCATGCGCACGGCTCGAAGGGGCGTTGCGACGGATGTCGGGCAACGGAAGACAGCGTAGGGAACGCGGTGCGGCGGGACAAGCAGCAGATCGGGACGAAAAGGGCGCAGCAGATGGCGGACGCGGCGCCGGCGCGGGCCGGGCATGCGTGCATGCCCGTGGCCGGTTGAGGTGTCTTATGCGTCGGCGTCGACGACGAGCGCCGGATCGAGCGCGCGGATGCGCTGGTCGATGAAGTAGCCGCCGCCTTCCTGATAGCGCAGGAACAGGCGGCCGCACGAGCGGCAGCGGCTCACGTTGCAGCGGTTGTACGGGAAATGACGCAGCGCGATCGGCGCGTCGTCCGACGCGTAGCGCGTACCCGTCGGATGATGTTCCGCATAGGTCGGCTCCGCATCGCCGGGCGGCGCGAGCGTGCCCACTTCGATCAGTTGCGTGTCCTGCAGCGACAGCGGCAGGCTCGTCCAGCCGGCGAGCGAGGTCTTCGTGCACGTGCACGGCTGCGTGACGTGTGCTGCTTCGTCCGTCAGTTTCAACAGCGCGTCGTGATCGAGGTAGGGCAGTTGGCTCATGGAAAATCGTGAAGAGGCGGTGAGATCGGCAATGTAACCCGCGCGCGGATTGGCTGCATGGTCGTGGCCCGTGCGTTAGCGGCGCGCATCGTGCCCAGCGTGCGCATTAACCGCCCTTGCGCACCGACGGCTGCGCGACCAGCTCGCCAAGCACGCGGATCGCGCGTTCGATGTCGCGGCTCCACGGATGGCCGAAGTTTACGCGCACGCAGCGCTCGAAGCCGTGCGCGGCCGAAAACAGCGGCCCCGGCGCGAAGCTGATCCCGCGCGCGATCGCCTGGCGATGCAGTTCCATCGCGTCGATCGCGTCGGGGAACGCGAGCCACAGGAAATACCCGCCTTCGGGCCGCACCCACTCGACGCCGGCAGGCAGCCAGCGCCGCAGCGCGTCGTCCATCCGGTCGAGCTGCGAGTGCAGCGCCCCGCGCAGCTTGCGCAGATGGCGATCGTAACCGCCGTGCTCAAGATAGTTCGCGATGCCGACCTGCGCGGGAATGCTCGCCGACAGCGTCGTCATCAGCTTGAGCCGCTGCACCTTCTCCGCGAACCGGCCGGCGGCGGCCCAGCCGATCCGGTAGCCGGGCGCGAGCGTCTTCGAGAACGAACTGCAGTGCATCACGAGGCCATGCCGGTCGAACGCGCGCGCGGGCAGCGGATAGTCCGGGCCGAAATGCAGCTCGCCGTAGACGTCGTCCTCGATCAGCGGCACTTCGCGCGCCGCCAGCATGTCGACGAGCGCGCGCTTTTTTTCGGCGGACAGCGTGACGCCGGTCGGATTCTGGAAATTGGTCATGAACCAGCACGCGCGGATGTCGTGCCGGTCGAGCGCGTTCGCGAGCGCATCGAGATCGAGGCCCGTGCGCGGATCGACGGGAATCTCGACCGCGCGCAGGTCGAGCCGCTCGATCGCCTGCAGCGCCGCATAAAAACCGGGCGCTTCGACGGCGACGACGTCGCCGGGCCGCGTGACGGCCATCAGGCACAGGTTCAGCGCTTCGAGCGCGCCGTTCGTGACGACGATCTCGTCGATCGGCTGGGACACGCCCGTCGCGAGATAGCGCCGCGCGATCTGCTGGCGCAGCGCCTCGTTGCCGGGCGGCAGGTCGACGACCGTGCTCCACGGGCTCACGAGCCGCGTGGCCTGCGCGAGCGACTTCGCGAGGCGCGGCAGCGGAAACAGTTGCGGCGACGGGAACGCGGAACCGAGCGGCACGATGCCGGGCTGCGTGGCGGCGTCGAGGACGGAGAACACGAGGTCGCTGATGTCCACCTTGCGCGATGCGCCGGCACGGCTCGCGCGGCGCTTCGCGGCCGGGCCTGCCTGCGGTGTTGCGCCCGGCGCGACGTAGTAGCCCGAGCGTTCGCGCGCGCGGATCAGCCCCCACTGTTCGAGCTGGTAGTACGCGCGAAACACCGTCGACTGGCTCACGCCATGCTGCGCGATGATCTGCCGCAGCGACGGCAGGCGCGTGCCGACCGCGAGGTTGCCGTTGCGGATATCGTCGGCGATCGTGTGGGCGAGGGTTTCGTAGCGTTTCATCGGCGTGGACGGGGCGCGCCGTCGCCGCGCGTGGGCCGGAGTGGCGCCGCGCCGGCGGGCGCGGGCCATTGTCCGATGCGCGGCCCGAAAAGGAAAGCGCGGGCGGCGCGGCGACGGTTCGTCGGCCGCGCCGGGGCAGGCTGTCCGACACATATCCGCGGAGCCAGCCGCCGGGAATCGCGAGCAGCGCGGGCAGCATGCCCCACGTGCCGAGCGACGCGAGCGAGAAGCCGCGCGACTGCAGCAGGTAACTCGGAAACCACGTGATGAAGAAGCAGATCGAGAAGTTCACGCAGGCGTGGCGTTGACGGTCATTCCCGCGGACGGAGGCGGACCGGCGCAATCGGCGTCGACGGTCGCAGGTGCGCGTGCGACGCATGCGGTGCGTCGTCATCGCAATCGTCATCGCAATGCGAACCGGCCAGCGTCCGGCAACGCGCTTTCATCCGATCATTCGTCGCCCGACTAACCGCGTTCTTGCGCCCGCATCGATTCCGGATCGACTCCGAGCCGGGCACGTCGCCGTCGGCATGCGCGACGCCTGCCGCGTGCGGCTATTTCCAATTGCGCGCCAATACTTTTTATGGTTTCGTTGCGTGATATCGCATCGACTCGAAAAAGGATAGTCGAATGCAGCCGGGCGATTCATACGGGGTCCGATTGATCAGGGGAATCGGCGCGCGTGCGTGCGCACGCGGCGCCGTGCGCAGGCTGTTCGTCATATTGATACTGGGCTTGCTTGCGCCCGACCTGTCGGCCTTCGCCGACTCTCCCGAAACCGTTTACGACAACGTGCTGCGCGTGCTGGCATGGCCAGGCTATGCGGATCGCGATGTCGTCAGCGCATTCGAGGCGCAGTTTCATGTGCGTGTCGAAGTGACGTTCGTCGATTCCGACGAAGCGCTGTGGACGCGGATGCACAGCGCGGCGCCGCCGCCGTATGACTTGCTGGCCGCGAACACGGCCGAGATCCAGCGTTACGCGCACGAACGTCTGCTCGCGCCGATCGACCTGGCGCGCATCCCGAACCGGCGGCGGCAGTTGCCGAACTTCCAGCAGCTCGCGACGATCGGCGGGCTCGTGCAGGACGGCGCGACCTACGCGATCCCGTTCACGTATTCGTCGATGGGGCTGATCTACGACCGCAAGCAGGTTCCTTCCGCGCCGCGCTCGATGCGCGAGCTGTGGAATCCGCGCTACCGCGGCAAGGTGCTCGACTTCAACAGCGCGCAGCACAATTTCTCGTTCACGGCGCTGGCGCTCGGGTATCCCGATCCGTTTCGCCTGTCGCCCGCGCAGACGCTCGACGTCGCGCGCAAGCTGATCGACCTGCGCCGCAACCTGCTGACGTACTACACGCTTCCTGAAGAGGCGACTGCGCTGTTCGTCCAGCATCGCGCGGCGCTGATGTTCGGCAACTACGGCACGCAGCAGGTCGAGCTGCTGCGTCGCGCCGGCGCGGACGTCGGCTACGTGATCCCGGACGAAGGCGCGCTTGCATGGCTCGATTGCTGGGCCGTCACGCGCGGCGCGCAACATCCCGAACTTGCGTTCGCGTGGATCAACTACATGCTCGAACCGGCGATCGGCGCGTTGCTGACCGAGCGCCAGGGGCTCGCGAACACGCTCGAGCCGCCGCTCGGGCTCGATGCCGGGCACCAGCATCTCGTGTGGCTGCAGCCCGTCGAGGACATTGCGCGGCGCGAATCGCTGTGGGGCCGCATCGTGTCGGGCGACCGTCCGGAGCAATTCGAAAAATGATCCGGCTCGGGCTCACGTCGAAGCTGTCGGTGCTGTTCGCATGCATCGGCGTGATCGCGTCCGGCACGACCGGCTATTACACGTATCGCGCGAACCGCACGATGCTGGTGCAGGAAGCGCAGCACAGCCTGCTGATGTCGACGCAACTGCTCGGGCAGCGCTTCACGACCGCGCTGTCCGACGTCGCCGACGATGCGCTCGTGCTCGCGCAGTTGCCGTCGTCCCCGCTCGTCGCGGGCAGCGACAATCCGGACAGCGCGCGACGCAAGCGGCTCGAGCAGGTGTATTACAGCTTCATGAGAAATCATCAGGAATACCTGCAGATTCGCCTGATCGCGAGCGGGAAATTCGGGCTCGAACGCATTCGCGTCGATCGCGACGCGCGCGGCATCGTCGTGATGCCGGAAAGCGTGTTCCAGGAAAAAGGACAGTTTTCCTACGTATTCGATACGCTCGCGACGGCGCCCGGCCATATCTACCTGTCGCCGATCGCGATCAACCACGAGACGGGTTCGCACGCGGCCGAAGGGCTGCCGATCCTGCGTGTGGGCACGCCCGTCATCGACGCGTCGGGCCAGACGGTCGGCGCGCTTGTCGTCGACGTCGAGCTGTCGCGCGTGTTCGACCGGCTCGAACGCGATCTGCCGGAAGACTATGCGGTGTATCTCGCGAACGAGTGGGGCGATTTCCTCTTGCATCCCGATCCATCGCAGGCGTTCGGCTTCGATCGCGGCCGGCGCGTGCTGATGCAGGACCGCTTTGCCGTCACGCGCGAGCTGTTCGACAGTGCGCGCACGAACGTGACGCTCAATGGCCTCGAGCAGCCCGACGAGGCGCCGGGACAGATGTTCGCGTTCGCACGCACGCCGTTCGGGCACGACGAGGGCAACCGCTTCGTCGTGCTCGGGATGGCGCGTCCGCTTGCGGACGTGCTGGCGCCGGCCAGCATGCTCGGCGAACGGATCGTCCGGATGGTGCTCGTGTCGAGCCTGCTGGCGGTGATTCTCGCGATCCTGTTCGCGCGTGCGATCACGCGGCCGCTGCAGACGCTCGCGCGCGCCGCGACGCACGTGTTCGACGATCCGGCCGCCGAACGGCTGCCGGTCGGGCGTGCCGACGAGATCGGCGTGCTCGCGCGCTGTTTCGACTGCATGCGCGTCGAGATCCGCACGCAGGTCGCGATGCTGCGCGCGAAGCAGCTCGAACTCACGCACCTTGCCGGCCACGATCCGTTGACCGCGCTGCCGAACCGTCTGCTGTTCATGGAGCATCTCGATGCCGCGATCCGGCATGCGGCGGCGGTGCGCGAAGGGCTGGCCGTGATGTTCGTCGATCTCGACCGCTTCAAGCAGATCAACGACCAGCACGGGCACTCGGCCGGCGACCGCACGCTCGTCGCGGTCGCGAAGCGCCTGAGCCTCGTGCTGCGCAGCGGCGACATGGTCGCGCGGCTCGGCGGCGACGAATTCATCGTGCTGATTTCGGACGTGCGGTCACCGGAGGTGATCGACGACGTCGCGTCGCGCATCCAGATCGTGATGGCCGAGGAACTGGAGTTCGGCGACCGGCGTGTGGCCGTCGGGGCGAGCATCGGCGTCAGCGAGTTTCCGGCCGACGGCGCATCGGCCGAGGAACTGCTCGTCAAGGCCGACGCGGCGATGTACGCGGCGAAGGCGTCCGCACTGTGCGCGTGCGTGCGCTATCAGGACCTGGTCGGCGGCGCCGCCGCGCCGGACGAGGCCGGCGCCGGCCGCGTCGCGTCGGGCGGCAGCCGGTGACGGCCGGCCGGTAAAACACGCGATGCAAACGCAACGAGCCCGTCGCGGACGGGCTCGTTGCATGTACGGACTGCGCGCGGGGCGCGCAGCGGCAGGCTCAGTGACCGAAGTAGACCGAGTCGCGCGGGCTTTGCACCTTGGCGGCCGGTGCGCCACCCTGGACGGTCGCGGCCGGTTGCGCACCGTAGCCGGTATTGTCGGCGGCGTGCACGCGGGCTTGCGCGGCCTGGATGTCGGCCGGGTAGTACGGGCTCGACTGGCTCGGCTTGTAGCCGGCTGCTTCAAGCTGGACCAGTTCGTCGCGCACCTGGGCGCGGGTCACGGTGCTTTGGGCGAATGCGCCGAACGAGGCGGACAGGGCAACAGCGGCAACGACTGCGGAAACGAGCGATTTCATGATGACCTCCGATGTTTGTGTTGGCTTTCCGCGTTCGACACCATGTCGTAAGCGGTTGATTACATCGTAGGCGTCGGTCGATCTAGGGTAAACGTGGATTTCGACGAAAGATCGTTGTCGCTGAGGTAATAATCCCGGGACAAATTCCTTCTGTCCCTATTCGGTATTGCCGGATTTGCAAGGGCGCGGTGGTGCGGGCGGGTGTCGCGGACGGGCGGGCGCCCGGTGGCGACGGGGGAGACGGGGGAGACGGTGGACGTGGAGGTGGCGCGGGCGGGCCGCGGTGCGGCCGGATCAGACGCCGTCGTCGTCGATTTCCTTGCGCTCGCGGCGTTCCTCGTTGCCGCGGCGCGCGCGCAGGCGCTGGCGCGACAGGACGGCGATCACCTGCTGGGTCGGCGCGCCGGACGGCAGTTCGTTGCGGATGCGATCGGGCACCATCGGCAGGCCCGCACGCTGCCGGCGCAGCGCCTTTGCGATTGCCCGGCGGCATTCGTCCCCGTGGCAATCCCATTCATCGCGGATTCTCTGGCAATAACGGCATTGTTCCATCGGGACAGTCTAACGCGTCTTCGGGAACCGGGCAGGGCGCGGGGCCGAACGCGTCACGCGCCGGGCGCGGCGCCGGCGAGCGCTTGCGCATGCGACTGGAAGCGGCGGTGCTCTTCCGGCGGAACGAGCGAGCCGCCCGTCGCCCAGATGACGTGCGTCGACCGGCGCAGGTCGATCGCGTGGCGACGCACGTAGTCGCGGCCGGCGGCCGACCGCGTCAGCCAGCCGGGCCCGCCGACGGCAGCGGCGGCCGACGGCTCCAGTTCCACGCCGGTGGTGCGCCGGACCGCGAGCAGTTGCGCGTAGAGCTGCTCGTCGCTGACGGTGAACACGCCCGACAATTGCGATGCCATCAGCGGACTGACGAGATGCGATGCCTGCGCGACCGCCAGGCCGTCGGCCTCGGTCCGGTTGTCGAGCCCCACGTCGTAGACGGACACCGGCTTGTCGACCCCGGCGGCAAGCTGGACCAGCATGCACGGCGAAGCAACGGGCTCCGCGAAAAAGCAGTGCACGTGCTTGCCGAACAGCGCGCCGAGGCCATAGGCGATGCCGCCCGGCGCACCGCCGACCCCGCACGGGATGTGGACGAAGAGCGGATGCGCCGCGTCCACGATGCGACCCGACGCGGCGAGCTGCGCAGCGAGATGGCGGGCGCTTGCGGCATAGCCCAGGAACAGCATCAGCGAGCCTTCGTCGTCGACGAAATGGCAGCGCGGGTGATTGCGCGCCTGCGATCGTCCGGCCGCGACGGCTTGCGCATAGTCGCCGTCGTGCTCGACGACGCGAACGCCGCGTTTTCTCAGGCGCTCCTTCTTCCATGACTTCGCGTCGGTCGACATGTGAACGACCGATTCGAACCCCAGCGCGGCGGCGATCACACCGATGCTCAAGCCGAGATTGCCGGTGCTGCCGACGATGACGGTGTGCGCGGCAAACAGCGCGCGTGCGGCGGCCGACGCGAGGATCCGCCGGTCCCCCGCCGGTTCGAGCAGCCCGTGTTCGATCGCGATCGACTCCGCGAGCGCCAGCACTTCATGAAAGCCGCCGCGCGCCTTGATCGAACCGGCGACCGGCAGTGCGTCATCGCGTTTGATGAACCAGGCGCCGTGCGCGTCGGCCGGGTGCGACAACGCGTGCTGCAAGTCATCGGCCGGCATCAACGGCGACTCGATTTTTCCCGCGGTTGCCGAGAGCTCGGGAAACAGTTCGGCCATCAGCGGCTCGCATCGCGCCAGCCTCGCTTCCGCCATTGCAATGGCGTCGAACGACGGCGCGTCCTGCGGCAACGGGCTGCCGGCATGGGGGTTCAGCCACAGCAATGGGCGACGGGATTGCAGTTCGGCTAATAGGTCGGCGGGTAGGAGCGTGGTGGTCACGGATCGGCCTCGGTGTCGTTTAACAGAATAGTGACGGGCAATGCTACGATTCCGTCGGACGGCGCGAAAGCGCCGATTTCTAATGGAAGCATTAGCCTGGCTTATATCCATGCGACTGGACGGTTCGATTCTCGGTGCGTTGCTCTGCTTTGAAACCGCAGGCCGACTGCTGAGCTTCACGAAGACGGCACAGGCGTTCAACCTGACTCAAAGCGCCGTGAGCCAGCAGATCCGGCACCTGGAGGACCGGCTCGGCTATCCGCTGTTCGTGCGTCAGGCGCGCGGGCTGAAGTTGACGGAGAAAGGCGCGATCCTGCTCGGGACGATGTCGGGCGCGCTCGGCGACATCAATCGCACGCTTCAGGCGCTCGGGATGCCGAACGCGCCGCTGCAGGTGAGTTGTCTGCCGTCGCTTGCGCTGCAATGGCTGATGCCGCGCCTGTCCGAGTTTCACCGGCAACAGCCGAACGTGTCGGTTCGCGTGAAAGCCGAGTTCCAGTTACTGGACCGGCAGGCGATGGAAACTGACGACATCGACGTGGCGGTGCGCTACGACCCGGTGCAATACAGCCGGCTGCATGCCGATGCGATCCTCGACGAAACCCTGTTTCCGGTCGCGACGCCTGCGTATCTGGCGCAGCATCCGTCGTTCGCCAGCGGGGAATCGCTCGACGGCGTCGTGCTGCTGCACGACGCCGCGCCGTGGGTCGGCGCGCCCGAGTTCGTGGAGTGGCGCACGTGGCTGCACGAGGTCCGTCCGGCGTGGATCGCGCATCTGGACGGCCCGCAGTTCAATTTCTCCAGCCTGGCGATCACGGCCGCGCTGAACCACCAGGGCGTCGCGATGGGCCGCGCAGCGCTGGTGCATGACGAGATCCTGAGCGGACGGCTGGTCGACGTGTTCGGCACGCACGTGCGCGCGCCGGCGCGCTACATGCTGCTGTCGCGCAATCCCGACGATCCGCGTACCGCGGCCTTTTCGGACTGGCTCAAGGCCGAGTGCGCGCGCTTCGACGAAGCCCGGTCGCAATGGCTTTCGAGCGGGAATGGATACCGGTGACCGAGGTTGCTTCGATTGCGCGGTGTTTTCGTTGCGGAAGGTTCGACGACGGCCAGTTGAATGGGACTGCGAAGCAATCGGGTGACCAGTGTTGCCTGAAACTACAATTCCCCATCGTTCTCCATACGGATTCCTTGCGGATGAACGGGGCGGGAGCGGCTTACCTGAGCGACCAGATTCCCCAGATGGCGATCAACAGGCCAAGGCCGAGTCCGCAGCCAAGCAACACATAGGTTTCCATCGCAGGTCTCTGAAAACGGGGCAGCGCCGACGTCGGCATCGCCGTGCGGGTAGCAAAGTCGGTCACGTGTCGTCCGCGCCGTCGGGCGGAGCGATACGCCGGGTCCGCGAATACTACGCTTTGCAGCTTTCAGAACGCATGCGCGATCGATCGCGGTCGCGCCGACCGCTATTTCTTGCCCGCCTGCCCGCTGTCCACGTGCGTGACAGGCGATCCGCCATGCCTGAACACGCCCGATTTCCAGATCATCTGCGATGCCGCGGCGAGCACGAACAGCAGGACGACCATCCGGAAGATCCGCGGCGACATCTTGTCCCGCAGCGGGCGGACGAGCCACATGCCGGCAATGGCCGGCAGGCTGGCCGCGGCCGAGATGGCCAGGTCGGCGCCGCTGGCGTGCGCGGTGCCGCTGAACGTCGTGATCAGCGTGACGATCGACACCACGAGGATGATCGCGATCTGCTTCGTGAATACGCGTCCTGTTGCCCCCGACGAAATCAGGTAGGTGGCGAGCAGCGGGCCAGGAACCGATGCGATGCTCTCCATCAGCGCCGCGCCGAACCCGAGCGCGAACCCGACGGGCTTCTGCCACGCGTCCGGCAGGTTGAGCTTCGGCGCGGCGAGCATCAGCGTCGCGGCAACGATCAGCAGTGCGCCCGATGTCGCCTGCGCGTGCGCTGGATTGAGGGAGAGCAGGATCGCCACGCCGACGATATTGCCGATGACGGTGCCCGCGATCGGCGCGGCGATCTTCCGGGCCGTTGCCAGGACCTGGCCGCCTTCCAGCGCCTGCGGAATGTTGCCGAGGATGATCGGCATCGACAGCAAGAGCACCGCATGCCGGATCGGCAGGAACTGGCTGAGTATCGGCATCGCGATCAGCGGTACGCCGATGCCCGTGATCCCCTTGGCCATGCCGCCCAGCAGCAGCGCGACGGCGATGCCGGCCAGATCGAGCGCGGTCAGCCCCTGCAGGCTGGAAACCAGCACACCTTCAGTCAGATTGAAATGAATCATGGAGTGGCATGTCGCGGCATCACCGGCAGCGAGCGCGGTCGATGGAGCCCGTTGCGGGCGCGTGCGTTTTGCACGCATTCGTTTGGGTTTGGCTTGAACCGGTCATCCGATCGCATCGCACCGCCTTGTGTGCGGCCGGCGGGCGCGCGGCCCCGATCCAGGCCGGCTGGTCGTGCCGGCAAGCATGAGCAACGCGGTGGCGTGGTTCAACCTGGATGCTCGGCCGCCGGCCGGTGCGCACGCAATCGGCGCGGCGGATCGAGCGTGCATCTTACCTGATGCGCTGCCGAGGACGTTCGCCTCGATCGCGGCGCAGCGCGGGGCCGGGTCCGGTGCCGTTTGCCGCTTCCTTGGTCGGGTTCAATATAATTCATGATGATTGGCCGCCTCATGCGCGGCATAGATGCCCTGGAACAAGGAGACCCGATGACGCTTGCCCAGTTGCAGGCACTGGCCGCCGTAGTCGAACTCGGCTCGCTCACGGCCGCGGCCGACCGGCTCAGCCGCAGTCAATCCGCGATCAGTCACGCGTTGACCGAACTGGAAGACATCACGCAGGTCAAGCTGCTCTGGCGCGACCGGCAGCCGGTCGTCCTGACGGCGGCGGGCGAACGCCTGTGGCCGTACGTGCAGAGCGTGGTGCGCGAAGCGCAGATGCTGCGCCAGCAGTTCAGCCTGTCGCGCGGCAAGCTCGAAGGAAAGCTGGTGGTCGCGTCGCTGCCGAGCGTCTCGCTGGCGTTCGTCGTCCCCGCGCTCGAGGCGTTGAAGGAGATGCACCAGGGCGTGTCGGCGGTGCTGCTCGAAGGCACGGACAGCGAGGTCGAAGGGTGGATCGACGACGGCACCGCCGACGTCGGCATCGTGGCCGGGGCCAAGACGTTCGCACACAATCTGCCGCTGCTCGACGAGGATTTTGTCGCGGTGGCGGCGGACGGCACGTTCGACGGCCGCAAGAGCGTGTCGGCAAAACACTTGTCCGCGGCGCCGTTCATTTTCTCGAAGGCAGGGTGCGGGCCGCTGATCGCGGATTACTTCGCGCGTGGCGGTGCGCCGCTTCGGGCCGCGTTCAACGTGGTCGAGATGCGCACCATTCTTGCGATGGCGGAAGCCGGCATGGGCGTGTCGATCGTTCCGCGCATCACGCTCACGTATACGCCGTTCGACGGCCGCGTGCTGGAACTGTCGCCGAGGCTGCATCGTTCCGTGCGGTTGTCGTGGAACGTGGCCGGCAACGCAGTCACCGACGAGTTCGTGAGGCTCGTCGACGCACAGCGCGTCAAGGCCGGGAAGGCGATCCGGACACGCGCGAAAAAGGGCAGGTAACGCGTGGCCGGCGCGATGAAAAGCGCTCATGGGCGGCTTACAGTTTATTCATGTTGAAGATGGTCGAGATGCAATACATTGTTCGAACCTCGTCAACTTGACTGCTCTGCCGCGAAGGAGACTGCCGTGCCGGCCTTGCCCACCCTGTTTGCGTTCGGACTTGTGTCGCTCGGCATGGTGCTGACGCCCGGACCGAACATGATCTACCTGGTTTCGCGCTCGATCTGCCAGGGCCGCCGCGCAGGGCTCGTGTCGCTCGGCGGCGTCGCGCTGGGGTTCGTTTTCTACATGTTTTGCGCGGCGCTCGGCATCACCGCGCTGGTGCTGACCGTGCCGTATGCGTACGACGCGCTGCGCTTTTCCGGCGCGCTCTATCTGTCGTACCTGGCCTGGCAGGCGCTCAAGCCGGGCGGCCGCTCAGCGTTCCAGGTCAGGCAGTTGCCGCACGACAGCCGCGTCAGGCTCTTCACGATGGGTTTCGTCACGAACCTCGCGAATCCGAAGATCGCGGTGATGTATCTGTCGCTGCTGCCTCAGTTCATTTCACCGGGGCACGGCAGCGTGCTCGCGCAATCGCTGGCGCTCGGCTGCGTGCAGATCGCGGTGAGTGTCAGCGTCAATGCGTTGATCGCGTGCATGGCCGGTTCCATCGCGGGTTTTCTCGCGGGCCGGCCGGTCTGGGCGTCGGTCCAGCGCTGGTTGATGGGCACCGTGCTGGCCGGATTGGCGGTGCGTATCGCGCTGGAATCGCAACGCTAGAGCGGCGGCCGAAGGTTCGAGGAATGGCCGCTAGCGACCCGGCCGCTCGCCGAAAGCACGGGGCATCGTCACCCGTGGCAATTGCCCTCGGCATTCTTCGCGACCCGCACGGGCGCTGCGTTTTCACTGCGCCGGCTGCGCGTCGAGAGCCAGCACAGGATCGATCCGCCGCACACCATCAACGCGCCTTGCCAGAACTCGATCGACAGCGGCGCGTGCAGCAGCGTCGCGGCGAGCGCGGCGGCGAGCACCGGCGTCAGGTACGACGCGCCGACGATGATCGTCACGTTGCCGTGCATGATGCCGGTGTTCCATGCCGCATAGCCGAACCCCAGCGCCGATGCCGCCAGCACGATATAGATGACCGCGTGAAGGCTGAACGTCATGCTGCCGCCGCCTTCGATCGCGAATTTGATCCAGAGCGCCGCGGCGACCAGCATGAAGAACGGCGTGACGCCGTTCTTGCCGTCGGCCATGCGCGCCGTCACCGTGCAATAGCCGGCCCAGATCAGCGCGCCGACGAACGCGAGGCCATAGCTCAGCGGATTGTCCGCGACATTGCGCAGCATGCCGGCCGGATCGAGGCCCTGGTCTCCGCCGAGCACCCAGCAGATGCCGAGCATCGACAGCAGTACGCCCGGCACGACCAGCAGGTTGGAGCGCTGCCTGTTGAACACGATGGCCGCGACCAGCGTCAGGCTCGGCCACAGGTAGTTGACCATCGCGACTTCGATCGCCTGCCGGCCGTTGCTCGCATACCCGATCGACAGCGCCAGGCACAGCTCGTACGAGACGAACAGCAGCCCGCCCCAGAGCAGGTAGTTTTTCGGGAACTTGCTCAGGTCGGGGAAGCCGATCGTAAACAGCAGAAGCACGGACGCCACCGTATAGATCATCGCGGCGCCGCCGGTCGCACCGAGACTTTCGCTGACCCCGCGAACGAGGGCAACCACCGAGGCCCACAACAGCACCGCGCCGAGCCCGACGAGCGTTGCCTTGTTCTTGTTCTTGCGCTTCATGCTTCCTGCCTGTTTCAACATTCAAATTCGATTTCGGATGATTCGGTTCCGCTCGCGTGTACCGTCGTCGCGAACGGAAAAATCCGGTTGCGGCCGCAACCGGCAATGCAATGCGGCCATTACGCCGGACACGCGTAGTTTAAAGGGGGCGAGCCGGGGCGACCGAGCGGCGCACGTTGGCGGGGGAACCGCCGGGTGCGTGCGGCCGATTCAGGTGCGTGTGCGGAACGCGGTAGCCGGTCATGCGTCGTCGATGTCGCCGTGCGTTTGCCGTAGTGCATCCGCGATTGCATCGAATGCGTCGGCCGACGGGGGCGTGTGGATGCGGTATTCGAAACTCATCTTCATGGGCCGGTGTGCGAGGCGGGCAGTCTAACCCGCTTCATCGCACGCCCATTGCCCGATGGTTATGCAACCGGCGCCCGCCGCAGCGGGCGCCAGCCCGATCACCGCTCGTGCCGCTTCTTGCTCAGCTCGATCGTCTCGAACAGCTCGTACTGCGCGGTCGGGTGCTGATCGGCGCCCGGCGCATGGTAGTAGCGCATCGTGATCGTCGTGTGCCCGCCCGGCTTGCCCGGGTCGTGGTCGAACACCGCGATCCCGTAACCGGTGCCCGTATCGCGGCGAGCGGACCAGATCGCATCCTCGAGCGCATCGGCCGGGTGCCGCACGAACGTGTTCGGCGCGGTGCCCGGCACCGGCCGGTTCGGCTTCGTGAACACCTTCGCCCGCGCAAAGCCGGTCGACGGGTTTTCGCCGTACACGTCGAGCGGCGCGCTGGTGCCGCCGCCGCCGAGGATCAGGTGGATCGTGCCGTGGCTCGTGTCGAATTTCGTGCGGTCCGGATCGTTCGAGCCGACCGGACGCGGCTGCAGCGTCTCTACCACTTCGCCGGTCGTCGCGTCGACGCCCGCGCGGTGATTGCAGCCGCGCACCGGGTAGCTGCGCTCGTAGTCGTGATCGTGGCCGCACAGCACGAGGTCGACGCCGTAACGGTCGAACAGCGGCAGCCATGCCTCGCGAATGCCTTTATCGGAACCGTTGCCCGTCTTCGACGAACTGAGCGCGTCCTGGTGCATCTGCACGACGATCCAGTCGATGTCGTCGTCATGCGCCGCATGACGCAGCGTGTGTTCGAGCCAGCGCGTCTGCTCGCCGTTGCTGTAGCCGCGCACGTAGAACGACGTGCCGGGCTCGATCGGCGGGCGGCCCGTGCTCGCGGCCGGTACGAGCGGAGCGGGGCCGCCGACGAACGCGGCGGCGTCCTGGTACACGACGTCATCGGCGTCGAGCGACACGAACAGCACCGAGCTCACGCGGAAGCTGTACCAGCGGCCCGGGAAGTGCGTGCCGTTCTCCGGCAGCGTATAGCGCGCGAGATACGAGTCGAGCCCTTGCGGACCGTTGTTGAACTCGATCTCGTGATTGCCGGGGCATGGCATCCACGGGCGATTCGCGGCCGACGTCTGGTTGTTGTTGCCGAAGTCGCGCCACACCTCGGGCTGGTGCGCGGGGTTCAGGTTCGCGTAGCAGAGGTCGCCGTTCAGCAGGTGGAACAGCGGCTGGAACTGCTCGACGGCCTGCACCGCGAAGCGGCTCTGCGGCGACGACAGCACCCATGCGCCGTTCGGCGTCGCGAGATCGCCGTAGCTCGTGAAGCGGAACGGCGCGCGGCCGCGCGGCGCGGTCGAAAAATTCGCGGAGAACGGCTGCGCGGCGTTGCTGTCGTTGTCGGCCGTGATCTCGTAGCGGTAGCGCGTATCCGGCTTCAGCCCGTGCACGCGCGCGTGGTACGCGAACACGGTTTCGCCGTTCAGGCCGTCGGTGTACAGGCGCTGGACGCCGTGCACCGTGCGCGGCGGCTCGCCGTCGGCGACGATGCGCGCGCGCGGATTGACGGCCGGTGCGAGCGACGCCCACGAGATCACGACTTCGGACGTCGGGTCGTTGCCCCACGTCAGGTGGACCTGTTCGGGCGTGCCGTCCGGATTCGACGCGGCGGCCCGGGCGGCCGCGAGCCCGCCGGCAGCGGTGGCAAGGCCGGATACGCCGGCCAGTTTCAGGAAGCCGCGACGAGACACCGAGGCGGCCGGCTCGTTCGGCTGATCAGGGAGAGTGTCCTGGTTCGACATGGTCGTAGTTTTCGTTGATGGGGGCGCGAGATAGGGAACCGCGCGGCCATGCGCGAGCGCGGCCGGGGCGTGGGCCGGAAACGAGCGGGATCCCGGTGACACGCATTGTCGAAGGGCAGTTTTGCCGGGTTGTGACAGCACGGCAATCCTGCGTGCGCGGCGGCCGATACGCAGGCTCGTGCATTGCGCGGCATCCGGCCCGCGCCAACGCGCGTTCGGTCCACCCGAAATTTATTCGCCAACATCGCGACGGATTTCTCTCGCCCGCTCCGTTTAACGCATGAACGACTGCTTCCGGTCGATGCCCGTTACTTCGGAGTCTTTCATGAAACTTTCTGTTCCATTGCGGTTTGCCGCCGGATGCGTGGCTGCGCTGGCGGCGTCCGCCGCATTCGCGCAGGCCGTCATCGTCGCGCCTTACGCACCGCCGGCGCCGCGCGTCGAAGTGATGCCGGCGCCGCGCGCGGGCTACGTGTGGGACCAGGGCCACTGGCACTGGCGGCAGGGCCGCTACGTATGGATTCCGGGCCACTGGCAAGTGGTGCGCGTCGGTTACCACTGGGTGCCCGGACACTGGGCCGCGCGCGGCCCGGCCTGGCGCTGGGTGCCGGGCCACTGGGCCTGATGCGCACGCCGCCGCGCGGCACGTCGTGCCGGCGCGGCGGATCCTTCACGCAACGTCATGAGTCGAAGCCATGCCTTTTCGAACCATCGTGATACTGGCGGCCGCGGCCATCGTGCTGGCCGGCTGCGTCGTGGTGCCGGCGCGTCCGGTGTATTACCGGCCCGCGCCGGTCGTCGTATATTGAGCGCGCCGGCTGACGGTCGCGCGACCACCGGGCGACGCGTGACCGGCCGACAGGATCGATATGCCGCGCGACACGGATGTCGATGAAACGGACATGGCTGACGCCGTGTGCGACGCCGCGCATGATGCGCACGGTGCCGCCGAACCGTCGGCGTGGCGTCGCGCGGCGATGGCCCGACGCATGCAAGGAGAGCACGACGATGAGCTTCAGCCGGGCGGCGGGCAGACCTGCCGGCACAGGGCGGCGCAATCGCGCTGCGCGACGGAGCAGGCGGCGTTGAGCGATCGCGGCGACCGCGATCCGGACGCGGAACTCGTCGCGCGCGTCGGCGCGCGCGATTCATCGGCGGTGCGCGTGCTCGTCGCGCGCAAGCTGCCGCGGCTGCTCGCATTGGCGACGCGCATGCTCGGCGACCGGAACGAAGCCGAGGACGTCGCGCAGGAGACGTTCTTGCGAATCTGGAACCAGGCGCCGCGCTGGCGCGAAGGCGAGGCGCGCTTCGATACGTGGCTGCATCGCGTCGTGCTGAACCTGTGCTACGACCGGTTGCGCGGCCGGCGCGAGGAGCCCGTCGATACGTTGCCCGACGTGCCGGACCCGCAGCCGGAGCCGGCCGCGCATGCGGAGCTGCGCTCGCGCGATGCGCGCGTGCGGCAGGCGCTCGCTGCGTTGCCGCCGCGGCAGCGGGAAGCGCTCGTGCTCCAGTACTATCAGGAACTGTCGAATGTGGAAGCGGCCAACCTGATGGGCATCACCGTCGATGCGCTCGAAAGCCTGCTCGCCCGCGCGAGGCGCAACCTGCGCGCGCAACTGGCCGGCGACCCACCTAGCGAGGACAAGCGATGACACCCGAACGATTTCGTACCATCGTCGCCGCGTACGGCTCGGACGCGCGGCGCTGGCCGGACGGCGAGCGCGCGGCCGCCGAGGCGTGGGCGCGCGCGAACCCGCGCGATGCGCTGCTGGCACTGGACGATGCCGCCGACCTCGATGCATGGCTCGCGTACGACACGGTCATGCCGCCCGCGCCGGCACTCGTCGAGCGCATCGTCGCGACGGCGCCCGCGCCGCAACGCGCGCGACGGCGCGGCACCGTGTGGTGGTCGGGCGCGGCGTTCGCGGGCGTCGGCCTGGCCGGCGCGCTGGCGGGCGCGGTGGCCGTGTCGATGCTGATGCTCGGCAGCGTGCCGACGTCACTGCACGAACCGGGCTATCTGACGACGACGTTCGGTGGCCCGAGCGTCGACGGGAGCGACGAATGAGCGAACGTGGCTGGAAATTCATCCTCGTCGGCTCGGTCGTGCTGAACGTGTTCATGCTCGGCGCGATCGGGGGCGGCGCGTATCAGTGGTTCTCGACGCATCGCGATCTGCACGCGGAGGGCGCGCCCGCGCAACGCACTGCGTTGCGTTTCGCGGCGGACGAATTGTCCGATACGCGGCAGCGCGAGTTTGCCGCCGCGCTGAAGGCCGCGCGCAAGAACGGCCGCGATTTCGCGCGGGAAGGGCGCGACGGCCGGATCACCGTGCTGGACCTGCTCGCCGCGCCGCAACTCGATCGCGCGGCGATCGACGCCGCACTTGATCGCACGCGCGCGGCCGACACTGCGATGCGTGCGCAGGTCGAGCGCAGCGTCGTCGATTTCGCGGCGACGCTGACGCCCGAAGAGCGCGTGAAGTTCGTCGACGGGTTGCAGCACAGCGGCAACTGGCGTTTGCCGCCGAGACTGCAGAAGAAGCCGGACGCGCCGGCGAGCGAGTAAGTAAGCATCAGGCAGGGCGACACGCGATACGCGTGTCGCCGACTCTCGCGATCGGTCACGCGCAATGCGTGCACGGGATGAATCGTTTCGCTGTTGCGCGTCGATGACTTGCGCCGTTACCGCGCGTCACCGCCACCGACTCTGCCGTTCCTCTCTTCCCCGATCCAAAAAAATATTCGCCATCCCCGCGACGGATTTCCCGGCGTGCCCGCGTTAAACGTGGGTACGCACCGCAAGAGAGCCCGTCATGGACCACCCGAACGACACCACGTCGGCCGCGATCGCGCTGAACCGCTTCGGTCTCGGCGCGCGGGCCGACGAAGCGCCGCCTGCCGACCCGAAGGCGGCGCTGGTCGCGCAACTTGACCGTTACGACGCGCGGCCCGCCGCGTGGGCCGGCGAACCGGACGCGGTCGCGCTTGCGACGCGCTTCGCGAACGCGCGCAACGCGATGACGGGCGACGATGCGGCCGCGAAACGCGCGACCGCGCAATCGATCCGGCGCGACGGCTACGACGCGTATCGCAGCGCCGTCGCTGCACGGTTGAACAGCGCGCTGAACACGCCTGCGCCGTTCGTCGAGCGTCTCGTGCATTTCTGGGCGAACCATTTCGCGGTGTCGGTCGACAAGGGGCAGGTGGCTGCGTACGCGGGCGCGTTCGAACGCGACGCGATCCGACCGCACGTGCTCGGCCGCTTCGAGGACATGCTCGTGGCCGTCGAACAGCATCCCGCGATGCAGATCTTCCTCGACCAGGCGCGTTCGGTCGGCCCCGACAGCCCTGCGGCGTTGCGCGCGCAAGCGCGCAACCCATCCGCGAAACGCGGGCTCAACGAGAACCTCGCGCGCGAAATCATGGAGCTGCACACGCTCGGCGTGCGCACGGGCTACACGCAAGCCGACGTGACGGAATTCGCGCGCGCGCTGACGGGCTGGAGCATCGCAGGCGGACGCGGCCCGCAGCCGGGCGATGCCGCGCCCGGCGCGTTCGTGTTCCGTCCGAAGCTGCATGAACCGGGCACGCGCACGGTGATGGGGCGCACCTACGACCAGCCGGGCGAAGCGCAGGCGCGCGCGATCCTCCACGACCTCGCGCGGTCGGACGCGACGGGCCGGCATGTCGCGTTCCAGCTTGCCCGTCATTTCGTCGCCGACAATCCGCCGCCCGTGCTGACCGACCGGCTGGCCCGCGCGTTCGATGCGAGCGGCGGCGATTTGCCGACCGTCTATCGCGCACTCGTCGATGCGCCCGATGCGTGGTCGCCGGTCAATCGCAAGTTCAAGACGCCGTGGGAGTGGGCCGTATCGTCGCTGCGCGGGCTCGGCTGGCGCGAGATGGACGATCGGGGCGACCTGAAGGCCGCGCCGCTGCTCGCGCAGCTCGGCCAGCCGGTGTGGCGGCCGGGCTCGCCGGCCGGCTATGACGACGTGGCCGCGAGCTGGGCCGCACCCGACGCGCTCGTGCGCCGCGTCGAGATCGCGCAGCGTCTGGCCGCGCGCACCGGCGACCGGCTCGACCCGCGCACGCTCGGCAACACGCTGCTCGCCGGCTCGATGAGCGCGCCGACGGCGACCGCGCTGTCGCGCGCCGAAAGCGCCACCACGTCGCTCGCGCTGCTGCTCGTATCGCCCGATTTCCAACGGAGATGAACATGGCACTGTCCCGCCGACAATTCCTCAGCATCGCCGCGGCCGGCGCAGGCGCGATCCTCGTCGCGCCGCGGATCGTGTTCGCGAACGTCGAGACCGACCGGCGCTTCGTGTTCGTGATCCAGCGCGGCGCGGCCGACGGCCTGAACATCGTCGTCCCGTATGCCGAACCCGCGTATGCGTCGCTGCGCGGCGCGCTCGCGATCGACCCCGCGGCCGCAACGCGGCTCGACGGCACGTTCGCGCTGCATCCGTCGCTCGCGCAGACCGCGCAGCTGTACCGCGACGGGCAGGCGCTGTTCGTCCACGCGATCGCGTCGCCGTATCGCGACCGCTCGCATTTCGACGGGCAGAACGTGCTCGAAACAGGCGGCCGCGCGCCCTATCAGGTGAAGGACGGCTGGCTGAACCGGCTCGCCGCGCTGCTGCCGGCGACGCGCGAAAGCGCGATCGCGTTCGCGCCGACCGTGCCGCTCGCGTTGCGCGGCACCGTGCAGGCCGCTTCGTATGCGCCGTCCGGTTTGCCGGCCGCGCCGGACGACCTGCTCGCGCGCGTGTCGGCGCTCTACGAGGCCGACGCGCAGCTCGGCCCGCTGTGGCAGTCGGCGATGGAAGCGCGCGGCCTCGCCGGCGACGCGCATGCGCGGCAGGACCCGGCGGGCGTCGGCAAGCTTGCCGCGACGTTTCTCGCGCGCGACGACGGCCCGCGGATCGCGATGATCGAAACGGGCGGCTGGGACACGCACAGCGCGCAGAACGCGCGACTCGCGAATCAACTGAAGGCGCTCGACACGATGCTCGCCGCGCTGCGCGACGGCCTCGGGTCCGCATGGCAGCAGACCACGGTGCTGGTCGCGACCGAGTTCGGCCGCACGGCCGCGGCGAACGGCACGGGCGGCACCGATCACGGGCAGGCGTCGGTTGCGATGCTCGCCGGCGGCGCGGTCGCGGGCGGCCGCGTGATCGCCGACTGGCCGGGGCTGCGGCCGGGCGATCTGTACGAAGGGCGCGACCTGAAACCGACCGCGTCGCTCGATGCGCTGATCGCGGGGGCGGCCGCCGAAAGCCTGCGGCTCAATCCCCGCCGCACCGCCTCCGCGCTGTTCGCGGAAAGCGGCGAGACGCGGCCGATGACCGGCCTGATTCGCGGGGTTGCGTGACGCGGTGCGTTTCGGCGTTCGACCGTGCCGACCGATTACACAACAAGGGAGAATCGAAGATGAAGATCCGATCCGTTTCGCTTGCCGTGCTGGTGTGCGCGAGTGCCGTGCTGATGTCCGCCTGCGTGGTGGAACCCGTGCGGCCGCCGCAGCCGGCACCGCTCGTCGAAGTGGCGCCGCCGCCACCGGCCCCCGGCTATCGCTGGGCGAAGGGGCATTACCGGTGGGCCGGCAATCACTGGGCATGGGTGCCCGGGCATTGGGTGGCCGTGTACTGACGGGTGAGACGTGCCGCCGCGTGCCGCGCGGCACGGGTGCCGGGAAGCGAGGCGGCGTATTGAACCGCGATGCGCATTGGCCTAAGCTTCCGGATCCCGACGGCGGGCATTCCCGTTCGTCCGTCACGGCGAGCCGATGCGCGGCCGCCGTTTTTTCTACGGCACCCACATGAAGGCATGGCTCGTTGCACTGGCCGTCGCGGCCGGCATGACCGGCGCGCAGGCCGCGTCGTTCGACTGCGCGAAGGCGTCCACGTTCGTGGAGCGCGAAATCTGCGGCAATCCGGCGTTGTCGCGTCTCGACGATGCGCTCAACGCGGATTACAAGCACGTCGTGGACGACTTCGCCAACTATCCGGTCGAGGATCCGCCCGAATATCACCAGTTCGTCGCAAGCCAGAAGGTGTGGCTGAAGGCGCGCAACCGCTGCACGACGACGCAGTGCCTGATCGACAGTTACCGCAAGCGCATCGACGCGTTGTGCGGCCAGATCGACGTGCCGGCGGAAAGCGACCGCGCGAAGTGCCGCAGCAACGGCGGCCTCGGCGGACTCGAACTCGTTCACTGAGCATCGGGGCGAAATACGAGCCGGCGTCGACATCGGCGGCCCGCACTCGCGCGCAGCACGCGGAGCGTCTGCAACCTACCACCCGATCCGGTGCTTCTCCTCCGTCTCGCGATGCCGCCAGTCGTCATCCGCGTGCAGGTACTGGCTCGTCGTCGTGAGCGACACGTGACCGAGGTTGTCGCGCACGAGCCGCAGGTCGACACGGCCGTCGGCCATATGCGAGCCCGCGCTGTGGCGCAGCCAGTGCGCGGACGCCTGTTCGAGCACGCGCGCCTGTTCGTCGCCGGCTGCGCCGTTCGCGCGCAGCCGGTCGGCCGCGTGCCGGAACACCTGCTTCACGATCCGGTGCAGCGCCGCGCGTGTGAGCGGCTTGCGCGCCTGGCCGAGCGGCAGCACGAGCGGCGTGGGTTCGCCGTCGGACGGCAGCGCGGGCAGGCCGTGCGCGCGCCGGTAGCGCGACAGTTCGGCCATCATCTCGTCGGTGGCCGGCACGAGCCGCTGCCGGCCGCCTTTGCCCGTCACGTCGAGCCACCAGCGATCGTGCCCGTTCGCGTCGCGCCGGCAGAAGAACTGGCCCATCGTCGTGTCGGCCGCTTCGGTGATGCGCAGCCCGCCGAGATACAGCACCGTGAACAACCAGCGCGCGCGATCCGCGTGGAAGCACGCACGCGCGTCGTCGCGCGGCATCGCGGCGATCGTGTCCTTGACCGACTGCCACAGCGGTTGCCCGAGATGGCGCGTGACGCGCGGCGCGGGACGACGCTGCCGCTGCCGCGACAACGCCAGCGGATTGCCGGCGAGGTAGCCGGCCTGCACGAGCCACGAGAACATCACGTTCAGGATCACCAGCGCCTGCCGCTGGCTGGCCGGCGACAGCGGCCCGTAGAACGGCCGCCAGCGCGGGTCGTCGCGCGGGTGCTTGCGGCCGCCGTTCGCGCACCATACGTCGGCCGGCGCCGGCGCGAACAGGAACTGCCGGTAGACGACGAGATCTTCACGCGTGAGCGACGACAGCGGCTTGCCGCACGCGATCACGGCCCACAGCAGCAGGCGCTCGGCTTCCTTGCGGTAGTTCTGGAATGTGGTCGGCGTATCGACGAAGCGCGCGAGCCATGCGCGCACGGCGTCGAGATCGTTGGTCGCGGCGATCTGCGGATGCGCGCTGTTTGAGCGGTTGGTGCCCGCGCGTCCGTCGAGTGCGGCCGGCACGGTCAGCGTATCGATCGGCAACGGACGCAGCGCGGCGTCGGACGGAACGGGTGAGGTCATGCGGAGGGGAGCGCAGTGCATGCCGCGCGGGCGTGGTCAGGCGGACGAACGCAGCGCGACAAAGCGTATCGGGAAGCGCCGATGGTACACGATCGTCATGCGGTGAATCGGCCGCCGACGGCGATTGACAGACCGGCGACATGAGCGACGCGACCGCACGACGAACGTATCGCGCGGCGCGAACGCCTCACCCCAGCGACAGCACGCTGTTCAGCAACGTCCGCACCAGCGTCGCCTGTCGCGTGACGCCGGTCTTCGAAAAGATCGCACGCAGGTGCGAGCGCGCGGTGTTCTTGCTGATCGCGAGCGCGTCGGCCGCTTCCTCGAGCGTCTGCCCGTTGACGAGCGCGAGCGCCAGCGCGGTTTCGGCCGGCGTGAGGTCGAACAGCTTGCGCACGATGTCGTGCGACGCCTGCGACTTGCGCTCGGCATCGCGGATGAACACCGCGCACGCCGGCCGGCGCGGATTGTCCTCCGACCATTCGCTCAACGGGACCGCGCGGATCAGCACGCCGAGCCGCGCCTTGCCGGACGGGCGCGGCACCGCGATCGCCTGCACGACCGACGGCACGCCGCCCGCGCGTTCCGCGAGCACCTGGCGGATCAGCTTCTGCAGCTTGCGGTCCTCCAGCGGATACGACGCCTCGAGCGCGCCGCCGCGCACGCGCAGGCCGTCGCATTCGGCGAAGATCTCGTCCGCGACGGAATTGGTTTTCATGATCGCGCCGCGCTCGTCGAGAATCGCGGTGCCGACGAGCATGCGGTCGATCGTGCTCGCATACAGCGTGCGTTCGGATTCGACCATCCCGAACTTCGCGTGCAGCCGCACCGCGCGCTTCAGGTGCGGCAGCAGCGCGTTGCAGGCAGCCTTGTCGGTCGCCGAGAACGCGTCGCCGCGATGCGGACGGCACACGCGGAAACGGCACTCGATGCCGTCATGCGTGCGCAGGTCGGCGCCCATCAGGTAGCCGACGTCGTGCGGTTTCATGAACTCGCGATACATGGTGCTGCTGCGCCACACGCCCAGGCCGAGCAGCTCGTCGACGGTGACGACGTGGTCGGTCGGCAGGTTCACGAACGGATCGAGCGCGTAGTAATAATTGTTGTACGACGCGACGCCCGTCAGCGGCGCGCTGTGCTCGGACGCATTGATCATCAGCCCCGCGTGGCCGCTGGCCGGCCAGCGCAGGATCATCGTCACGTAGTTCGCGTGCAGGTGCGCGCGGATCTGTTCCAGCGCGCCGCCCCACGGCACGTTTTCCAGCGGGCCTTCGTAGATTGTCGTGAGCAGCGTGTCGAACTGTTCGAGCGTCAGTTTCGATCGGGCGAGGTGCGGCGGAAGGGCCGGGGGCGCCGTGGTCATTCGGGTTGTCTCCTGTTGCGGCCGACGGGCCGCGAGGCGCCCGGCGTGCATGTGCGGACCGCCGGCGGCGATGCGCGCGGCTGAACGGGAACACGGTAACGTGTCGGCGCACGCGCGACATCGCACGAATGAGGGTGGCGGATCGCCTTCTGTAAGCTATTTGTGAACTTTCCCGCCGCGCTGTCCGTCTAAACGCCCCTCCAACGCTTCCAGAGGAACACCAGATGATTCGCCAATCCAGGGCGCTGCTCGGCGCCGCCGTCATTGCCGGCACCATGCTCCTCGCCGGATGCCAGACCGACGCGGCTGCCACGGCGTCGAACACGGGCCGCCCGGCCGACAGCCGGCCCGTGACGAAGACCGTCTATGTCGCGCCGCAATCCGCACGCTGCACGGGCGTCGCGCCGATGGAATGCCTGCAGGTGCGCAGCAGCCCGGGCGAGCCGTGGAGCCTGTGGTACGCGGGCATCGAGGGCTTCGCGTACCAGCCCGGTTACCTGTACACGCTCGAAATCGACGAATACCGCGTCGCGCAGCCGCCGGCCGACGGTTCGTCGATCCGCTGGGTGCTCAAGCGCGTTGTCGAGCGCCGCCAGGCGAACTGACGGTCGCGTTCACGCGGACGATCGTGCCGCCGCACCGGCCGGCGGCGCGGCCGTATCGATCCGCCGGAACACGACGGACGACAGCAGAGTGACGGCGCCCATGCACGCGAACGACAGCATGAACCCGCGCCCCATCGAGCCCCACCAGGCCGCGAACAGGTTGACGAGCCCGCCGCCGATCGACACGCCAAGCCCCATCGCCAGCATCTGCATCATCGTGAACAGGCTGTTGCCGCTGCCGGCGTCGGCATGCGACAGCCCCTTCAGCGTGACACCGTTCATCGCCGCGAACTGCATCGAGTTCGCGGCGCCGAACACGATCAGCAGCACGATCTCCAGCACCGGCGCAGGCCGCACCGACACCAGCGCGAACCCCGCGATCGCACCGCCGACGATCCCCGTGTTCACGACCAGGAACGTCGCGTAGCCGAAGCGCTTCACGAGCGGCGCGATCCAGCGTTTCGCGATGACGCCCGCGATCGCGGCCGGCAGCATCATCAGCCCGGACTGCAGCGGCGTATAGCCGAGCTGCACCTGCATCAGCAGCGGCAGCATGAACGGCACCGCGCTCGTGCCGATCCGGCACAGCAGGTTGCCGAGCAGCCCCGAACCGAAGTTGGGCTCGCGGAACAGCCCGAGCCGGAACAGCGGCTGCGCGCGCCGCCGCGCATGCGGCAGGTACGCGAGCGCGCTCGTCAGGCCCAGCACGGCGAGCCCGGCCGCCCAGGCCGCGCGATGCGCGGGCATCGGCGGGTCGATCGCGAGCGACAGCGCGATCATCGCGACCGACAGCAGCGCACAGCCGACGAAGTCGAACGGCGGCGGCTGTTTCGCGTGGTCGTGCGGCAGGTAGCGCTGCACGGCGATGAAGCCGACCGCGCCGACCGGCACGTTGACGATGAACACCCAGTGCCACGAAATTGCCTGCGTGAGCCAGCCGCCGAGCGTCGGCCCGACGATCGGGCCGAGCTGGCCGGCGATCGACACGAACGCGATCGCCGCGACGTACTGTTCGCCCGGCACGCGGCGCAGCACGGCGAGCCGCCCGATCGGCAGCAGCATCGAGCCGCCGATGCCCTGCACGGCTCGCGCGACGACGAGCCGGCCGAGCGTATGCGATGCCGCGCAGCCGATCGACGCGAGCACGAACACGAGAATGGCGACCGAGAACACGCGGCGCGTGCCGAACCGGTCGGCGAACCAGCCGGATGCCGGCGTGAGCATCGCCATCATCAGCGTGTAGGCGACCACGACGGGCTGCATCGCGAGCGGCGACGCATGCAGGCTTTGTGCGATCGAAGGCAGGGCGGTGTTGACGATCGTCGTGTCGAGCGACTGCATGAAGAATGCAGCGGCGACGATCCAGAGCAGCGCGGAGTGTGTGGGTTCCCGGGACATGGCGAAATGGCGGTGCGAAGGCCCGGCGCGGGCGGCGCCGGTGCGTGGTCGCGCGGCGCCTGCCGGTCTTCAAGCGCTCGATGGTACCGATTCCGGCGCTCATCGGGAAGCGGCCTGAAGACGTTGAATGCCATCGACGATGCCGATGACAATGCGTGATGCTCGATCCCGTCTGGCGTAGCGCACCTGCCACGCGTGATGCGCCCGCATCCCGCACGCGCACCGCGCTTCGTCACGCTGACCGTTTCTGCGAAATCACGAGCAGCGCGCCGTTCTTGTCCTCCAGCACCGCGCGGTATTCGTGCGGCCCGGCCTGCACGGGCACGCGCACCGACGCGCCGGCCTTCACGACCCGCGCCATCGCCGCGTACAGATCGTCGTCCTCGTCGACGCGCAGCGTGAGCGCCGCGCGCTCGACGATCTGCTCGTCGCCCGCGACCAGCGCGATCGTCAGCGGGCCGCCGTCGAGCGCGCAATAGCGGTCGCCGTCGCGGAACTTCACGTTCAGGCCGAGTCCGTCGACGAACAGCGGCAACGCCGTGTCGATGTCGTCGACCGGATACAGCAGCATCGATACCTTCATCCCGGTTCTCCCTTGTCTTGATGTGCGCGGCATGCAACGTGCCGCCCGACCGATGCTAGCGCGCCGTCCGCGCGCTCACGCAGTCCGATCGGATGACCGTGAAACCCCTCTGTCCCCACAGGCGTGCCGTTACTCCAAACAGACGATGCCCGCGCCCGCCCGCGCGCCGACACTCCCATTCGTGGACCGTCGCTATTCGTCCGTATCGTGCGGGCGGGCCGCACGACCCCGACTCGTCCAACACACATGGAGACGCACGCAATGAAGTTTTCCCTCATCTACGAAGCCCAGACCACCGACGCATCGCGCGAGGGCGACCACCGGGTGTTCAAGGAGACGGTCGAACAGGCGTTGCTCGCCGAGCAGGTCGGCTTCGACACGATCTGGTGCGTGGAGCACACGTCGCTGACCAACTATGCGCACATGAGCGCGCCGGAAACCTTCCTTGCGTACCTGGCCGGCCGTACGACGCGCATCGGCCTCGGCCACGGCGTCGTGTGCCTGCCGCCGGCGATGAATCACCCGATCAAGGTTGCCGAGCGCGTTGCGCTGCTCGACATCCTGTCGGGCGGCCGCGTGCATTTCGGCGTCGGCAAGGGCGGCAGCCAGCAGGAAGCCGGCGCGTTCGGCTACGACCTCAACGAACTGCAGCCGATGATCGACGAATCGATGTACCTCGTGCCGAAGATGTTCGTGCAGGACGAGATCGAGCACGACGGCAAGTACATCAAGATCCCGAAGCGCCCGATCCACCCGAAGCCGTTCCAGGATCCGCACCCGCCGATGTACCTCGCGTGCACGAACACCGACGCGCTGCTGCGCGCCGGCCAGCGCGGGATGGGCGCGCTGGTGCTCGGTTTCGGCGGCCCCGACGAAGTGGCGAAGAAGAATGCGGTGTACCGCGAAGCATGGGCGAACCGCAAGCCGGAAGACCAGGTCGGCTTCCGCCCGACCCAGCACCTCGCGGCGCTGTGCCCGACGGTCGTGATGGCCGACGGGCAGGCCGCCCGCAAGATCGGCATCCGCGGCCAGCGTTACTTCATGGAATCGCTCGCGTACTGGTACACGGGCGGCGAGCGTCCGGACCCGGCGAAGTGGGGCGACGACCTCGTGCAGGCCGACACCGGCGAGATGGTGATCCGCTCGCGCTTCGCGTCGGAAGAAGTCGTCGTGAACTTCGCCGACCCGGCGCTCGCGATGATGAACCCGAACCACGCGTACGGCACGGTGGACGACTGCATCGGTTATGTCGGCCGCCTGCAGGAAGCCGGCGTCGACGAAGTGCTGTTCCTGTGCCAGATGGGCACGGTGCCGCACGAAGCGCAGATGGAGACGATTCGCAACATCGGCGAGCACGTGATCCCGTTCTTCAACAAGGAGAAGGAACGGGCCTGCGCGTAACGCGGGACGAGCCGCGCCCGTCGTCCCTTCGGACGATGCGGCGCGGCCGCGCGACGCCGACCATCGACGGTGGCGAGCGTCGCCCGCGGCCAGGCCGCGCAGAACAACCATGAACGAGAGCGGGGCAGGCGCCGCGGCGCACGCCCCGTTTCACAGGAGACATTCGTGCATCGCGACAACGATTCGAACGCACTGGCCGCCTCGCTGATCGCCCGGGCCGAGGCACTGGCGCCGACGCTGGCCGGCCGCGCCGCGCAGGCGGAAGCGCAGGGCCGCATCCCGGCCGAGACGATCGCCGACATGCAGGCCGCCGGCTTCTTCAAGGTGCTGCAGCCGAAGCGCTACGGCGGCTACGAGCTCGATCCGCAGGCCTTCTTCGACATCCAGATGGCGCTCGCGCGCGGCTGCATGTCGACCGCGTGGGTGTACGGCGTCGTCGGCGTGCACAACTGGCAGCTCGCGCTGTTCGACGAGCGCGCGCAGCAGGACGTGTGGGGCAACGACCCGGCGACGCTGATCGCGTCGACCTACATGCCGGTCGGCCGCGTGACGCCGGTCGACGGCGGCTTCCGCCTGTCGGGCCACTGGAAGTTCTCGAGCGGCAGCGAACTGTGCGAATGGGTGTTCCTCGGCGCGCTGGTGCCGGCAGCCGTTGCCGGCCAGCCGCCCGAATACCGGACCTTCCTGCTGCCGAAATCCGACTACCGGATCCAGCAGGACTGGGACGTGCTCGGCCTGCGCGCGACGGGCAGCCACGACATCGTCGTCGACGACGTGTTCGTGCCCGCGTACCGCACGCACAAGGCGATCGACGGGATGATGGGCACGAGCCCCGGCCTGGCCGTCAACGACGCGCCGTTGTTCAAGCTGCCGTTCGCGCAGATCTTCGTGCGCGCGGTGTGCACGTCGTGCATCGGCGCGCTGCAGGGCGCGCTCGACGATTTCACCGGCTATGCGGCGACGCGCGTGTCCGCGAACAGCGGCGCGAAGACGACGGACGATCCGGGCGCGCAGAACGCGTGCGCGAATGCGGCCGTCGCGATCGACGAGATGAAGGTGCTGCTCAAGCGCAATTTTGCCGAGCTGATGGCGTCGGTGACCGGCGGCCCGGCCGTGTCGATCGAGCGCCGCGTGCATTTCCGCTACCAGTCCGCGCAGGTCGCCGAGCGCTGCGCGCAGGCCGCGAACGCGCTGCTGCGCTACGCGGGCGGCAACGGCATCTATCACCGCAATCCGCTGGTGCGGCGCTTCCTCGACCTGCATGCGGCCCGCGCGCACTACGCGAACAACGTGGACCGCTTCGGTCAGAACCTCGGCGCCGTGATGCTCGGCCGCGAGAACACGGACTTCTTCATCTGACGGGGCCGAGATGAACGACACGCAAGCACAGCAATACGTGTTCGACGTGGTGGTCGTCGGTTCGGGCGCGGGCGCGCTGCTCGCGGCGTGCCGCGCGGCCGACCGCGGCCTGTCCGTCGTCGTGATCGAGAAGACGGCGCTGTACGGCGGCACGTCGGCCGTGTCGGGCGGCGGGATCTGGGTGCCGTGCAACCACCATATCGCCGAGCTCGGCGCGACCGATTCGCGCGAGGCCGCGCGCCGCTACGTCGACGCGTGCGTGGCCGGCGCGTCGATGCCCGACAAGATCGACGCGTATCTCGACCAGGCGCCGGAGATGCTGCGCTACCTGGAATCGAAGACGCCCGTGCGCTACCAGTCGCTGCCGAAGTACGCGGACTATTACCAGAAGGTGCCGGGCGCGATGCCGGGTTATCGCGCGCTCGATCCGCTGCCGTTCGACGGCGGGCTGCTCGGCGACGAGTTCGACCGGTTGCGGCCGCCGTCGCCCGGCACGCTGATCGGCGGGCGCGTGGCGGTGACGTCGAAGGAGGCGCATACGCTGTTCTCGCGCGGGCCAGGCTTCATGAAGCTCGCGATCGCGCAGTTCGGCCGCTACTGGCTCGATCTCGGCATGCGCCGCCGCACGCGGCGCGACCGGCGGCTGACGCTCGGCAACGCGCTGATCGGCGGGCTGCGCCGCGCGCTGCTCGAGCGCAACGTGCCCGTGTGGCTCGACACGCCGATGCGCGACCTGCTCGATACGGACGGCCGTGTGACGGGCGTGCGCGCGCAGCGTTTCGGGCAGCCCGTGACGATCGCCGCGCGGCGCGGCGTGATCCTCGGCGCGGGCGGCTTCGAGCGCAACCAGCCGATGCGCGAACGCTACCTGCCGCAGCCGACGCAGGCGCAGTGGAGCGCGACGCCGCCCGCCAACACCGGCGACGCGATTGCCGAAGGCCACCGGCTCGGCGGCGCGCTGGCGCTGATGGAGCACGTGTGGGGCGCGCCGACGGTCGGCGTCGCGGGCGAGGAGAAGCAGCGCGCGCTGTTCGTCGAGCGCAACCTGCCGGGCTGCGTGATCGTCAACCGCCTCGGCAAGCGCTTCGTCAACGAGGCCGCGCCGTATTCCGAATTCGTGCCGGCGATGTATCGCGACCATGCGCGCACCGGCGCGAGCGTGCCGGCGTGGATGGTGTTCGACGCGCGCTTTCGCCGCAAGTATCCGTGCGGGCCGATCATGCCGGCGTCGATGATGCCCGATGCGCGGATTCCCGAAGCGTTCCGCGACGTGCTCGTGAAGGCCGACACGATCGACGCGCTGGCCGCGCGGATCGGCGTCGATGCGGCCGGGCTGCGCGACACGCTGCGCGACATGGCGCGTTACGCGGTCACCGGCATCGACGAAGCGTTCGGCAAGGGCGACAACGCGTTCGACACGTACTACGGCGATCCGCGGAACCAGCCGAACCCGTGCCTCGGGCCGGTCGACCAGGCGCCGTTCTATGCGGTGCGGATCGACGCGGGCGACATCGGCACGAAGGGCGGGCTCGTCACCGACGCGCTGGCCCGCGTGCTGCGCGCCGACGGCGAGCCGATCGACGGCCTCTATGCGATCGGCAACACCAGCGCATCGATGATGGGCGCGAGCTACCCCGGCGCGGGCTCGACGCTCGGTCCGGCGATGACCTTCGGTTTCATCGCCGCCGACCACCTGGCCGCGCAGGCGGCCGACGCCGGCGGCCGGCCAGCCCGGCCATCCACGACTGAACTTGACGGAGTCCAATGATGAGCGATCTCACCACCCATCCGCTGCGCACCGACATGCTGCTCGCGATGCGCCGCCTCGCGCGCTCCGTCACGGTCATCAGCAGCGCGCACGACGGCCGGCGCTACTCGATGTCCGCGACGGCGGTCGATTCGCTGTCGACCGATCCGCCTTCGCTGCTGATCTGCATCAACCGCACCGCGTCGCTGTATCCGCCGCTCGATGCGGGCGCGCCGTTCTGCGTGAACGTGCTGTCGGCGCGCCACGAAGGCATCGCGATCGACTGCAGCGGCCGCCTGAAGGGCGAAGCGCGCTTCACGACCGGCGACTGGCACACGTCGCCGCACGGCGTGCCGTATCTGCGCGATTCGCAGGCGAGCCTCGTGTGCGAGCAGGACGGCCGCTTCGAATACGGCACGCATACGGTGTTCATCGGGCGCATCCGCGAGGTGCTGATGAGCGGCGACGTCGATCCGCTCGTCTATCTCGACGGCGCCTATACGACGCCCGGCGCGCCCGCGAGCCGCGTGGCCGCGTGACGGCCGCACGGGTTTCCAGCATTCGCAAGAGACGATCCATGACACGCAGACTGAACGGCAACACCGCGAACGTTGACGACGCCCGGCGCGATGCCGGCGTGTCGGCCGCGCGCGAGATCGTGCGTACGCTCGGCGGCGCGGCATCGCATGTGCTGAACGCGTTCGCGTGCGTCGCGCCGGCACTGGCGTCGAACGCGGCGCTGGTCGTCGCCGGGCGTGAAGCCGGTTGCGGCGTGAGCGCGTGGCACATTGCCGGCGCAGCATGAGGAGCCGGCCATGAGCGATTCGCGCTTCCACCGGCTGACCGTTGCCGAAGTGATTTCCGAAAGCGACGACGCGTGCTCGTTCGTATTCGACGTACCGGCCGCGTTGCGCGACGCATTCGCGTACCGGCCCGGGCAGTTCCTGACGCTGAACGTGCCGTGCGCGGACGCGACCGTCGCGCGCTGCTATTCGCTGTCGAGCGCGCCGGGCATCGACGCCGCGCCGAAGATCACCGTCAAGCGCGTGCGCGACGGCCGCGCGTCGAACTGGCTGTGCGACCGCGTGCATGCGGGCGACGCGCTCGACGTACTGCCGCCGGCCGGCGTGTTCACGCCGCGCACGCTCGACGGCGACCTGCTGCTGTTCGCGGGCGGCAGCGGCATCACGCCCGTGCTGTCGATCCTGAAATCGGCGCTCGTGCACGGGCGCGGAATGCTGACGCTGATCTATGCGAACCGCGACGAACGCTCGGTGATTTTCCGCGACGAACTGCAGCAGCTCGCGCAGCGGCATCCTGGCCGCGTGCGCGTGATCCACTGGCTCGACAGCGTGCAGGGCATCCCGCAGCAGCGCCATCTCGAGGAGCTCGCGCGGCCGTTCAGCCAGCAGGAGACGTTCATCTGCGGGCCCGCAATGTTCATGGAGAACGCACTGGCCGCGATGCTCGGCCTCGGGTTGCCGCGCGCACGCGTGCATGTCGAGCGGTTCGCGTCGCTGCCCGATGCGCCGGCGCAGGCCGATACCGCGGCGTCGGCCGCGGCAACGGCGGCGTCCGGCGAAGGCGCGGCGATCGAGACGGTGCTCGACGGCGATGCGTTCGCATTCGACAGCGCGCCCGGCGAAACGCTGCTCGATGCAATGCTGCGCGCGGGCGTGCCGGCGCCGAACTCCTGCCGGATGGGGCAATGCGGCGCGTGCATGTGCCGGATCGAGCGCGGCGAGGTCGAGCTCGACAGCAACCACGTGCTCGACGAAGACGAGATTGCGGCCGGCTGGACGCTTGCCTGTTGCGCGCGGCCCGCGAGCGACGCGCTGCGCGTGGTGTTTCCCGACTGAGCCGTACTGCGCCCGCGGCGCGCACGGCAACCCTGATGCCTATGACGATGGACAATGAAATCCTGACCACGCCCGCGCTGATCGCGCGGGCTGCCGCGCGCCACGGCGCGCATCCGGCGATCGAGTCGGAGCACGGCCGGCTGACCTACGCGGAACTCGACGCGGCGCGCCTCGAAGCGGCACGTGCGCTGCTTGCGAGCGGCATCGACGCCGGCGACCGCATCGCGGTCTGGGCGCCGAACCTGCCGCAATGGATCGTCGCGGCGCTCGCGATCCACACCGTCGGCGCGATCCTCGTGCCGGTCAATACGCGGATGAAGGGGATGGAGGTCGGCGGCATCCTGCACGACGGCGGCGCGCGGCTGCTGTTCTGCTGCGGCACCTTCCTCGGCGAATCCTATCCGGCGATGCTCGCGCCGCACCGGCCCGCGACGCTCGAACGCGTGGTCGTGTTCGACGGCGACGCGCCACCCGGCGCGCGCGACGAAACCTGGAACGCGTTCCTCGCGCGCGGCGCGGCGGTGCCGCTGGCCGCGGTGCGCGAACGCGAGATACAGGTCACGCCCGACACCGTGATGGACCTGATGTTCACGTCCGGCACGACGGGCCGCCCGAAGGGCGTGATGACCGCGCACGGCCAGAACCTGCGCGCCGCGCAGGCGTGGGCGGCGATTGCGGGCGTGCGCCACGACGACCGCTACCTGATCGTCAATCCGTTCTTCCACACGTTCGGCTACAAGGCCGGCTGGCTCGCCGCGCTGTCGAGCGGCGCGACGGTGCTGCCGCATCTCGTGTTCCAGCCGGCCGACGTGCTGCGGCGTGTCGCCGACGATCGCGTGTCGGTGCTGCCCGGCCCGCCGACGCTGTACTACGCGCTGCTCGACGCGCCCGATCGCGCGACGCGCGACCTGTCGTCGCTGCGGATCGCGGTGACGGGCGCGGCGGCGATCGCGCCGAGCCTGATCGAGCGGATGCGCGCCGAGCTCGGCTTCGAAACGGTGCTGACCGGCTACGGGCTGACCGAATCGTGCGGCTTCGCGACGCTGTGCCGGCACGGCGACGATGCGGAAACCGTCGCCTGTACGTCGGGCCGGCCGATGCCGGATGTCGAGCTGCGCATCGCGGGGCCGGGCGGCGTGTCGCTCGGGCCGGACGAGACCGGCGAGATCTGGGTGCGCGGCTACAACGTGATGCGCGGCTATTTCAACCAGCCGGACGCGACGCGCGAGACCGTCGATGCGGACGGTTGGCTGCATACGGGCGACCTCGGCTGCGTCGATGCGAACGGCAACCTGAAGATCACCGACCGCATCAAGGACATGTTCATCGTCGGCGGTTTCAACTGCTATCCGGCGGAGATCGAGCGGCTGCTCGCCGCGCATCCGGCGATTGCGCAGGTCGCGCTGGTCGGCGTGCCCGATACGCGGCTCGGCGAGGTCGGGCACGCGTATGTCGTGCTGCGGCCGGGCGCGCATGCCGACGCCGACGAGCTGAACGACTGGGCACGCCGCAACATGGCGAACTACAAGGTGCCGCGGCATTTCACGTTCGTCGAGCAACTGCCGACGAGCGCGGCGGGGAAGGTGCTGAAGTACCGGCTGCGCGCGGGGACCGAAGCGGCGGCCTGAGCGCCGCCGCGATACACGAACGGGATGAACGCATGAACGACAACGGATTTCCGCAGGGCGCGGTGCTCGTGTTCGGCGGCAGCGGCGGGATCGGGCAGGGCGTTGCGCTCGAGTTCGCGCGCGCCGGCGTGCCGGTCGCGGTGGGCTACCGCAGCAAGGCCGACGTGGCCGAGCGCGTCGCGCGCGACATTCGCGGCGAAGGTGTGGCGGCCACCACGCACTGCGTGGACGTGACCGATCCCGCGCAGGTCGACGCCGCGCTTGCGGCCGCGATCGCCGCGCATGGCCGCGTGCATACGGTCGTCTGGGCGGCCGGGCCGTTCGTGAACCAGCGCCACGTCGGCGACATGACGCACGACGACTGGCGCCGCGCGATCGAGGTCGAGACGATCGGTTTCTTCGTCGCGGCGAAAGCCGCGCTGCCGCACTTCCGTGCGTCGGGCGGCGGGTCGTTCGTGACGCTCGGTTCGGCCGGACATTTGCGCTGGCCCGATCGCGACGGGCTGTCGGTCGCGCCGAAGGCGGCGAACGAGGCGCTGGTCAAGGGGCTTGCGCGCGAGGAGGGGCGTTACAACATTCGCGCGAATTCGATCCTGGTCGGCGTGATCGAGGCCGGGATGTTTCCGGTGCTGCTCGAACAGGGGCAGTTCGACCAGGCGTGGATCGACGAGACGCAGAAGATGCTCGCGCTCAAGCGTTGGGGGAAGGCGCACGACGTCGGGCGGGCAGCGGTGTTTCTGGCGTCGGACCGGGCGGATTACGTGACGGGGCAGCAGTTGAATGTGTCGGGCGGCTACGGGTTGTAGCGGAGTGCAAAAGCACGTTCGGGCGGCCGCGCTTGCGTGTCGGTTGTCCCGGGCGCTGACATAGCCCGCCTTTCCCTCGTCTTCAGACCGTCGACGCCGCCGGCCGATTTGCCGATCGGCTCGCGTATCGCCTCCTTGCGTGACACGGACAAGATGCACGCGCACGCATCGGTATTCACCCTGCCTCGTCACGCACGATTGCGTATCGGCATCGCGTGCGCCCCGCGCGAGGTCACACTTCTGCAACGTTTCTTCAGTGTATTTCGCCGTGCTCGATTGACCGCAACGACGACTCGCACGCGCTGACGGCTGTCCAGCCTCGTCCGGCATGCGTTCCGATCTCGATGCGCGATAGAGCAAATCGCGTGTTCCGGCGTGTCCCGCCGAATACGGATACGTTCCTGAAACATTTCCGCCCGATTGCGACCCGCGTGACCGCCCGTGCGTGGCGGTGACGCTTTTCCCGCTTTGGTTTGCGGCGCATGGCACGCGCTTTGCGGTTGACCCGGTGCCGCTGGCGCAAACGAATTTCGCCAGAACGATGAGCGCATCTGCGGCATGCAACGACATCGATAGAAACGGGGAATCGGATCGGGTCGCGGGCGCCGCGTGTTGCGGCGCATGCGCCGCGCATGTCGTATCGGTCATGCGCACGGGGCAACGCGTTCCCGGTCCGTCGAACAGCAAGCTTGCTTGCAAGGTGTCGTGCCGGGGTTCGCACTGCGCATCGCGACGGAGGCCGCGTGCGTCGGGGCGGCGCGCCCGGCACATGTCGGGGGAGGCGCCCGTGAAAACGACAGCGAACCAATGGGCAGCGGTCGCGATGATGTTCGTCGCGAGTGCGCACGCGCAGGAGATCTACCTGCAGGGCGGCACGCAGGGCGTCGGCATCGGTGCGGCCGTGAGCTTCAATTCGATGCTGGGTGCCCATGCGGATTTCAATGCGATCGATCTTTCGCATGACTTCACGGTGGCCGGCAATCGCTATCAGGACGACCTGAAGCTGCGCCAGGGAGGCTTGTACGGGGATATCTTTCCGTGGCGGGGCAGCGGCTTCCGCGCGACGATCGGGCTGCGCTTCAACGACGATGAACTCCACGGCGTATCGGTGCCGACCAACGGCACTTACGCGTTCGGCGGCAAGCGCTTTCCGGCGTTGCCGGGGATGTATGCGGTCGCGGAAGCGCGCTATCCGACCGTGATGCCGTATGTCGGGATCGGCTACGGGCACCGGCCGGCGTCGAAAGGGCTGGGATTCGTCGCCGACGTCGGCGTCGCGTACGGGATCCCGAGATGTTCGTACACGCTGTCGCCGGAGCTGGCCGCCGCGGCCGGGCCGGCGAAGAGCCAGATCCTCGTCGCGAGCGGGCTCGACGAACTGCGGCGGGTGATGTCGCGCTATCGGTGGTACCCGGTCTTGCAGATCGGGATTTCGTATCGGTTCTGAGCGGTCGGGTTGCCGTTGTGCGTGCGGACCGGGGTATTGCCGATATTTGCCGATAAGGGTGTGGCGACGACTGCCTGCGATCCGGAACGCCTGGCCGGATGGGTCGAGGTTGCGTTGCGTGATCGACCCGGCGGCGGTGAATGAAGCCGCTCCGTGTGGGACTGCGCGTGAATGCGCAGCCCGTCCATCAACGCATAGCCATTCAGCCGTCTTTTCCGTCGTTCCGATCCGCCTTACCTTGGGGGCAGTAGTTCGACGTGTCGGGCGAGCGGCGGAAGCTGGAGGGATTCATGCCGGCTGCCGCCGTTCGCCGACGCCAACCACCGTCTTCCGTTCACGCATGACGATGATAGCAATGCTTGCAATTCACCGTCATGGCGCTATCATTGATAGCAACCTGGATGGAGGGACCTATGGCAAATCTTCTGGTGCGTAACGTGGATGACAGTATCGTTCAGAGCCTGCGCGAGCAGGCTGCGGCAAATGGCAGGAGTGCCGAGGCCGAACATCGGGCCATTCTGGCCGATGCGCTCGGCCGGCCGAAGCGAAGGACATTTGCGCAAGTGCTGATGAGCATGCCCGATGTTGGCGAAGACGCGGATTTCCAACGTGTTCAGGATTCCGGCGAGGTCAGGCGTGTTTTTGATTGATACGAACGTCATCAGCGAAATCAGGAAGGGCAAGCGAACCAACCGCGGCGTGCGGGCGTTCTTCAGGCAGGCCGAGGCCGACGCGAGCCCGCTTTACCTGTCCGTCGTGACGGTGGCCGAGCTTCGGCGCGGCGTCGACCTGATCCGTCATCGCGGCGATCACCCTCAAGCGTCGGCGCTCGAGGCATGGATGGCGACGATCCTGTCGGGCTATGCGCCGAACATCCTGCCGGTCGATATCGAGATCAGCCAGATGTGGGGGCATTTGCGCGTACCCGATCCGGCGCACGAACTCGACAAACTGATTGCGGCCACCGCGCTGATCAACGATCTCACGGTCGTCACGCGCAATGTCGACGATTTCGCTCGCACCGGCGTCCGGCTGCTGAACCCGTTCGACTAGCGTGGCCGCAGCGGTCAGCCGTCGCGCGAAGGCGATTCGGGCGGCGGCTGGCGAACCGGCTCACGCGCCACGCCGGCTCCCGTGATCGTGCGCGACACGACCGGCGTATTTCACCCGCCGCCAACGAATCCCCCTCCGTCACACCCCCCGCGCGGCAACCCCCGCCTTTTCCCGCCCGTCCTCTCGTCCCAACAGACGATGTAACACCACCCCCGACCGGCCAGAATCCTTTCACGAACAACGGATTCTGAACCAGGAGGAGGCCGACATGATCGATGTCCGTGCGCTTGGCTATGTCGTCGTCGAGGCGACGCGCGTCGATGCGTGGCGCCGCTACGCGGAAGACGTGCTGGGCATGCAGGCGCTCGACGCGCCCGACGGCGCGCTGTACCTGAAGATGGACGAGCGCGATTTCCGCTACGTGATCGTTCCCGGCGCGACCGACCGCTATTTCGCGTCCGGCTGGGAACTGCCCGACGGCGCCGCGTTCGACGCCGCACTCGCTGCGCTGCAGCGCGCGGGCGTCGAGCCGATCCGCGCGACGCCCGCCGAAGCCGCGCTGCGCCGCGTGCAGGCGATGGCGTGGTGCACCGACCCGTCCGGCAACCGCCACGAGCTGTACTGGGGCGCGCGCTGCGACTTCCGCCGCTTCGTGTCGCCGCTGGGCGTCGCGCGTTTCGTCACCGGCGACATGGGGCTCGGCCACGCGGTGCTGCCCGCGCCGCAGTTCGACGCGACCGACGCATTCGTGCGCGGCGTGCTCGGCTTCGAGCTGTCCGACATCTATCGCGTGAAATTCACGCCCGATCCGGCCGAACCCGAAAAACGCATCCACTTCATGCATTGCCGCAACGCACGCCATCACAGCCTCGCGCTGTTCGAGATGGCCGTGCCGTCGGGCTGCGTGCACGTGATGGCCGAAGTCGACTCGATGGACGAAGTCGGCCGCGCGCTGGATCGTGTCGCCGCGCACGACGTGAAGATGTCGGCGACGCTCGGCCGGCATTGCAACGACCAGATGATCTCTTTCTACATGAAGACCCCCGGCGGCTTCGATCTCGAATACGGCTTCGGCGGCCTCACGGTCGACTGGTCGAAGCACGCGGTATTCGAGGCCACCAAGGTGAGCCAGTGGGGCCACGATTTCAGCATCGGATACCGGTAAGCCAGCACGATGACGATGAAACCTCTCGACAAGACGATGTCCGCGCGCGACGTGATCGCGCAACTCGCCGACGGCATGACGATCGGCATCGGCGGATGGGGGCCGCGGCGCAAGCCGATGGCGCTGGTGCGCGAAATCGCGCGCTCGAACCTGAAGGACCTGACGATCGTCGCGTACGGCGGCGCCGATGTCGGCCTGCTGTGCGCGGCGGGCAAGGTCCGCAAGGTGGTGTTCGGCTTCGTGTCGCTCGACGTGATTCCGCTCGAACCGCATTTCCGTCGGGCGCGCGAGCAGGGCCGCATCGACGTGCTCGAACTCGACGAAGGGATGCTGCAGCTCGGCCTGCGCGCGGCCGCCGCGCGCCTGCCGTTCCTGCCGACGCGCGCCGGGCTCGGCACCGCGCTGCTCGATCACGCGCCGCAACTGCGCACGGTGAGCTCGCCGTACGACGACGGCGAGACGCTGCTGGCGATGCCGGCGATCGAACTCGACGTCGCGCTGCTGCACGTGAACGCGGCCGACCGGATGGGCAACACGCGCATCGACGGCCCCGATCCGTTCTTCGATGCATGGATGGCGCGTGCCGCGCAGCGCTGCTACGTGTCGGCGGAAACGGTCGACGCATCGCTCGCGACAGAAGACCTCGACGCCGCGAAACGCAACCCGTTCGAGCGCTCGCTCGTCACGGGCGTCGTGCACGCGCCGGGCGGCGCGCACCCGACGTCGTGCGGGCCGGCCTACGGCTGGGACCTGCCGCACCTGCGCGCGTACTGCGCCAGCGCGGAAGACGATGAGAAAGCGGCGGCGTACCTGCGCGACGTGGTCGGCCAGGACGAACGCCAGTATCTCGAAGGCGTCGGCGGCCTGCCGCATGTGACGACGCTGCCGTTGCCGATTCTGTAAAGGAGCGCCTGTGAGCGAATCTCTCGACCATTCCCTCGCGGAACTGATGATCGTCGCGTCCGCGCGACTCTGGCGCGACGACGGCGAAGTGCTGGCGACCGGCATCGGCACGGGCCCGCGGCTCGCGGCCGGCCTCGCGCGGCTCGCGTACAACAACGCGCTGATGCTGACCGACGGCGAAGCGTATCTCGTCGAGGAGCCGGTGCCGCTCGGGCCGCGCCCCGACGGCTATCGCGTGAAGGCGAGCGGCTGGATGACCTACGAACGCGTGTTCGACTGCCTGTGGCACGGCCGCCGCCATGCGCTCGTGATGCCGACGCAGATCGACCGCTTCGGCCAGGCCAATATCTCGTGGCTCGGCGCCGACTACGCGCATCCGAAGACCCAGCTGCTCGGCGCACGCGGCTTTCCCGGCAATTCGACGAACCACGCGAACTCGTTCTTCGTCAGCGGCCACGGCAAGCGCACGTTCGTCGCGGGCGAAGTCGACATGGTGTGCACGGTCGGCTACAACCCGGCGCGCCGGCTGCCCGGGATGAAGACCTTCGTCGACCTGCGCAGCATCGTCACCGACCTGTGCGTGATGGATTTCGGCGGGCCCGACCACGCGATCCGCGTGCGCTCGCTGCATCCGGGCGTGAGCTTCGACGAGGTGCAGGACGCGACGGGCTTCCCGCTGATCGCGCACCCGGAACTTGCCACGACGGCCGCGCCGAACGCGGAAGACCTGCGCATCGTCCGCGCGCTCGATCCGCACAACCTGCGCGCGACGATCGTGCGCAACAATCCGGCGCCGCGCCGGGGATGAGGTCCGACATGGAAGCGACCCAGGTGACGTTCGGCGACGGTGTCGTCGATTACGCGGTCGAAGGCGGCATCGCGACGATCACGATGAACCGCCCCGAGTATCACAACGCGCAGAACTCGAAGATGACGTATGCGCTCGACGCGGCGTTCCGGCGCGCGGCGCACGACGACGCGGTGAAGGCGATCGTGCTCGCGGGCGCCGGCAAGCACTTCTCGGCGGGCCACGACATCGGCACGCCGGGCCGCGACATCCACGAGTCGTTCGAGCGCGCGTCGCTGTGGTACGACCACGTCGACAAGGAAGGCGGCGAATTCCTCTATGCGCGCGAGCAGGAGGTGTACCTCGGGATGTGCCGGCGCTGGCGCGACCTGCCGAAGCCGACGATCGCGATGGTGCAGGGCGCGTGCATCGCGGGCGGGCTGATGCTCGCGTGGGTGTGCGACCTGATCGTCGCGTCGGAGGATGCGTTCTTCGCCGATCCGGTCGTGCGGATGGGGATCCCGGGCGTCGAGTATTTTGCGCATGCGTATGAGCTGAACCCGCGCATCGCGAAGGAATTCCTGTTCCTCGGCGAGCGGATGCCGGCCGAGCGCGCGTACCAGATGGGGATGGTCAACCGCGTGGTGCCGCGCGAGCGGCTGCGCGACGCGACCTACGCGATCGCCGCGAAGATCGCGACGATGCCGCGTCTCGGGCTCACGCTGACCAAGCAGGCGCTGAATCACGTCGAGGAGCTGCAAGGCAAGCGCGCTGCGATGGACGCGGCGTTCGCATGGCATCACTTTGCGCATGCGCACAACGAGCTCGTCAGCGGCGATCGCCTCGGTGGTTACGACGCGCGCAGCATGGCCAGTTCGCAGCGCCAGCCGAACGGCGCGGACCGCGGCGACGCGGCGGCGCCGGTCGCCGTCAACGGAGCCGCCGCATGAGCACGATGCTTCCTGGCCCGCTGCATACGCCGCTCTGCGACCTGCTCGGCTGCCGCTACCCGATCGTGCAGACCGCGATGGGCTGGGTCGCCGACGCGCGGCTCGTCGCGGCCACCTCCAATGCGGGCGGTTTCGGCTTCCTGGCCGGCGCGACGCTCGAACCGGATCAGGTCGAGGCCGAGATCCTGAAGGTGAAGTCGCTGACGGACCAGCCGTTCGGCATCAACTTCCACATGTTCCAGAAGAACGCCGCGCAGGTGGTCGATCTCGCGATCGAGCACCGGTTGCGCGCAGTGAGCTACGGCCGCGGGCCCGATGCGAAGACGATCCGCCGCTTCAAGGATGCCGGCATCGTCTGCATGCCGACCGTCGGTGCGCCGAAGCATGCGGCGAAGGCCGTCGAACTCGGCGCGGACGTCGTGACGGTGCAGGGCGCGGAAGGCGGCGGGCACACGGGCTCGGTGCCGACCACGCTGCTGCTGCCGAAGGTGCTCGACGCGGTGCGGGTGCCGGTCGTCGCGGCCGGCGGGTTCTTCGACGGGCGCGGGCTGGCTGCCGCGCTGGCATACGGCGCGGCCGGCATCGCGATGGGCACGCGCTTCCTGATGAGCGCCGAATCGCCGGTGCCGCGCGAGACGCTCGACCGCTATGTCGCGGTCGGCGACCCGGCGCGCATCCGCGTGTCGGACGCGCTCGACGGGCTGCCGCAACGGATGATCGACAACCCGTATCTGCTGAAGCTCGAACGCTTCGGCCGGCTGCGCCGCACGCTGTTCGCGCTGAAGACGGCCGACGCCTGGCGGCGCCAGAACGGGCTGCGCGCGAGCGACATGCTCGGCCTCGCGATCAAGGCGCTGCGCTCGCACGACTACACGGCAAGCCAGACGCTGATGGCCGCGAACGCGCCGTTCCTGATCCAGCGCGCGATTGTCGAGGGCCGCCCCGACGAAGGCGTGCTGCCGAGCGGCCAGGCGGCGGCGATGATCGGCGCGATCGAATCGTGCGACGCGCTGATCGCGCGGATCGTCGCGGAAGCCGGCGAGCGGCTCGACGCACTGGCCGCGCTGCGTGGCGCGGCGGCGGCGCAGACCGCATGAAGAACATCACAGGGAGGCAATGGAGATGACAGCATCCAATCACCCGGCCGGCGCGATGCCGTTCCGGATCGACCGCGCAGACGGCATCGCCGAACTGGTGATCGCGCATCCGCCCGTGAACGCGCTCGACGCGCAGGGCTGGCACGCGCTCTCCCGCGCGCTCGACGCGCTCGGCGAAGACGACGACGTGCGCGTGATCGTCGTGCGCGGCGAAGGCCGCGGCTTCTGCGCGGGCGTCGACATCAAGGAACTGGCTGCGCACCCGGAGCGGATCGTGGCGGTCAACGCCGGCAACTACGCGACGTTCCGCGCGGTGCACCGCAACCCGAAGCCGGTGATCGCGGCCGTGCACGGCTTCGTGCTCGGCGGCGGGATCGGCATCTGCGGCGCGGCGGACATCGTCGTCGCGGCCGATTGCGCGCGCTTCGGCGTGCCCGAGATCGACCGCGGCGCGATGGGCGGCGGCGCGCACCTGCAGCGGCTGTTCGGCGTGCAGAAGGTGCGCACGATGTACTTCACCGGCGAGATGATCGACGCGGCCGAAGCGTACCGGCTCGGCGCGGTCGAGCAGGTCGTCGCACGCGATGCGCTGCGCGACGCGGCGCTTGCGATCGCCCGCAAGATCGCGGACAAGAGCCCGGCGATGGTGCGGCTCGCAAAGGAGGCGCTGAACGGCGTCGAGGACGGCGATCTCGAGGACAAGTACCGCTGGGAGCAGGGCTTCACGCTGCAGGCGTACATGACGAACGACTCGACGGAGGCGCGCGCCGCGTTCGTCGAGAAGCGCGACGCGCGTTTCGACGCACCGGCCGAGGAGGCACGCGCATGAACCTGACCTACACGCCGCAACAGCAGGCGTTCCGCGCGGAGATCCGCGAATGGCTCGCGGCGCACGTGCCGCGCGAGCGGCTGCCGAGCTTCGACACCGAGGCAGGCTTCGCCGCGCACCGCGAATGGGAGCGCACGCTGCACTCGGGCCGCTGGAGCATGGTCACGTGGCCGCGCGAGCTGGGCGGGCGCGGCTGCGACCTGATTGAGTGGCTGATCTTCGAGGAAGAGTACTGGCGCGCCGATGCACCGATGCGCGTGAACCAGAACGGCATCTTCCTGCTCGGCCCGACGCTGATGGATTTCGGCACCGCGGAGCAGAAGGCGCGCTTCCTGCCCGCGATGGCGGCCGGCGAGCACGTGTGGGCGCAGGGCTGGTCGGAGCCGAACGCGGGCTCGGACATGGCCGCGATCCGCACGACGGCGGCCCGCATCGGCGACGAATACGTGCTGAACGGCCAGAAGATCTGGTCGACCCGCGCGGTGTGGGCCGACTGGCTGTTCGGGCTGTTCCGTAGCGATCCCGAATCGTCGCGCCACCACGGGCTCACGTTCCTGATGGTGCCGCTGTCCGCGCCGGGCATCACGGTGCGGCCGATCCGGCAACTGAACGGGCAGACGGGCTTCGCGGAAATCTTCTTCGACGACGTGCGCGTGCCGGTCGAGAACCGGCTCGCGGCCGAAGGCGCGGGCTGGCAGGTCGCGATGGCGACGGCCGGTTTCGAGCGCGGGCTGATGCTGCGTTCGCCCGCGCGTTTCCAGCGCACCGCGCAAGCGTTGCGCGACCTGTATCTCGCGCACCGCGACAGCGCGGACCGCGACCCGACGCTGCGCGAGCGCGTGGTGTCGGCATGGATGGATGCACAGGCGTATGCACTGTCGACCTACGCGACCGCGAGCCGGCTGCTGAAGGGCGGCCACATCGGCGCGGAGTCGAGCACCAACAAGGTGTTCTGGTCGGAGCTCGACCTGCGCATGCACCAGACGGCGCTCGACATCCTCGGCGCGCACGGCGAGGTCGTCCCGCAGACGGCCGCGCAGCACGCGACGCTCGGCCACTGGCTAGACGGCTTCCTGTTCGCGCAGGCCGGCACGATCTACGCGGGCACCAACGAGATCCAGCGCAACATCGTCGCCGAACGGATGCTCGGCATGCCGCGCGCGTAACGGCGCCGGCGACTCTCTCACTGAACGGACATCGTATGGATTTCGTATTCGATGAAGACCAGGAAGCGCTCGCGGACAGCGTGAAGCGCCTGCTGATGACCGAGATGACGCCCGAGCTGATCCGCGAGCTGTGGGCCACGCCGACCGGGCGCTCGGACGCACTCTGGGCGCTGTTCGCGTCGCAGGGGCTGACCGCCGTGTCGGTGCCAGAGGCACACGGCGGGCTCGGCCTGACCGAAGCGGAATGGGCGCTGCTCGCACAGACCTACGGTTATTTCGGCAGCCCCGAGCCGTTGCTCGACACGGCGCTCGTGTCGGCCGGCGTGCTCGCGCGGCTGCCCGCGAGCGACTGGCGCGACGCACTGCTGCGCGACATCGCCGAAGGGCGTGCGCGCGTCGCGCTCGTGCATCCGGTGAACCCGTATGCGGCCGACGTGCACGTCGCGCAAGTGCTGCTGTGCGAACACCGCGGCGAGCTGCACCGCGTCGACCCCGCGCAATGCGCGTGGCGCGCGGTGGACAGCGTCGACCCGTCGCGGCGCCTGTTCACGCTCGACTGGGAACCGTCGCCGGCCACGCGCATCGCGGGCGCCGCCGAGGCCGGGCCGCTACTGGATCGTGCGCTCGACCACGGTGCGTTCGCGGTCGCCGCGCAATTGCTCGGCCTTACGCAGCGCGTGCTCGACGTGGCGATCGACTACAGCGCGCAGCGCAAGCAGTTCGGCAAGGCGATCGGCTCGTACCAGGCGCTCAAGCATTTGCTCGCGGACGTCGCGATCCGCTACGAGTTCGCGCGGCCGGTGGTCGCGCGCGCCGCGCAGGCGATCGCCGACGATCACCCGCAGCGCGCGGTGTTCGTGTCGCACGCGAAGCTCGCGGCGATGTCGGCCGCGCAGCTGGCCGCGCGCCACTCGATGCAGGTGCACGGCGCGATCGGCTACACGTGGGAGCTCGACCTGCAAATCTTCATGAAGCGCATCTGGGCGCTCGCCGGCAGCTGGGGCGACAGCGCGTTCCACAAGGCCCGCGTAGCCGACGCGATCCTCGGCGATGCGTTGCCGATCGGCCCCGCGCAGACCTTCGACCTCGAGGAACCGAACTAATGAAACAAGCCTATATCGTCGACGCGCTGCGCACGCCGACCGGCCGCCGCAAGGGCGGGCTCGCGCACGTGCATGCGGCGGATCTCGGCGGCTTCGTGCTGAAGTCGCTCGTCGAACGCAACGCGATTCCGGCCGACGAATACGACGACGTGGTGTTCGGCTGCGTCGACACGATCGGCCCCCTCGCGGGCAATATCGCGCGCACCTGCTGGCTCGCGGCCGGGCTGCCGCTGCAGGTGCCGGGCGTGACGGTCGACCGCCAGTGCGGCTCGTCGCAGCAGGCCGTGCACTTCGCCGCGCAGGCCGTGATGAGCGGCGTGCAGGACGTCGTCGTCGCGGGCGGCGTGCAGACCATGACGCAGATCCCGATCTCGTCCGCGATGACCTGCGCGGCGCCGCTCGGCTTTACCGATCCGTTCTCGGGCAGCGTCGGCTGGCGCGCGCGCTTCGGCGATGCGCCGGTGTCGCAGTTCGTCGCCGCGCAGCGGATCGCCGATCACTGGAACCTGTCGCGCGACGCGATGGAGCGTTATGCGCTCGAAAGCCACCGCCGCGCGGTCGCGGCGATCGAGGCCGGCCATTTCAAGCGCGAAATCGTGCCGTTCGAAGGCGTGATGCATGACGAAACGCCGCGCCCCGACACGTCGCTGGAAAAGATGGCGACGCTCGAACCGCTCACGCCGGGCGGCTCGCTGACGGCCGCCGTCGCGAGCCAGACCTGCGATGCGGCCGCCGCGCTGCTGATCGTGTCGGAGGATGCGCTGAAACGCTACGGCCTCACGCCGCGCGCGCGGATCCATCACCTGAGCGTGCTCGGCGACGATCCGCTGTGGATGCTGACCGCACCGATCCCGGCGACTAAGGCCGCACTCGCGAAGAGCGGGCTCGACTGGTCGCAGATCGACGTCGTCGAGATGAACGAGGCGTTCGCGTCGGTCGCGCAGGCCTGGCTCGCCGACACGCGCTTCCCGCACGAAAAGACCAACCCGAACGGCGGCGGCATCGCGCTCGGCCATCCGCTCGGCGCGACCGGCGCACGGCTGATGACGACGCTGCTGCACGAGCTGGAGCGCACCGGCGGCCGCTACGGGCTGCAGACGATGTGCGAAGGCGGCGGTCTTGCGAACGTCACGATCATCGAGCGCCTGTGAGCGCGTCACTTTCACGATCCACGAGGCACCAGCATGGGAATCTGTAACGAACGCACCGTCATCATCACCGGCGCGGGCGGCGGGCTCGGGCGCGAATACGCGCTCGCGTTCGCGGCCGAAGGCGCGGCGGTCGTCGTCAACGACATCCGGCACGACGCCGCGCAGGCCGTGTGCGACGAGATCACCAAACGAGGCGGAAGCGGCGGCGGCCGCGCGCTTGCGAATTCGGACGACATCACGCGCGTCGACACCGCGCAGCGGATCGTCGACGCGGCACGCGAAGCGTTCGGCGACGTGCACGTGCTCGTCAACAACGCGGGCATCTGCCGCGACAAGATGTTCACGAGCATGACCGAGCAGGACTGGGACGACGTGATGCGCGTGCACCTGCGCGGTCACTTCTGCCTGTCGAGCGTGCTGGCGCGCGTGTGGCGCGATGCCGCGAAGGCCGGCCACGCGGTCGACGCGCGGATCGTCAACACGAGTTCGGGCGCCGGGCTGCAAGGCTCGATCGGCCAGTCGAACTACGGCGCGGCGAAGGCCGGGATCGCCGCGCTCACGCTGATGCAGGCGGCCGAGCTGCAGCGCTACGGCGTGCGCGTGAACGCGCTCGCGCCGGCCGCGCGCACGTCGATGACCGAAGGCGTGTTCGCCGACATGATGAAGAAGCCCGAGGACGGCGGTTTCGACTATTTCGATCCGGCCAACGTCGCGCCGCTGGTCGTGTGGCTCGGCAGTGCGCTGTCTGCCGACGTGACGGGCCAGGTGTTCGAGGTCGCGGGCGGGATGATCGCGGTCGCGGAAGGCTGGCGCACGGGCCCGCGCGTCGATCGCAGCGCGCGCTGGGCGGCGGCCGAGGTCGGCCCGGCGGTCGCGCAGTTGCTCGCCGATGCGCGACCCGCGCAGCGCGTGTACGGGAGCTGAGCGATGGATCTGGCGCTCACCGACGAACAGGCGATGATCCGCGATGCGGCAGCCGACGTGCTCGCCGAGCGCAGCGCGTCCGCCGACGTGCGACGCGCGCTCGAGCAGTCGGCCGGTCGCGACGACGCGCTGTGGGCCGCGCTCGCGGGCGAGCTCGGCTGGAACGCACTCGCGGTGCCGGAAGCGGCGGGCGGGCTCGGGCTCGGCGCGGTCGAGCAGGCGATGCTGATGGAACAGCTCGGCCGGCGTGTCGCGTGCGTGCCGTATTTTTCGACCGCGTGCCTCGCGGCGACCGCGCTGGCCGGCTGCGATACGCAGCTGGCGGCCGGCTGGCTTGCGAAGATCGCCGAAGGCGCGTGCAGCGCGACGCTGGCGCTGCCGTTCGACTGGCCGTTCGGCGAGCCAAGTGGCGCGCGGGTCGGCCGGCCATACGGCGGGCCGGGCGCCAATGCGTTCGGCGCATCGTTCGGCGACACGTTCGACGAACCGGCCAGTGCGCGACCGCTTCCGTTCATCGCGGAAGAAACCGCGGCTGGCTTCGCGTTGTCCGGCGTCGCGGCACAAGTGCTCGACGGTGCGCGGGCCGACCTGTTGCTGGTGCCGGCGCGGATCGCGAACGAAGGGCAGTCGGTCGGCCTGTTCGCGATCGACATGACCGCCGGCGCAGCCGGCGTTGCGGTGACGCCGCTCGACACGCTCGACGCGACGCGGCCGCTTGCACGGATTGCGATCGACGACGTGCGCGTGAGCCGCGACGCGCTGATCGCGGGCCGCGACGCGGCGCAGGTGCTCGAACGCACCGCATGGTTCGCGGCGCTCGCGCTGGCCGCCGAACAGCTTGGCGGCGCACAGCAATGCCTCGACCTGACGCTCGACTACACGAGCCAGCGCGTGCAGTTCGGCCGCGCGATCGCGTCGTTCCAGGCCGTCAAGCACCGTTGCGCGCAGATGATGGTGCTGATCGAATCGGCGCGCTCGGCCGTGCTCGGCGCCGCGCATGCATGGGACGCGGAAGCCGGCGCGACGCCGGGCGCCGCGCTGCGCGCCGACATCGCGGCCGCGAAGGTTGCCGCGAACGACGCGTATGCGTTCTGCGCGCAGGAGGCGATCCAGCTGCACGGCGGCGTCGGTTTCACGTGGGAATACGACCCGCATCTCTACTTCAAGCGCGCGCAGGCGTCGGGCGCGCAGTTTGGCAGCACGCCGCAACTGCTCGAATGGATCGCATGCCATGCGATCGACGGCGGCGTGGCGAACCGCGACGACACGCCCGCGGCGGCGGTTGCGCCGGTTGCGGTAGCCCGCCCGTCAGCCGCGCGCGCAGGAGCCCTGCAATGAACAGCGAAACGCATGATCAGCAATTGCGGCACGAAGTGGCCGACTGGGTGCAGTCGCACCTGACCGGCGAATTCGCGTGCCTGAAGTACCGCGGCGGCCCCGGCGACGAGGAAGCGTGGCCCGAACTGCGCAAGGCGTGGGAACGGCAGTTGGCGCAGGGCGGCTGGACCGGGCTCGGCTGGCCGACCGCTGCCGGCGGGCGCGGCTTCTCGGTCGCCGAACAGGTGATCTTCCACGAGGAATACGCGCGTGCGGGCGGCCCCGGCCGGATGGGTCATATCGGCGAAGGGCTGCTCGGGCCGACGCTGGTCGCGTGCGGCACCGACGACCAGCGCGCGCGCTTCCTGCCCGGCATCCTGGCCGGCACGCAGTTCTGGTGCCAGGGCTATTCGGAGCCGGGCGCGGGTTCGGATCTCGCGAACGTGCGCACGCGTGCCGAACAGGATGCGGACGGCACGTGGCGCGTCTACGGCCAGAAGGTATGGACGTCGCTCGCGCACGATTCCGACTGGATCTTCGTGCTCGCGCGCACCGATCCGGCGTCGAAGGGCAACAAGGGGTTGTCGTTCCTGCTGATGCCGCTCGACCAGCGGGGCATCGAGATCCGGCCGATCAAGCAGCTCAACGGCGGCGCGGAATTCAACGAAGTGTTTTTCGACGGCGCGCGCGCGGAAGCACGCGACCTCGTCGGTGCGCCGGGCGACGGCTGGCGGATCGCGATGACGCTGCTCGGCTTCGAGCGCGGGATGTCGACGCTCGGCCAGCAGATGCAGTTCGTCCGCGAGCTCGAATGGGTGATCGACGCCGCGCGCGAATCGGGCGCGGACCGCGATCCCGTGCTGCGCCAGCGGATCGGCCGCGCGTGGGCCGGGCTGCGCGTGATGCGCTACAACGCGCTGCGGATGCTGTCCGGCGCGGACGATGCAGACGCCAGCGCGCCGCTGCGCCGCGAGGCGCTGATCTACAAGTACTACTGGTCGAACTGGCACCGCGACCTCGGCCAGCTCGCGATGGACGCGCTCGGGCCGCGCGCGAACGTGATCGATCCGGCCGACGAGAAGCTCACCCATCTGCAGCGCGTATTCCTGTTCTCCCGTGCGGACACGATCTACGCCGGCACCAACGAAATCCAGCTCAACATCATGGCCGAGCGCGGGCTCGGCATGCCGAGAGAACCACGAGGTAACGCATGACCGAACCCCAGATCCAGAAGGCTCCCGCCTACGTACCGGGCCACCAACTGCTCGCCGGAAAATCGGTGCTGATCACGGCCGCCGCCGGCGCCGGCATCGGCTTCGCGGCCGCCCGCCGTTGCGCGGAGGAAGGCTGCCGCGCGCTGTTCATCTCCGACATCCACGAAAAGCGCCTCGAACAGGCGGTTCAGACGCTGCGCGCCGAAACGGGGCTGCAACAGGTCTACGGCCGCCTGTGCAACGTCGCGGTCGAAGCCGACGTGCAGGCGCTCGTCGCCGACGCGCAGGACCAGCTCGACGGCGTCGACGTGCTGATCAACAACGCCGGGCTCGGCGGGTCGACCCGCATCGTCGATATGGACGATGCCGAATGGTCGCGCGTGATCGACATTAGCCTGACCGGGACGTTCCGGATGACGCGCGCGATGCTGCCGCACATGCAGGCCCGAGGCCGCGGCGCGATCGTCAACAACGCATCGGTGCTCGGCTGGCGCGCGCAGGCGGAACAGGCGCACTACGCGGCGGCGAAAGCGGGCGTGATGGCGCTCACGCGCTGCGCGGCGCTCGAAGCGTCGCCGTACGGCGTGCGCATCAACGCGGTCGCGCCGAGCATCGCGATGCACGATTTTCTGAAGAAGTCGGCGCCGGCCGACTTGCTGAATCAACTGGCGTCGCGCGAAGCCTTCGGGCGCGCCGCCGAAGTCTGGGAGGTCGCGAACGTGATGGTGTTTCTTGCAAGCGATTACGCGTCGTACATGACCGGCGAAGTGCTGTCGGTCAGCAGCCAGCACGCATGATGAGCGCGACCCTCGACCCCGTGCGCGCGACGCCCCGCGTGTTCGCGCATCCCGGCGAACTCGCGGCCGCCGTCGGCGACACGCTCGGCGCGAGCGCGTGGCTCGCGATCGACCAGCTCCGCATCGACGGTTTCGCCGACGCGACCGGCGATCACCAGTGGGTGCACGTCGATCCGGTGCGCGCGAAGGACGGCCCGTTCGGCGCGTGCATCGCGCACGGCTACCTGACGCTGTCGCTCGTCAACCATTTCCTGCCGCAGATCGTGCGCATCGACGGCGCGCGGCTGGGCGTCAACTACGGTTGCGACAGGATCCGTTTCCCGGCACCGGTGAAGGTCGGCGCGCGCGTGCGCGGCGTCGGCGAACTGCTGCGCGTCGAGCCGCTCGAAGGCGGCGTGCAGGCGTGGATACGCGTGACCGTCGAGATCGAAGGCGAAGGCAAGCCCGGCTGCGTTGCCGACACCATCAGCCGTTACTACTTCTAGTTCCAGAGAGCCAGCCCATGGAAGACGCAGTCATCGTTTCCGTCGCACGCACGCCGATCGGCAAGGCGTTTCGCGGCATGTTCAACGACACCGAGGCGCCCGCGCTGGGCGGCCACGTCGTGCGCACGGCGCTCGACCGCGCGGGCGTCGCGCCGGCCGACGTCGACGACGTGCTGATCGGCTGTGCCGCGCAGCAGGGCACGCAGGGCTACAACATCGGCCGCCTGTCGGCCGCGGCGGCCGGGCTGCCGGCGTCGGTGCCCGGCATGGCGATCGACCGCATGTGCTCGTCGGGCCTGATGTCGATCGCGAGCGCCGCGCGCAGCATCGGCGCGGGCGACGCGCGGATCGTCGTCGCGGGCGGCGTCGAGTCGATCTCGCTCACGCAGAACAAGCACAAGAACGCGTATCGCGCGCGTTCGCAGGCCGTGCTCGACCACCAGCCGGCCGCGTACATCGCGATGATGGAAACGGCCGAGATCGTGTCGCGCCGCTACAGGATCTCGCGTGCCGCACAGGATGAATTCGCGCTGCAGAGCCACCAGCGCACCGCGCAAGCGCAGGCAGCAGGCCGCTTCAACGCGGAAATCGCGCCGCTCGACGTGCGGCGCGCGCTGTTCGACAAGGAAGGTAACCCGGCCGGCCACGAGGACGTACGCGCGGCCCGCGACGAAGGCGTGCGCGCCGACACGACGGCCGAACGGCTCGCGGGGCTGAAGCCGTCGTGGAGCGGCGGCAAGGTCGTCGAGCACGGCGAGTTCGTGACGGCCGGCAATGCGTCGCAGTTGTCGGATGGCGCGGCGGCCGTGGTCGTGATGTCGCGCAGCGAGGCGAAGCGCCGCGGGCTGACGCCGCTCGGTGCATTCCGCGGCCTGTCGGTGGCCGGCTGCGAGCCGGACGAAATGGGCATCGGCCCGGTGTTCGCGATTCCAAAGCTGCTGGAACGCTTCGGGATGACCGTCGGCGACATCGGGATGTGGGAACTGAACGAGGCGTTCGCGTGCCAGGCGCTGTACTGCCGCGACACGCTCGGCATTCCCGACGACCGGCTGAACGTGGACGGCGGCGCGATCGCGCTCGGCCATCCGTTCGGGATGTCGGGCACGCGGATGACGATGCACGCGCTGCTCGAAGGCGCGCGGCGCGGCGTGCGGCACGCGGTCGTGACGATGTGCATCGGCGGCGGGATGGGCGCAGCCGCGCTGTTCGAAGTCGGCGCGTAGCGGCACGCGGCACGCGGTAGGGCGGCCGGAGACGGCCGCACACCCATCAGGACGATTCGAGGCCGCGGCAACGACCGACGGCCCGGAGACTTGCAGGCGACGGATGTTGGCGCTTCGGCGCGAACCGCCGTCGCACGCAGACACAGGAGACAAGCGATGAAACGAACTTTGCCCGGACTCGCGATGTCGGCGCTGGTGCTCGGCGCCGCGCTGTTCGCGTTTTCGCCGCGCCCGCTGCCGGCGTTCCCGGTCACCGCGATCCATGCGGACCGGCTGCAGATCAACGGGCTCGCGAGGGCCGGCACGCGCATCGTCGCGGTTGGCGAACGCGGCGTGATCCTGCTGAGCGACGACACGGGCGGCCACTGGCGGCCGGCATCGGTCACGCCCGACGACGCGTCGACGCTCACGCAGGTGCGCTTCATCACGCCGACGCTCGGGATCGCGGTCGGCCACGACGGCCGGATCCTCCGCAGCGACGACGCGGGCGTGCACTGGCGCGAGGTGCACATGGACCGCGCGCATCCCGATCCGCTGCTGTCCGTGTGGGGTACCGCGGACGGCCCGCTGTTCGCGGCCGGCAGCTTCGGCCAACTGCTGCGCTCGGACGACGCCGGCATCAACTGGCAGACGGTCAAGACGCCGGCCGGCGACCGTCACCTGAACGCGATCGTCGGCGACGGCCACGGCAACCTGCTGATCGCGGGCGAGAGCGGCACGCTGCTGCGCTCGACCGACAACGGCGCCACGTGGGACAAGCTGCCGTCGCCGTATGCCGGTTCGCTGTTCGGCGCGCTGATGCTCGCGAACGGCGACTGGGTCGCGTACGGGATGCGCGGCAACGTGTTGCGCAGCACCGATAGCGGCACGACCTGGACGCATGTCGACAGCCACGTGCCGGTGTCGTACTTCGGCGCGACCCAGCTCGGCGACGGCGAACTCGTGCTGGTCGGCCAGGGCGGTGCGATCGTCGCGTCGCGCGACGGCGGGCTGACGTTCGACGTGCGCAAGCTCGGCGGCGTGCAGAGCCTCGCGGCCGTGCTCGACATGGGCCACGGCGCGCTGCTGCTCGGCGGCGAGGCCGGCGTCGCGCCGCTCGCCGCGTCGCCGTCCTGATGCGCGGCGGCCCGGCCGTCTGCTTCCGTTCGTTTCGCATCGTCCGCACCGACAAGAGAATCCCATGAACGACCTGTCACGCCCCCCTGAAGCCGTTCCCGCGTCGCGCCTCGCCGCGTTCGTCGCGCGCTGCGCCAACACGATCATTCGCCGGCGCCGGCTGCTGATGCTGCTCTGCGTGGCCGTGACGCTCGCGCTCGGGCTGTCCGCGACGCGCCTGAAGCTCGACCCGGGCTTCAACAAGATGATCCCGATGCAGCACCCGTACATGCAGGTGTTCGAGCGCTATGCGGGCGCGTTCCCCGGCGCGAACACGATCCTCGTGAGCCTGCGCTGGAAGGGCGACGGCGACATCTACAACCAGACGTTCATGGACGCGCTGCGCCATGCGACCGACGACGTGTTCTTCATCCCCGGCGTGAACCGTTCGCGCGTGTTCTCGCTGTTTACGCCGAACGTCCACTACACCGAGGTGACCGAGGCCGGCTTTCGTGGCGACGTGGTCGTGCCCGGCCAGTTCTCGAGCGCGAACCCGGACGATCTCGCCAAGGTGCGCCGCAACGTCGCGCGTTCCGGGCAGATCGGCCGGCTCGTCGGCAACGACCTGAAGTCGGCGCTGATCCGCGCCGAGCTGCGCGAGACCGACCCGGCGACCGGCAAGCGGCTCGACTACAGCGCGGTCGCACGTCAACTCGAGGAGATTCGCGCGCGGTACGCGAAGCAGGGCATCGACGTGAACATCATCGGCTTCGCGAAACTGGTCGGCGACGTCGAGAGCGGCATCGCGGGCGTGATGGCGTTCTTCGCGCTCGCGTTCCTCGTGACGGCCGCGCTGCTGTTCGCTTACACGCGCTCGCTGAAGACCACCGTGCTGGCGCTCGTCGTCGCGCTGCTGCCGGTCGTGTGGCTGCTCGGCGCGCTGCCGCTGCTCGGGCTCGGCATCGACCCGATGTCGATCCTCGTGCCGTTCCTGATCTTCTCGATCGGCGTGTCGCACGCGGTGCAGATGACCAACGCATGGAAGCAGGCACTGGTGCGCGGCGCGTCGTCGGTCGATGCCGCGCGCGACGCGTTTCGCAAGCTGTTCGTGCCGGGCACCGTCGCGCTGCTGACCAACGCGCTCGGCTTCATGGTGATCATGCGGATCAAAATCGACATCGTGCGCGAACTCGGCATCACCGCGTGCCTCGGCGTGCTGCTGATGATCGTCACGAACAAGGTGTTCCTGCCGATCCTGCTGTCGTACACGCGGCTCGAACGCGGCACGCTGGCGCGTGCACAGCGCACGGCGGCGGCCGGCGGCAGCCCGATGTGGTCGCGCTTCGCGGTGTTCGCGCGGCCGGCGCCCGCGCTCGGCGTGTTCGCGGTGGCGCTCGCGCTGCTCGCGTACGGCACGCTCGAATCGCGCAAGCTGGAGATCGGCGACATCGGCACCGGCGCGCCGGAGCTGCGCACGAACTCGCGCTACAACATCGACAACGCGGCGATCACGCACCAGTACAACATCGGCGTGGACGTGCTGTCGGTGATCGTCGAGACGACCGGCTTCGACGACGCGTGCCTGCATTACCCGGTGATGAGCGCGATCGAGAAGTTCGAGATGAACATGCGCGGCGTGGCCGGCGTGCAGTCGGTGACGAGCGTGTCGTCGCAGGGCAAGGTGTTCATCGCCGCGTTCAACGAAGGCAACCCGCGCTGGGCCGCGCTGCCGCGTTCCAGCGACGGGCTCACGCAGGGTTCCAACGCGTTCGACCCCGACAACGGGATGAACACCGCGAACTGCAAGGCGATCCAGGTGCTGATCTACACGAAGAACCACGAAGGCACGACCATCGCGCACATCGTCGACGAGATCAAGCGCTTCGCGGCCGAAAACCCGACGCCGAACGTCGCGCTCCGGCTCGCGGGCGGCAACGTCGGCGTGATGGCCGCGACCAACGAGGCCGTCGGCGATGCGGAGATCGCGATGCTGCTGTCGATCTTCGGCGCGATCGCGCTGCTGTGCGCGCTCACGTTCCGCTCGTGGCGCGCGGTGCTGTGCATCGTCGTGCCGCTCACGCTCGTGTCGATCCTGTGCAATGCGGTGATGGCGCGGCTCGGCATCGGGCTGAAGGTCGCGACGCTGCCGGTGATCACGCTCGGCGTGGGCGTCGGCGTCGACTACGGGATCTACCTGTACGAGCGCCTGCAGCACGACCTCCGCCACGGCGCGACGCTGCCGGACGCGTTTGCCGACGCGATGCGCCAGCGCGGCACCGCGGCGCTGTTCACGGCCGTCACGATGTTCATCGGCGTCGGCACGTGGGCGTTCTCCGCGCTGAAGTTCCAGGTCGACATGGGCGTGCTGCTCGCGTTCATGTTCCTCGTGAACCTGTTCGGCGCGGTGTTCCTGCTGCCCGCGCTCGCCGCGTGGCTCGGCGTCGAGCGTGCCGAGCGCCGCATGCAGCAGGCGCAGCCGTCGCCGGCGGCCGCGCCGCAATTGCAGCCGGCCCGCGCGCTCGAACACGGCAATCCGATGCGCTGAACCGCGCACCCCCAAATTTCCCCCGCGCGCGGCTGGCCGCCGCGCGCTCTCCAAAAGAGGAGTCAACCCACATGTCCGCACGCCCCTACAAGATCGAAGCCCAGCCGCTCGCGCAGCGCTATGCGCGCGGCTGGCACTGCCTCGGGCTCGCCCGCGACTACAAGGACGGCAAGCCGCATACGCTGAACGTGTTCGGCCGCAAGCTGGCCGCGTTCGCCGATTCGACCGGCAAGGTCAACGTCGTCGACGCCTACTGCCCGCACATGGGCGCCGACCTGAGCCTCGGCACGGTCCAGGGCGACAACCTCGTGTGCCCGTTCCACGGCTGGGCCTGGAGCGGCGAGGGGCAGTGCGCATCGATCCCGTATTGCAAGCGGATTCCGCCGAAGGCGCGCATCGGCGCATGGCCGACCTGCGAGGAAAACAACCTGCTGTTCGTGTGGAACGACCCGGAAGGCAACGCGCCGCCGGCCGACGTCGCGATTCCGCGCCTCGACGTGTGCTTCTCCGACGAATGGTCGGACTGGGTCGTCGACAAGATGGTGATCCAGGCCAACTGCCGCGAGCTGGTCGACAACATCTCGGACGTCGCGCACTTCGCGACCGTGCACCGCGCGCCGATCGACTACTTCGCGAACCTGTTCGAGGATCACAAGGCGACGCAGCTGATGGTCGGCCGCAGCGAGAAGCTCGGCGGCGACAGCCTGACCGCGCTGTCGACGTATTTCGGGCCGGCCGTGCACATCACGCAGATGACGGGGCAGAGCAACGGGCAGCCGATCCATTCGGTGCTGCTGAACTGCCACGTGCCGATCGACATGAACAGCTTCGAGCTGCGATACGGCGTGATCGTGAAGAAGGTGGCCGGGCTGACCGACGAGCAGAACCTGGAGATCGCGAACGCGTACGTGAAGGAAGCGCAGCGCGCGTTCTACGAGGACGTCGACATCTGGCACAGCAAGACGCGGATCGACAACCCGCTGCTGTGCGAAGGCGACGGGCCGCTGTACCAGATGCGCGACTGGTATTCGCAGTTCTATCTGGACGTGGCCGACGTGCGGCCGACGAGCGTCGCGCGTAAGGCATTTGAAATGCGGATTCGCGACGGCGCCGAGCCGCCGGTGCTGCATCACGTGTTCGAGCCGCAGTAAAAACCGGCGGGCCGGCCGAAAATCGGGGGCGTATCGAAATAGGTTCCGTCGGCCGGCAACACCCGCCAGATAAGGCGCGCGCGTCGCCCGCGCGCGCGCGTCGCACCGAAAGAGCTTGACGGAACGGCTGCTACCGCGTAGTGTCCGTGACCGAAGTGTTCAAGAAGTTCGATTGCTCATCATTGGCCGCACTCCGTGCGGCAGTCGTTGGTCTCTCCCTCTTTGATTCTTTCTGTGCCCGTCGCGGGCGCATGTTCAATTATTCGTATTAAGGAAGTATTTGTGGATACCGGTACCGTCAAGTGGTTCAACGAAACCAAGGGCTTTGGTTTCATCTCCCCCGACAACGGCGGCGACGATCTGTTCGCCCATTTCTCCGAAATTCGCGGCACGGGCTTCAAGACCCTGGCCGAAGGCCAGAAGGTCAGCTTCGAAGTGAAGCGCGGCCCGAAGGGTCTGCAAGCGTCGAACATCACGCCGCAGTAAGCCGCATCGGCACCGGCCGCCGATCGGCGGCGGGTGCCGGATGGAGTTTCGCGCGGGGCGCCGCTGTTCCGGCGGCCTGCGCGTTCCGATGCGCACGACCGATGCATCGCGACATTCTCGATGCATCGGTCGTGACGCCTCCCTCATCGCATGCGTGACCCGCGTGCGACACAACGCCCTCGCGAAGCGCCCGCCGCTTCGCCAGCGCATCACCGCTTCAACGCATCAACCCGAGCAGACCGACGCCATGCCGTAGCAGCCGGCGCGGTCCCGACTACTTGCGCGGCGCTCATCGCGCCGCCGCCACCGACCGCCCGAACGCCGCAACGCGCCGGGCTCCGATCGCAAGACAGGCCCGTGGCCCGTCTGAACGAACCGATACCCGGCAGCCTGCCGGCCGCCGTCCCGTTGCGGGAAACGGCGTCGCGCAGATCGCCGCGGCCGCGGTCAATCACCTTGTCTGGAGGAATTGGTTTGGCAAAAGAAGAACTGCTGGAACTGGACGGAATCGTCGACGAAGTGCTGCCGGACAGCAAATACCGTGTCACGCTGGAAAACGGCGTGGTGGTGGGCGCGTACGCGTCGGGCCGCATGCGCAAGAACCACATCCGCATTCTCGCGGGTGACCGCGTGACGCTGGAACTGTCGATGTACGACCTGACCAAGGGGCGCATCAACTTCCGGCACAAGGACGCGAATTCGCCGCGTCCAGCGCGCACCGGCGGGCCGCGCCGCTGAGCAGCAACGATCGGGCGCGTCACACCGCACCGATCGATTCCCGTCCGGCCAGGCGGCCGGACGAACCGGATGGACGGCACGCGTCGTGCCGTTCGTCGGTCGCCGGCGGCGTCGTCACGCCGCGGTGGCCAACACCCTCTTTTCCGGTCGCGTTGCGTGTTCCACGCTCAAGCGGCCGCGTCCCGCAGGAAATCCTCGACGATCATCGCGAAGTACGGCGGACATTCCTGCATCGGGTAATGCCCGCAATTCGGAATCGTCACGAGCCGCGCGTTCGGGTGCCAGGCCAGGAACGTCGCCTGCATCGCCGCTTCGTCGAGCCCCGGATCCTTGTCGCCGACTATCACCAGAAAGCGCGTGTCCAGCCCGCGTATGTCGTCGACGAAATCCGTTCCCGTCAGCATGTCGAGATAGGCGAGCCGGCAACCCGGCGCCACGCGCTCGCGGTTCTGCTGCAGTTTCACGTCGGCCCAGCGCGCCGACAGCCCACCCGTCACGAATCGCACGAGCCGGCGAAACGCGTCGTCGTTTTCGGCCGTGCTCGCGAAGAATGCGCGCGCGTCGTCGCTCAGGCGATTGCCGGCCGCCGACACCGGGCACACGGCGATCGCGCTCTTGATGCGCGATGGCGCGTCGGCGGCGATCCGTTGCGCCGCCATGCCGGTCATCGAATGGCCGATGATGTGAAAACGCTGCCAGCCGAGCCGGTCCGCGAGCGCGAGGCAATCGGCCGCGATCTCGTCGACGGTGCAGGCGCCGTTCAATTGGATGGAGGTTCCGTAGCCGCGCAGGTCGACGAAGGCGTACGTGAAGGCCGTTTCGTCGAGATACGGCAATAGCGCTGCGTAGTTGGTCCGGTCGCCGAGCCAGTCGTGCATGACCATCACGCATTCGGGCCCCGTGCCGTGTTGCAGGTAGCCGAGGCCGTCGTGGTCGGCGTTCGGGCGGGAGGTGAGGGTATCGACAGGGTTCATTTCAAGTGGTTTCCTTTTGGTGGGTGAACCAAAACGAAACGCCCTCCCGGCGGACCGGGAGGGCGTCTTGAAAGTGCATCGATCGTATCGGGCCGACCGGCGAAAGTCAACGTTCGGCGCGCCATCCCGCCGGACACCTCGATGCGAGGCGCATTGACCCGGCGGTTGTCGTCCGACAGCCGCGACGCGATCGTCGGCCCGATGTTCGTTACGCGGAACATCGCGCCGGCCGATGGTTGAACGCACGCGCGGCAGCGCGGTTCGCATATGGCTTTACGTGCGGGCCGGCGCGGTCGTACACTCGTCGGCAATTCGCGGCTCGCGGGCATTGCTTTCAATTGCCTTCAATCGCTTTCAGCGCGCCGCCGATCGTGCCCGCCGGACATTCGTCGCGCGACGCCAGGAGGCGCCATGAGTGCAGACGCAGCCCCCGCCGCCCCGCCGGTTCAGCAGCGCATCCAGCACGTGTTCGTGCTGATGCTCGAGAACCGTTCTTTCGATCACCTGTTCGCGCTGTCGGGCGTCGCCGACATCGTTGCCGCGTCGCCGGGCGACAGCAATGCATACGGCGGCGCGGTCTATCCGTTTGGCGGCGGCGCGCCCGACCGGATGCCGACCGACCCGTGCCACGAATTTACCGACGTGCTCGAACAGCTCTGCGGGGCGGGCGTGCCGTTCGCGAAAGGGCAGGCCTATCCGCCCGTTAACAATTCGGGATTCGTGTCGAACTACGCGACGTCGCATTCCGAAGGCACGCCGCCGCAGCCGGCCGACGCGGCCAGGATCATGCAGGGCGCCGACGTGCGGACGCACGCGCCGTCGCTGTACGCGCTCGCGAATGCGTTCGTGCTGTGCGACGCGTGGCATGCGTCGATGCCGGGGCCGACCTGGCCGAACCGCTTCTTCCTGCACGGCGCGTCGTCGGCCGGGCTCGACCATTCGCCGACCAAGGCGGAAATGGCCGGGTGGGATGCATTCGACGGCTTCCCTTATCCGAAGGGTTCGATCTTCGGCGCGCTCGGCGACGGCAACTGGCGCATCTACCAGGACCAGTCGGGCGATCCGCTCGGCCACGTGCCGCAGGTCGCGTCGCTGAAGGGCATCAGCTTCTTCGACGTCGACGATCTCGCGCACTTCGAAGCCGATCTCGCGGCCGGCTACACGGCACGCTACACGTTCATCGAGCCCGGCTACGGCGACATCGTGCACGGCACCTACCAGAACGGCAGCTCGCAACACCCGATGGACGGGCTGGCCGGCGGCGACCAGCTCGCCGCGCGCGTGTACAACGCGATCCGCAATTCGCCGGTATGGAACAGCAGCCTGTTCGTGATCGTCTACGACGAGCACGGCGGCTTCTACGATTCGGTCAGGCCAGGCGCCGCGCCGCCGCCGAACGACGGCGCGGCCGCGACGCTGAACGCGAGCGGCTTCGGGTTCGACGTGTACGGCGTGCGCGTGCCGGCGATCGTGATTTCGCCGTGGGTCGCGGCCGGGCAGGTCGACCACACGCCGTACGATCATGCGTCGGTCGCCGCGACGCTCGAGCGGCTGTTCGGCCTCGCGCCGCTGACCGACCGCGACCGCCTCGCCAACGACCTGCTGGCGCTCGTGACGGCTACCTGCCGCACCGACTGTCCGCAAAGGATTGGATCATGAGCACGACCCCGGTCCCGGACCCGCGCGATGCACTGCCCGTGCGCGACGGCACGAGCCTGATCGCCTATCTGCACATCCTGAGGAAAGCGCATGCGGCGCTGGTCGGTCACGACAGCGCCCATCTGCGCTTCAGCGAGATCGTCACGCGCGGGCAGGCGCGGCAATACATCGACGAATTGATGCCGGCGCTGCTGCAGGCGCGTGCGGAGCATCGGCGGCGCCGGCACGGCGGGAAGCATCGCTGACGGGCGGGGCGGCGAGCGGTTGGCGCAGTGTAGGGCGGTGCCTGCCGCGCATGAGAGCGGCGGCTGCGACGCGTCACGCGGCCCGCCGCACCGGATGAGCGCGAAGCCGTAGGCCTCGACTGTGGCATCCCGATTTCGTCACGAATTCGGGATGCCAGGCTCACCGACTTGCCGCGCATTTTTAGCTCGAGCCGGGGCGTCGATCAACTGCACTGCATCTTGCGGACTACGTATTGAACGGCAGCCCGGGTGTGGCCGGTTGCAACGGACCCGGAACCACCAGCGAACTGCAGTTGCTCACCACCGGCTTGCCCGCCAGAACCTTCCTGATGAAGGGCAGCGAGTCCACGAGCGAACCGTTTACCGCGCCGTTGTGCGTCAGGCCCGGGTAGTAGTGCCACTCGATGTCGGCCCCGAGGCTGCACGCGGTAGAGATAAAGTTGTACGCGGCAGGCGTCCCCGTTACCGAGTCGGCAAGCCCGGTTCCCGTGAACAACGGTACCTTCAGGGAGAAGCCCGCGATAGGTGTCGGTAAGCGGCCCAGCACCGGTCCAACCAGACTCACGGGCGGCCTTGCCCTCAGGTAATTGGCTTCCGTGATGCCTTCCGCGTGCTCCATCGTTTCGAGCGCGTCGACGCAATTCTTTGTCGTAGCGGCGAAGAGCGGCTTGGCGCTGTCGGACAGATAGGGCGTGATGTCGAAGGCCGGATTCTCCGCGGGCGCGGTGCCGAGCCAAATCAACATGTCGAGCAGCGCATCCCCCGAGACCGGCAGAAGCGCGTTGCCGACGACGGGCGCAGGAATCTGCGGTGCCGGATTGGCGCCCGAAAACCCGAAGGCGACACCCGTCGCGACACCGCCCACGATGTGCACGTCAGGGGCATAGGTCGGCGCATATTGCAACGTGGCGATCGTGGCGCCCGAACCTTGCGACTGGCCGACCAATACAACCTTGTTTGCGAGCACGCCCGGAAACATCGCCAGCGCCGCACGCAGATTGTCGAGCGTGCTGTACGCTTCGGCGCGCGTCAGCACGTAAGGGTGGGGGCCGGGCGTGCCGAGGCCCTGATAGTCGGTTGCGACAACCGCGTAGCCTTGCGCCAGCAACGTACCGAGGTAAGCCTTGTCGCGATCCGACCGCTGCGCGTACGACTGGGCGCACACATCGGCCACGCCGACGGTGCCGTGCGTCCACGCGATGACGGGCCAACCGTTTGCCGGCGGGGACCCCTTCGGAAAATAGACAGCACCGGAAACGGCAACGGGCGTCGTTCCGTCGACGCCGTCAGTCGACGTGTAGAGCATGCGAACATTCTGCGACGGGTCCGAGTTGTCGAGCGCAAGACTGGCATCCAGCGGTTGCTGACGCAACAATTGGCCCGGCGTACCGGGCACTCGACTGCTCCACACGTAGAACGACGGGACGCCGCCGTCGCCAACCGCTGCGTTGGACACGGGAACAGGGCCGCTTGGCGGTTGGGGGGCGCTGTCCGCGCTCCCGCCGCAGCCCGACGCCAGAAGCATCACGGCGCTACCGATCAAAACCAGCCAGATCGAGTCTCCAAACCATCTGATTTTTTTCATATGTATCCACTTGAGTGGTCCATGAAATTACCTGGATGTCGGTCTCGGACGGAGAATGGCTACACTGACGTGCCGTTCTCGTCCGGACCCGCCTCCCCGAAGGAAGTCGAGGAATAGTGGTGCGGAAAATAAACTCGCAAAAGACGCTTTTTTGGTACATGCGATAACCTGGGATTGTCGTCAATGAAATACCCGCAGGTACTGGCATTCGTTCGCGCAGCAACGTTGGGCAGCATTCGTGCGGCAGCGCGTTCCATGGACATATCGCAGGCTGCGGTAACGAAGACGATCAAGACGCTCGAAGAGGATCTCGGTGTCGCGCTGTTCTCACGTGGTGTACGCGGGGCTACGCTGACTGCCGCCGGCGCATCGCTGTTACCGCGGGCGATGCTTATCGTCAGCCAGATGGAGCTCCTGCCCGGCGACATTCGTTCTGATGAGCGCGCCCGCGTCTCAATGGGCGTTTTGCCTGTAGCAACGGCCCTGTTGCTTCCCCATGCATTGCCTGCTTTTGTCGCGTCCCGGCCGCACGCGCCGCTGCGCATCGCCGACGGTTTTCTGTCCAGTGTTCTACCCGGCCTGCGAGACGGATCGCTCGATTTCGGCCTATGTGCGATCGAATCCGACAGGCTCACGAACTTCTTCAGGTTCGAACCATGGTTTCGATCACGCGCGGTGGTGGTCGCCCGACGAGACCACCCGTTGGCAGGGCGGCCATGCGGTATCGGCGATCTGGTGCGTTATGGATGGATTTACGCCGGATCGCGCGCGAGCGTGCTTGACTTGTTCTTCAATCATCCACGCTCCGGTGCGGCCGACGAGCCGTTGATCATCGAGGCGCAGAACGTCACCGCAGGTATCGTCGCCGTGACAAGCACTGACGCAATCTCGATCGCGCCCGGTGAGTTGGCCGCTCAGATCGTCGCCAATCCTGACATCGTGCTGCTTGACGTGACCGATTCGCTGCCGGAGACGATTATCGGCTTGCTCACGCGGGCGGACGGTAGTTTGTCGGCAAACGCGCAGATGCTGGTCGAGTTGTTGCGAGCAGCAGCGCAACGCATCCCGGGGCTTGAGCATTGCTAATACAAGAAAACGGGGCTTGCGCCCCGTTCACACCGCTTCCGGACTGGTGCCGGCCGCATTCGGTTACGCCGCAATCTCCCGCGCCCGCACCATCGTCAGCGCCGCGTCCTCGATCATGTCTTCCTGCCCGCCGACGAGCCGCTGCCGGCCCAGTTCGACGAGGATGTCGCGCGCGGGAATGCCGTACTTCGCCTCCGCGCGCTTCGCGAACAGCAGGAACGACGAGTAGACGCCCGCATAACCGAGCGTCAGCGCATCGCGGTCGAGGCGGATCGGCGCGTCCATGATCGGCACGACGAGATCCTCGGCGACGTCCGAAATCGCGAACACGTCGACGCCCGTCTCGATTCCCATCCGGTCGCACACCGCGACGAACACTTCCATCGGCGTGTTGCCCGCACCGGCGCCGAGGCCGGCTGCGGCCGCGTCGATCCGGTTCGCGCCGGCGGCGACCGCCGCGACCGAGTTCGCGACGCCCATCGCGAGATTGTGGTGGCCGTGGAAGCCGAGTTCCGTCTCCGGCTTCAGCGCGTCGCGCACCTGGGCGATCCGCGCGGTCACGTCGTCGGGCAGCATGTAGCCGGCCGAATCGGTGATGTAGATGCAGTTCGCGCCGTACGACTCCATCAGCTTCGCCTGCACGACGAGCTGCTCCGGCGACGACATGTGCGCCATCATCAGGAAGCCGACGGTATCGAGCCCGAGCGTGCGCGCGAGGCCGATGTGCTGTTCCGACACGTCGGCCTCGGTGCAATGCGTCGCGACGCGGATCGTGCCGACGCCGAGCTCGTGCGCCATGCGCAGGTGCTCGACGGTGCCGATGCCGGGCAGCAGCAGCGCCGACACCTTCGCCTGCTTCAGCTCCGGAATCACGGCGCTCAGGTACGCCTCGTCGGTATGCGCGGGGAAACCGTAGTTGACCGACGCGCCGCCGAGCCCGTCGCCGTGCGTGACCTCGATCAGCGGCACGCCGGCCGCATCGAGCCCGCGCGCGATGTTGCGCATCTGGTCGAGCGTGATCTGGTGGCGCTTCGGGTGCATCCCGTCGCGCAGCGACATGTCGTGGACGGTGATCTTCTTGCCTGCAAGTGACATCGCGTGGCTCCTCAACTCAAGCGGTGGCGGCCGTCGCGGCCAGCATCTGTTCGGCGAAACGCTCGGCCGTGGCGGCCGCGGCGGCGGTCATGATGTCGAGGTTGCCCGCGTACTTCGGCAGGTAGTCGCCGAGCCCTTCGACTTCCATGAACACCGATACGCGATTGCCGTCGAACACGGGGCCGTTCTTCAGCGTGTAGCCGGGCACGTAGCGCTGCACTTCCTTGACCATCGCGTGCACGGACGCGGTGATCGCGTCGACGTCGGGCGGCCCGTCGGTCAGGCAGTGGATCGTGTCGCGCATGATCAGCGGCGGCTCGGCCGGGTTGATCACGATGATCGCCTTGCCCTTGCGTGCACCGCCGACCTGTTCGATCGCGCCGGACGTCGTGCGCGTGAATTCGTCGATGTTCTTGCGCGTGCCGGGGCCGACCGAACGCGACGACACCGTCGCGACGATCTCGCCGTACGCGACCGGCTGCACGCGCGACACCGCGTACACCATCGGGATCGTCGCCTGGCCGCCGCAGGTCACCATGTTCACGTTCATCTGCGCGCTGTCGAGATGCGCGTCGAGGTTCACCGGCGGCACGCAGTACGGCCCGATCGCGGCGGGCGTCAGGTCGATCATCTTCACGCCGAGCGCGGTGAGCTTGTCGGAGTTGTCGCGGTGCACGTAGGCCGACGTCGCGTCGAACGCGATGCGGATGTCGTCGGCGGTCACGTGCGGCAGCAGCCCGTCGACACCCTTGTCGGTGGTCTTCAGGCCGAATTCGCGGGCGCGCGCGAGGCCATCCGACGCCGGGTCGACGCCGACCATCCACACGGGTTCGAGCACCGTCGAGCGGCGCAGCTTGTACAGCAGGTCGGTGCCGATGTTGCCGGGACCGATCAGTGCGCATTTGATTTTCTTCATCGGGGTTCCTTTAGATAAAGCGGACGTCGCAACTGCCGATGCCGGAGATATGCATCGACAGTGCGTCGCCGGCCGTGACCGGAATCAGTTTCGCGAGCGAGCCGGACAACACGATCTCGCCGGCAAGCAGCGGCACGTCGTATGCGGCGAGCGTGTTCGCGAGCCACGCGACCGCGTCGGCGGGATGGCCGAGCGCAGCATCGCCACGCCCTTGCGCGACGGGTTCGCCGTTCTTCTCGATCGTCATCTCGCATGCGGTGAGATCGAGCGTGCGCGGGTCGACGCGCGCGTCGCCGAGCACGTACACGCCGCACGACGCGTTGTCGGCGACGGTGTCCTCGATGCGGATCGCCCAGTCGCGGATGCGCGAATCGACGATCTCGAAGCAGGGCGCGACGGCGGCCGTCGCGGCGATCACGTCGGTGCGGTCGATGCCGGGGCCGCGCAGGTCGTGCGACAGGATGAACGCGATCTCGCCCTCGGCGCGCGGCGCGATCAGCGAGTCGGCGGCAATCGCCTCACCGGCCGCGTAGTGCATGCCGGACAGCAGGATGCCGAAATCGGGCTGGCGCACGTTCAGCATGTCCTGCACGGCCTGGCTCGTCACGCCGATCTTTTTGCCGACGACCGCTTCGCCCTGTTCGACGCGGCGTTCGATGAAGCGCTGCTGGATGCGGTAGGCGTCATGGAGCGACAGCCGGCGCGGGCGGCTCGACAGCGGCGCGACCGGCGCGCGCGCGTGCCACGCGGCGTACAGCTCGTCGCCGAGCGTCGTATGCAGGCGGGAAGACATGAATGGGCCCTCGAATGGAAAAGGCCGCCGTCGCGGGCGGCGTCGTGCGCCGGAGCGGGGCTCCGGCGCGTGGGGCGCGGGCGTGCCGCGTCGATCAGTTCCCCGAACTGCGGATCGCGTCCGGCGAGAAGTACGCCTCGTTGAACTGCGGGCTGTTGTCGAGCTTCGGCATCGGGCCTTCGTTCGTCAGGCGGTCGGCCATGTACGCACCCGAGATCAGGTCGTGGAAGAACACCGCGCTCGGGTAGAACACCTTCGCGTCATACGCGTACAGCGACGTCGCGACGTTGGTGCGCCAGAGCTGGCCGCGCGCGTCGTAGTTGTCCGCGAGCAGCGATTGCCACGAATCCTCGTCGATGTACAGCACGCGCTTCGCATACTGGTGGCGATAGCCGCTCTTCAGCGTCGCCTGCAGCACCCACACGCGATGCAGCTCGTAGCGGATATACGCCGGGTTCTCGTGGCCCTTGGTCAGCAGGTCGCCGTACTTCACCGCGCTGTCCATCACCTTGTAGTTGTCGTAGGGCACGTAGATCTCGCGCTTGCCGACGATCTTCCAGTCGTAGCGGTCGCCGGGGCCGTTGTACAGGCGGTCGTCGTCGACGGTGCGGAAGCCGCCCGGGCCCTGCGGCTGGTCGTAGCCGTATTCGGGCGCCTGGCGCACGCGCCGCGTGCCGGGGTTGTACATCCACGTGCGCGACGAGTTGTCGGCGCCAGCCTTGTCCCAGTTCGTGAAGCCGACGATCAGCGAGCCGCGGTCGGACAGCGGCAGCTCCGTCGCGTTGCGGTAGTACGTGCGATTGTTCAGGTCGCTTTTCACGTCGTACTTGCCGACGTTGCGCGGCGAGTAGATGTCGTAGCGCACCTTGCCCCACGCGATGTTGCCGTCGGAGTACACGACCGCCTGGTCGTAGGTGGCCTGCTCGGTGCCGATCGACGACGAGAAGCGCTGGTTCCACAGCAGTTCCGCGGCGGTCTTCGGGATCGGGTAGGGCACCGTCGGCGGCGCGTTCGTGAGGCCGTTCGCGTCGGTCGTCATCGTCGAATCGGGCGCGTACGCGCGGATGTCCTTGTAGACGGCATCCGGGTAGCGGAAGTCGCGGTGGCTCGGGTAGACGATGATCTTGAAGCTGGCCGGATAGCGCTTGAACATCGCCTTCTGACCGTCGGTCAGGTGCTCCGCGTACTGCGCCATGTTCTCCGCGGTGATCGTCGCGACCGGCTTCTCGCTCGCGAACGGATCGGGGTAGCGGCTGCCGCGCTTGTATTGCACGTCCGCTGGCGTGCCGAGCCACTTGCCCGACCACTCGGGCACGCTGCTGTCCTTGCTCGCGGCGCGGACCGCGCCCATCGGGGTCAACTGGCCGTCGAGCGCCTTCAGGTCGTCCGGCGTGACCTTCGGGAACGACGCCGTCGCGACGAGCGCGCAAGCGGCCATCACCGACGCGCGCATGAGGGGGAGACGAATTCGCTTCATGACTAATCCTCTTCTTGCTGAGTGACGAGCGGCCGGGCCGCTCAGAAGTGGTAGGTCGCCGTGGCCAGCACGTAGTCGCGATCGGCGAGCGGCCGCGTGGCAGGGTTCGGCGAACCGAGGAACTTCGCGTAGACGAGCGACAGCTGCAGGTTGCTCAGGCGCGTAAAGGTCACGCCGGCGGTCACGCGATGGTCGCCCTGGCCCGTCAGCGAGCCGAGCGCGCCGGCGAGCGGCGACGTGCCCGTCAGGTCGTGCGTGTAGGTCAGCGGCACGTCGAGATCCCAGCCGTTGAACACGTTCTTGTAGCTGAGCGTCCACGCGATCTCCATCGCGAGCGCGTTGCGCGAATTCGCGAGCGTGGTCGACCCGTCGAGTTCCGAGATGCTGCCCGCGTGCACGTACGTGAGTTCGCCGACCAGCGACTGCGAGTTCGCGAGGAAGCTCGGCCCGATCGAGTAGATGCCGGACAGGTTGGTCTGCAGCACGTTCGCGCGCGTCGACTGCGGGCCCGTCGCGGTGTTGACGAGCACGGCCGCACCCTGGCGGTACGACACTTCGCCCGCGACGTTCACGGGGCCGACCTGCGTCGAGAAGCTCGCGCCGGTCAGCTTGATGTTGCTGAAATACTTCTGTTGGTACTGGAGCGTCGGGAAGAACGTCGTGACGACGCTCGGGTTCATGTCGTTGTAGTGCAGGTGGTACAGGCCTAGCTCGGTGTCGCCGAGCACGCGGAAGCGCGCGCCGATCCCCCACTGGTTGCGTGCGCTCGGCTTGTCGTCGGGGCCGCGCGGAATCTGCATCCCGCCCGGGCCGATGATGTACTGCGCGCCGGGGCCAACCACGTCCGAATAGCTCCAGTAGGTGCCCGGCGCGGTGAGGCGGTTCTCCTTGAACGCGAACTGGTAATACGCGAGCAGGCTGAAGTTCGGCGTGATCTGCCACTGCGTCGAGATCTGCGGCACGGGCAGCAGGATGTCCTTCACCTCGGCGCCGGCCATATACGACTTGGTCGCGTCGGCGGGGCCCTGCGCACCCGCGATGTTCGGGAAGAACAGGCTTTCGCCCCACGCGACGACCTGGTCGCCGACCTTCACGTTCAGGCTCGTCGAGCCGAGGTGGAACGTGTTGTACGCATACGCGGCGAGCAGCGTCGTGTGGCCGCCCGACCAGTAGCGCGCATCGCTCGTGAAGTTGTTGTACTGGCCCGAGTGGTTCACGGTGCCCGGCGCGTCGTTGTAGTTCGGGTGGTGGTACGCCTGGTCGTAGAACGTGTTCGCGCGGACGAACACACCCCAGTCGTCGTGCTTCAGGTTCACTTCGCCGAGCAGGCTGACCTGGTTCTCGATCAGCTTGTTCTTCGCGAAGTTGCGGTCGCCGTCGTCGCCGTTGATGTTCGCCGGCGTCAGCAGATTGCCGCTCGGTGCACGCGTGCGCATGCCGAGGCCGTAACTGAGCGTGAACGTGTAGTCCAGCGTCGTGTCGGCGCCAAGCTCGATCGTGCTGCCGGCGTGCGCGTTGGGAACGGCGCACGTCAGCAGCGCGGCGGCCAGCGTCGACAGCGTGGCGGTTGCCCGCTTGTCGGTACGGCGCGAAATCCGTTGATGCATGGTGTCTCCTCTTGGGGGTATCGACGACGGTCGACTATGTGTTGTCGTGAGAGGCAGAGTAGGGAGATCGCGGTAGCAGGGAATCGTCGAAATGAACTAGATGACTTCCCTAGGACTGGAAACGATTAGCCCCGCACCGCTTGCATTGCGGGCATCAACGCGCGGCCGCCTGCGCGGCGGTCAGGAACGCGGGCCGCTCGCCGCCGCCGTCGAGCCGCAGGTTCGTTCCCGACGTGTACGACGCGTCGGGCGACGCGAGGAACAGGCATGCGGATGCGACGTCGTCGGGCGTCGCGAGCCGCCCGGCGGGAATCGTCGCGCGGATCGCGTCGAGCGCCGTGTCGTCGCCGTAGTGGCCTTCGGTGGCCGATTCCGTCTGCACGAGGCTCGGGCTGATCGCGCACACGCGCACGCGCGGCGCCCACTCGACCGCGAGCGACGTGACCGCGTTGACGAGGCCCGCTTTCGCGGCGCCGTACGCGGCTGTGCCCGGCGACGGCCGCGACGCGCTGACGCTTGCGATGAACAGCATCACGCCGCCTTCGGGCTGCGGCTGCATGATCGCGTTCACGCGCTGCGCGAGTTGCAGCGGCGCGATCAGGTTCAGTCGCACGATCGATTCGGTGAAGCGCGGCGACGCGTCGGCCGCGAGCGCGAACGGCGAGCCGCCCGCGTTGTTGACGAGCACGTCGAGGCCGCCGGCTGCATCGCGGATCGTCGCGAGCATCGCGTCGACCTGCTCGATGTCGCGCAGGTCGGCCGCGACGAACGCCGCCGTGCGGCCGCCGGCCGAAGGCGGCGTATCGGGCGCGCTGCGTCCGCAGACGAACACGCGCGCCCCCGCCGCGAGAAACCGTTCGGCGATGCGCCCCCCGATGCCCTTGGTGCCGCCCGTCACGAGCACCGTCTTGCCGCTGTAGTCGAATCCGTTCATCGTCAGCCTCCGTTTCGGTGGGCCGATGATAGGAAGAAGCGCGCGCGGCTTCGTAGTCTGAAAGGATGATGCCGGCCGGCGCCGGCGGCGCAATCATCGTGGCCAGGCATCCATCGAACGACGAAGGAGACAACCCGCGATGACGATCCCCACGACGCCGCCGGCCGGCATCTTCACCGACGTACCGGGCGGCTTGCGCCTGCACCACTACGAGGCGGGCGAGGGCCGGCCGGTGGTGTTCATCCACGGCAGCGGGCCGGGCGCCAGCGGCTTCAGCAACTTCAAGCACAACGTCCCGGCGTTCGCGGCGGCGGGCTATCGCGCGATCGTCGTCGACCTGCCCGGCTACGGGCAATCGTCGAAACCGTCCGACGTCGCCTATACGCTCGATTTCTTCGTCGGCGCGCTGCATGCGCAGCTCGACGCGCTCGGCATCGGGCCGGCCGTGCTGCTCGGCAACTCGCTCGGCGGCGCGATCGCGCTGAAATACGCGCTCGACTATCCGGACGAAGTCGACGGGCTGATCATGATGGCGCCGGGCGGCGTCGAGGATCGCGACACCTATTTCCGGATGGAAGGGATCCAGCGCATGGTGAAGCTGTTCACCAATCGCCAGATGAATGACGACACGATGCGCGAGCTGCTGACGCTGCTCGTGCACGACCCGGCGATCGTCACCGACGCGCTCGTTGCCGAGCGGATGAAGGTGTGCGTCGAACAGCCGACCGAAGTGCTGTCGACGATGAGCGTGCCGAACCTGACCGACGCGCTCGGTGACCTGCGCAGTCCGGTGCTCGGTTTCTGGGGCACGGACGACCGCTTCAATCCGGTCGGCGGTGCGCTGAAGTTCCTCGAACGCTGCCGCGACGCGCGCTTCGTGCTGATGAACCGGTGCGGCCACTGGGTGATGGTGGAACACGCCGCTTACTTCAATCGGGAATGCCTCGATTTTCTTGCGACGCGGAATACGCGATAACGCCGGATGCCCTTGAAGGCCGCCCCGGCATGGGCCGCCCATCCGAATCCACGGAGACACCATGAAACTCATCGAAGAACTGTTCGACCTGCGCGGCAAGGTGGCCGCGATCACCGGCGGCGCGCGCGGTATCGGCGCGGAAACGGCGCGCACGCTGGCCGCGGCCGGCGCGAGCGTCGCGATCCTCGACGTGCTGTCGCAGCCGGCGGAAGCGCTGGTCGAGGAAATCCGCGCGCAGGGCGGCGAGGCCGCGTTCTGGTCGCTCGACGTGACGCAGGAGGCCAACGTGTCGCGCGTGTTCGGCGAGATCGTCGCGCGCTTCGGGCGCCTCGACGTGCTCGTGAACAACGCGGGTATCGAAGGGCACAACGTGCCGACGCACGAACTCACGCTCGCGCAATGGCAGCGCGTGCAGGACGTGAACGTCAACGGCGTGTTCCTGTGCACGCGCGCGGCGATTCCGCATATCGACGCGGCCGGCGGCGGGTCGATCGTGAACCTGTCGTCGATGTACGGGATCGTCGGCGGCCCCGACGTGCCCGCGTATCACGCGTCGAAGGCCGCGGTGCGGATGATGGCGAAGGTCGACGCGATGCTGTATGCGGCGAAGAACATCCGCGCGAACTCGGTCCACCCCGGCTATATCCGCACGCCGATGCTCGAGGATGCGTTCCGACAGATGGGGCAGGACCCCGACAACGTGTTCGGTTATCTGCAGACGCACGTGCCGATGGCGAAGATCGGCAGCCCGCGCGACATCGCGGCCGGCATCCTGTATCTCGTGTCGCCGGCCGGCCGTTACGTGACCGGCGCGGAACTCGTGATCGACGGCGGGTACACCGCGCGCTGACGCGACACGGTACGCGCAACGGAACAGGAGGCAGGCAATTGAAAGTGCTCGTGGCAGTGAAACGCGTGGTCGACGCGAACGTGAAGGTCGGCGTGAAATCCGACCGGACCGGCGTCGACATCGCGAACGTGAAGATGTCGATGAACCCGTTCGACGAGATCGCGGTGGAAGAGGCCGTGCGGTTGAAGGAGGCCGGTGTCGCGACCGAGGTGGTCGCCGTGTCGGTCGGCGTCGCGCAGGCGCAGGAGACGTTGCGCACGGCGCTCGCGATCGGCGCGGATCGCGCGATCCTCGTCGAATCGAATGAAGGCGTCGAGCCGCTCGGTGTCGCGAAGGTGCTGAAGGTGCTGGTCGATCGGGAGCAGCCTTCGCTCGTGATCCTCGGCAAGCAGGCGATCGATGACGATTCGAACCAGACCGGGCAGATGCTGGCCGCGCTCGCGGGTCTGCCGCAGGCGACGTTCGCGTCGAAGGTGGCGATCGCCGACGGCCGCGCGACGGTTGCGCGCGAAGTCGACGGCGGCGCGGAAACGCTGTCGCTTCAACTGCCGGCCGTGGTGACCGCGGACCTGCGTTTGAACGAACCGCGCTACGTGACGCTGCCGAACATCATGAAGGCGAAGAAGAAACCGCTGGAAGTCGTGAAGCCGGAAGACCTTGGCGTGGATGTGACGCCGCGCGTGAAGGTGCTAAAGGTGAACGAGCCGCCGAAGCGCGCGGCCGGCGTGAAGGTGCCGGACGTGCAGACGCTGGTCGGGAAGCTGAAGACCGAAGCCAAGGTGCTGTAACAGGGAAGGGAACGCAACGAAATGACGATTCTGGTAATCGCGGAACACGACAATGCTTCGATCAAGGCCGCTACGTTGAATGCGGTGGCGGCGGCTCAGGCGCTTGGTGCAGCGGGCGGCGGCGATATTCACGTGTTGGTTGCGGGACACAACGCACAGGCAGCGGCGGACGCAGCAGCGAAGATCGCCGGTGTTTCGAAGGTGCTGCTGGCCGACGCGCCGCAGCTCGAAGCGGGTCTGGCGGAGAACGTCGAAGCGACTGTGATGAACGTCGCGAAGACTTACTCGCACATCCTCGCGCCGGCGACGGCCTACGGCAAGAACGTCGCACCGCGTATCGCCGCGAAGCTGGACGTCGCGCAGATCTCGGACATCACGGCGGTCGATTCGGCCGATACGTTCGAACGCCCGATCTACGCAGGCAACGCGATCGCGACGGTGCAGTCGACCGATCCGGTCAAGGTGATCACGGTGCGTGCGACGGGTTTCGATCCGGTTGCGGCCGTTGGCGGCAGCGCAGCGGTCGAGAAGAACGAAGCGGCGGCCGACGCAGGCAAGTCGCAGTTCGTGAGCCGTGAAGTGACGAAGCTGGACCGTCCGGAGCTCACCGGCGCGAACATCGTCGTGTCGGGCGGGCGCGGCCTCGGCAGCGGCGAAAACTACACGAAGGTGCTGGAGCCGCTGGCCGACAAGTTGCACGCCGCACTCGGCGCGTCGCGTGCGGCAGTCGACGCGGGCTACGTGCCGAACGACTACCAGGTCGGCCAGACCGGCAAGATCGTCGCGCCGCAGCTGTACATCGCGGTGGGCATCTCGGGTGCGATCCAGCATCTGGCCGGCATGAAGGATTCGAAGGTGATCGTCGCGATCAACAAGGATCCGGAAGCGCCGATCTTCAGCGTGGCCGATTATGGCCTCGTCGGCGATCTGTTCACGCTCGTGCCGGAAGCGGTCGCGGCGCTCTGACGATGCCGCTGTTCGAATTCAACGGGATGCGGCCGCGCGTCGATCCGTTCGCGTATGTCGACCCGAGCGCGGTCGTGATCGGCGACGTGACGATCGGCGCGCGCTGCTACATCGGCCCGCATGCGAGCGTGCGCGGCGACTTCGGCGCGATCGTCGTCGCCGACGGCAGCAACGTGCAGGACGGCTGCGTGCTGCATGTCGGGATCGGCGAGACGTGCCGGCTCGGCGTCAACAGCCACGTCGGCCATGGTGCGATCGTGCATGGCGCGACACTCGAACCGGACACGATGATCGGGATGAATGCGGTCGTGATGGACGGCGCAACGATCGGCGCGACGACGATCGTCGCCGCGTGCGCGTTCGTGAAGGCCGGGTACGACGTGCCGCGCGGCGTGCTGCTCGCGGGCGTGCCGGGGCGCGTCGTGCGGCGGCTGAGCGACGCGGAGATCGACGCGAAGGCGAATGGCACGCGGATCTATCAGCAGTTGGCGGCGGATTGTTTGAGGACGATCCGGCGGATCGACGGGTGAGCGGGGCGGTATCGAACGATTGCGTCACACATCGCCGTTGGCTTAAGATCGGCAGCAGTTCATCCCACGCCTTCAGCGCCAATGAAAACGAGCATAAGCCTGCGGGTCGCCGTCATTACCTCCGCCTTTGCGGTGTTCAACGCTTACATGCACATCCAGCAGTTCATCAGCGGCTGCATATGGGTCAGGGGCCATCACCGCTGCAGTTTCGAAAACAGCACGAATTTCGAAGGCTGGATGGATCTCGACCTGCTGATCACGTGTTGCTGGGTTGCCGCCGCCGTAGTGAGCTGGGTGACCGTCGCACAGGCGGGGAGGAAACCGGGGTAACTGTGCGACCCCCGTGTTCGATGAAACGAACGCGACATAAAGCTCGATCGAATCAGCTCTGTCAATCCGTGACAACGCGTATTCGCCGATCGATGGCGAAGCCGTTTCCGATCCATTCGAACCGGAAATGAACTCGCGAGGTGCTGTCGGCGGGAGAGATCATGGCGATCCTTGGCGACAGAAGCCGGTGAGCGCGGCACGTGCGACGCGTTCGGACCGGTCGTCAATCGTTGTGTTTTTTCCTTCCCTGCCGGGATAATTGACCGGCGTCGCGCGCGATGCGCGAGGGGAGGCTCCCATGCAATTTCCGACGGGATCGGTGGTCGCGCTCAGTTCGGCAGCCGCGACGATGTTTTCGATGGGCATGCTGTTTCTCGGCTACTGGGGATGGCACGAGCCGCTGCCCTGGCGGTTCGGCGACTACATCGTGATCCTGCCCGCACTGTCGGGCTTCGCGTGCCTCGCCAGCGTGCCGTTTCTCGCGACATCGCCGATGAAAACACCCGACGACGAGACGCGGATGTTCGTCGCGCGGCGCGTGTTTCTGTGCGGCGCGAGTGCGGTGTGGTGTGCGATCGTCGCGTCGCTGTTCGCGTGAGATCCGGATGTGGCGACGGTGGCCGGAATCGCCTGCGTCGAGCGGTTCGAAACGTCATGCGTGGGGCCGGAACGCACGGGTTTTACGCGTCGAACCGGGCCGCAGTTCCGGCTTTGATTTCCCCGATGCCGTGCACTAGATTCGAAGAATTCATGTGTCACAGCGCGCGAGGTGGAGCCATGACTCCGTGGGAAATTCAGGGTACCGAAATGATCAGTTGCAATTGCTCATACGGTTGTCCTTGCCAGTTCAATGCGTTGCCGACCAACGGCAATTGCGAAGCGATGGGCGCGATATCGATCGACGGCGGCCACTACGGCGACGTGGTGCTCGACGGTGTCAGGATCGCGGTCGTGTTTCAGTGGCCGGGGCCGGTCCACGAAGGCAAGGGCAAGTGCCAGCCGATCGTCGACGAGCGTGCCAGTCCGGCACAGCGCGAAGCGGTGCTGAAGATCATGACCGGTCAGGATACCGATCCGTTTGCGACGATGTTCTCGGTATATGCGTCGACGCTCGATCACGCGTTCGAGCCGATCTTCACGAGGATCGACTTCGACGTCGATGTCGATGCGCGGCGCGGCCGGATTCATGTCGAAGGCGTGTTCGACGTCGCGGGCGAACCGATCCTCAACCCGGTGTCGGGCGCCGAGCATCGCGTGCGGATCGACCTGCCGCAGGGTTTCGAATACGAGCTGGCCGAGATCGGTTCGGGTTCGGGGCGCTCGCAAGGCAATATCGCGTTGAATCTCGACGGAACCTACGCGCAGTTCGCGCGGCTGCACCTGAACAACCACGGGCTGATCCGGCATCGCGCCGCCGCATGACTCCGTTCGACACCTGGCTCGGGCGCGAGCGCGTCGTTACGCTGCTCGGCATGGCCGCGCTCGTCGGCGTGTGCTGGTTCTACCTGTGGACGGGCGCGGGAACCGGCATGTCGGCGCTGGACATGACGACGGTCGCGCTCTTCCCGCATCGGCTGACGGGCGACATGGGCAGCATGGATCCGTCGCTGCCGACCGTGATCGTGATGTGGTGGGTGATGATGATCGCGATGATGACGCCCAGCGCGGCGCCGCTCGTGATGCTGTACCGGCGCGTGCTGCGGCATCACGGCGCGGACGGTTCGGGGGCCGCGTTCACGTCCGTGTCGCTGCTGGCCGGTTATCTGACCGCATGGCTCGCGTTCTCGATCGGCGCGGCGTTGCTTCAGTTGCTGCTGCAGCCGGCCGGGCTGATCTCCGCGATGATGCTGTGGTCGAAGAGCGCCGTTCTTTCCGCGGTCGTTCTCGCGCTGGCCGGGCTCTATCAATTCTCGCCGCTGAAACGCGCGTGTCTTCGGCAATGCCGCGCGCCGGCCGGCTTTCTTGTCGCGCACTGGCGTCGGGGCGTCATCGGCAGTTTCCTGCTCGGCGCACGCCACGGCATGTATTGCGTGGGCTGCTGCTGGTTGCTGATGGCGCTGCTGTTCGTCGGCGGCGTGATGAATGTCGTCTGGATTGCCGCGCTGTCGCTGTTCGTGTTCGCGGAAAAAGTCCTGCCCGGCGGCGATCTTGTCGGGCGCGTGCTGGGCGTCGTGCTGATTGCCTGGGCCGGTGTGACGTTGCTTGTTTGAACGGCCATCCGGGTTCGCCAGTCATCCGCGATGCGCGATTTCCACGCGCAACGGAAACGTCTTCGGGCAACGGGAGACTTTCGATGAGGCAGCGGCATGCGCGAGCTGCCTCGACTGGAGCAAGCGACGTGCGGTCACGGCCGGCCTTTCACCATTCATGCTACGTAACGCCGGGCCGATGTTACGTCAGCGTCGCGGGGACGCAAGGGCGGATCGAACGGCAGAGCCGGGCCCGCATGCGATGCGTCGTGCCGGAAAGTGCCGTCGGCAAAGCCGCTGCGGCTCGGTTGCTGAATTGTTAACGAAGCCGATGAAGGTGGCACGGTAGATGCTTGCTGGAAGGTTCGCGCTGAATAGCTGACGGGGACTTCCATGCAAAATCATTTCATCAAGGCGAACGTTGCGCTCGCCGCCATTGCTGCGGCGTGTGCGCTGGCAGCGTGCGGCGGCAGCGACGTTACGGCGCCGAAGCTGGCCGGTGCCAACATCGGGACGAGTACGAGTGGCACGAGCGGGACCAGTGGTACCAGTGGGAGCAGCGGTACTAGCGGGACCAGTGGCACGAGCGGAACCAGCGGCACGAGCGGGAGCAGTGGTACTAGCGGAACCAGCGGAACCAGTGGCACGAGCGGGAGCAGTGGTACTAGCGGAACCAGCGGCACGAGCGGAACCAGCGGCACGAGCGGAACCAGCGGCACGAGCGGAACCAGCGGCACGAGCGGAACCAGCGGCACGAGCGGAACCAGTGGCACGAGCGGAACCAGCGGCACAAGCGGCACCAGTGGCACAAGCGGGACGAGTGGCACGAGCGGCACCAGCAGCGGCACCAGCGGCGGCACCAGCGGAATCGGCGGCACAAGCGGAACCAGCGGCACCCCCGGCACGAACGGCATCATCAGTTCCGTCGGCTCGGTCGTCACGGACGTGGGCGTCACGATAAGCGGCGCGAGCCTGCCAGGTGGCGTCAGCAAGGGCGTGACCGCCGGGCCGGCCGACACGGTCACCGGCGTCGGCACGATCGTCCGCGATACGTCGAACGCGCTGAGCAACGGCATCGGCCAGATCGGTTTCACGCCGAACCCGGTCGGCACGACGGTCGCCGGCCTCGGCACCGTCGTCGGCTCGACCAGCAACCCGGTCGCCGGTCTCGGCGAAACGGTGAAGGCGCTCGGCTCCGGCCCGCTGTCGCCGCTGGCGCCGATCACGACGCCGGTCGGTGTCCTGCTCGACACGGTGGCCGGCGGTCTGAAGTCGGGCGGCACGATGCTCGGCTCGGCCCTGTCGTCGGGCCCGGTCCAGCAGGCGACGCAGGCGCTCAGCACGGCGATCACGCCGCTCGTGACGACGGCCGGCCAGCTCACGCAACAGGTCGGCACGGCAACCGGCCTCGGCCAGCCGGTCGCCGGCCTGCTCGGGCAAATCGGCGGGGCAATCACGTCGGCCGGATGGAAGGTGACATCCACGTCGCCGCAGCCGGTCGTTAGCGGTGTCGGCGACCTCGTCCGTGCAGTCGGCAATACGGTGACCAACGTGGGCGGTCTCGTGAACCCGAGCGGCGCGAACGGCGCGGTGCCGATCGCCGGCCTGGTGACGAGCGTGGTCGGCGGCATGCCGGCGGCCGTGCACAGCGGCTCCGCGACCGGCACGGGCGGCGGCACGCCGTTGGGCAGTCTCGCCAATCCGCTCGCGCCGGTGACATCGCTGGTGGGCGGCCTGCTCGGCGGCGCGGTCGGCAAATAACCGAGCGGCGCCGAACGTCACAGAGGCAACCGGCCGAATGGCCTTGGTCGGCCGGCCGGCATCGGCCGCCCAAAGTTCGGGACGGGATCTGTCGGACGGTCATGAAAACCCGGCCAGCTACTTGCGGCCGCCATCGAACTTCGACGGCGGCCGCGCCAGCCCGCGCGCCGACAGCGGCGTCGACATCACGATCGACGTGCGCGTTTCGCCGTACAGGTTGATGCGTTCGATCAACTGTTCGAGGTGGGTCATGCTGGTGGCGACGAACCGCATGACATACGAGTCGGCTCCCGTCACGTGATGGCATTCGACGACTTCGGGAATCGTCTCCAGCAGCTTGAGGAATTTCGCTTTCGCCGGTTGCGGCACCGTGATGCCGATCAGCGCGCTCACCGGATAGCCGGCCGCGGCCGGATTGATCCGGGCCGTGTAGCCCTCGACGACGCCGGCAGTTTCAAGACGCTTCACGCGTTCGGTCACCGCCGGCACCGACAGGTGCACCTGGCGGGCCAGCTCCGTATAGCTGATGCGGCCGTTGGCCTGCAACAGCGCCAGTACCTTCCAGTCCAGATCGTCCATCGCGGCGGAATTTTTTAAGGCGGAGTGGCCATTTTTCCTTAAAAACCGCATTCAGCGGTGACCGGACTTTCCCTACGATGCCTGTTCAACCCGTTGCATGTCGCAAGGAGCAGGCGATGCTGTTCATCAAGTCCGTCGTGATGGGGCTGTCGATCGCGGTGCCGGTCGGCCCGATCGGCATGCTGTGCATTCAGCGCAGCCTGAGCCGCGGCTTTCAGGCCGGGTTCGCGACGGGTGTCGGCGCCGCGTGCGCCGATGCGATCTACGGCCTGCTCGGCGCGCTGGGCATCGCGGGCATCGTCACCGCATTCCCGATGCTGACCGTCGGCCTGAAGATCGGCGGCGGCGCATTCCTCGTGTGGCTTGCGTGGACCATCGCGCGCCAGGCGCCGGCCGCGTCGGCGCTGCAACGCGACCTGCCGCGCACGACCGTCCTGCGCGATTTCCTGACGACGTTCGGCCTCACGCTGTCGAACCCGATGACGATCCTGTCGTTCGTCGGGATTTTCGCGGCGCTCGGCCCGCTGTCGGGCACGCGTGAAGGCGCGATGTGGCCGGCCGTGGCGCTGATGGTCGCCGGCGTGTTCATCGGTTCCGCGACCTGGTGGCTGTGCCTGAGCAGCGCGACCGCCGCGCTGCGCACGAAGATGTCGTTCGCGTTCATGCACGGGCTGTCGCGCGTGTCGGCCGTCGTCATCGCGGCATTCGGCGCGATCCAGTTGGTCGCGGGCATGCGCGGCCTTGTCTAGTCCTGAAGCGGGGCATCGCCTTTCGACCGGATGTCGTCGAGAACCTTCTGCAGGTGCGCCAGCAGTTCGAGCATCACGGCTTTCCGAAAGTACTGGTTCATTCGCGTGCTGACGACGATATCGGTCGGCAGCGCTTCGATCGCATGTCGAACCGACTGCAGATCGTCGGCGAGCCGCACCAGCGCGTCGCGATGCCACGTGCCCACCGCAACCGCGATCTCGTCCGGCCAGAAACCGAACGCGTCGATGCCGCAGCATGCGGCGACACAATCCGTCTCCAGCGCGTCGATCAACGGCATGACCGCGGCCAGATACGGATCGATCGCGACCGCATGCCCCTGGCCATTCGCCAGATCACCGAATTCGATCCAGCGATCCTGGCCGATGCTGATGTCGTCCTTGTGCGGTTTTCGGTTCATCGGTCGATCCTCGCCGGGCTCAATTCAACGCCCGCAAATGCGCGCGCACGAAGCGTGCGATCTCCTGGCTCAGTTCCCTATCCTCCGGCGCGCCCATGAACCCGCCATGCGGCATCCCTTCGAACACGTGAAGCTCGGTCGGCACCTGCGCGCGGCGTAATGCGCGATGCAGGCGCACGGCGTTCGACAGGAACAGGTCGCGCGTGCCGCTCTGGATGAACGTCGGCGGAAAGCCGGCGGAAAAATCGCCGAACAGTGGCGACAGATACGGATGCGCGAGATCGGCGCCGTTCGCATAGAGCAGGTTGTTCGACATCAGCGATGCGGGCAGCACGACATCGACGAGCCGGTTGGTCTCGAAGCTGTCGCCGGATTCCGTCAGGTCGGCTTCCGGCGACAGCAGCACGAGCGCAGCCGGCAGCGGCCAGCCTTCGTCGCGGGCGCGCAGCACCATCGCGGCGGCGAGATTGCCGCCGGCCGAGCGGCCGCCGATGACGATGTTTTCCGGCGCAAAGCGTTCGAGCACATACGCATACGCCGCGATGCAATCGTCGAGCGCGGCCGGATACGGATGCTCGGGCGGCAGGCGGTAGTCGACGCCGTAGCATCGAATGCCGAGCCGGTCGGCCTGCATCTGCGCGCCGGCGCGGCACGCGTCGCCGCCGCCGAAGATCAGCGCGCCGCCATGCAGGTCGATATACGCACATTCGCCGGAAGCCGGGGCTTCGGGCGTCGCGACGTGCACGTCCGCATCGCCTGCGCGGATCGTCTCGACGCTCGACCGCAGATACCCGCCGAGCTTCGCGACGGCGGCTGCGTAATGCGCATCGGTGGCCGTCTTGACGCGCATCCACGCGTCGATATCGTCCGGCGCCGGCATCACGTGCAGCGCGTTCAGCGGCACGCCGTCGTCGCCGACGAGCCGCTGCAACGCGGTGCGCGCTTCGTCGCTGATCGAGGTCGGGAAGGGAACGACACGGCGCGGCAGCAAGACGCCGTCGGGTTTGTCTTTCATCTATCGATTTCCATTCGGCGTGTCATGCGGCCGAAGGCCAGTTGCACAGCATCACGTCCAGCGCGTCGAGACTGCGCGCCCACGAAGCGTCGGAGTCCGGCGCGCCGTGCGAGAAACCGCCCGCGCTTTCGAGTGTCACGTAGCCCATGAAGAAGCCGCCGAGCAGGCGGATCGCGTGCGCCTGTTCGGCTTCCGGGATGTCGTAGCTGCGCAGCATCGCCGAGGTCATCCTGACGAGCTGCCCACCCGCGCTTTCGGCGGCGCGCTCGGTGCTCACCGGATGGCGCGCAGCCGCAAAGCGGCCGGGATGCGCGCGTGCATAGTCGCGATAGACGTTCGCAAGCGCGGCCAATGCGTCCTTGCCGGAGCGGCCGGCCAGCGCGTCGGTCGCGCGATCGGCCAGTTCCTTCAGCGCGAACAGCGCGATCCGGCTCTTGAGATCGTCGAAACTCGGGATGTGGGAGTAAAGGCTGGCCAGCTTGACGTCGAAGTGCCGCGCGAGCGCCGCGCCGGTGAGTTGCTCGAAGCCGGTTTCATCGGCGAGCTGCGCGCCGGCTTCGACGAGCCTGTCTACGGTAATGCCGGCACGCGCCATGACGGATGCTATGGGTGTTAGTCAAAAAACTAATTCTATTAGTTTTTGTGGCGATGTCAATTTCCCGCGTGTTGCGTTCGGGTGCTCCGCATCGCGTCACGCGTCGACGCCGGCCGTTCGCCTGAACCGGCTCGGCGCCAAGCCGGTCCAGCGCACGAACGCGCGCCGGAACGCCTCCTCGCCGCCGAACCCGAGATGCGCGGCTACCCGCGCGACCGGCCAGTCCGTCTCGTGCAGGCATCGTCGCGCGGCGTCGGCCAGGCATTGCTCGCGCAGCACGTGGTAGCCGCTGCCTTCGGTCGCCAGCCGCCGCCGTAACGTCGCCTCGCTGACACCGAGCCACGCGGCCAGTTCCGCGAGCGCCGGCAGCGCCTGTTCGTGCGCGAGCGCCGCATCGAGAAAGCCGCGCACCTGCTGCGCCCACGATACGACGGCCGGCGTCGAATCGATCAGACGAAACGGGAAATCGACGAGGAATGCATCGACTTCGCCCGGCTGCCGGATCACGCGGCAATCGAGCAGCGTCGCGTCGAACGCGAAGCCGTAGGTTTTCCGGCCGACGTGGACCGGCGCATTGAACAGCCCGAGCAGCGGCACCGCGTCGTCGCGGCGCGGATGGCCGAGCCACACTTCGGCTGGCCGCAACGGCTGCCCGATCAGCCAGCCGAACAGCTGCAGATAGCAGAACAGCCCGGTCAAGTCGACGAGGCACGTGGCCGGGCTGCCCGTGCGGCGCAGCGAGTCCATCCGGAACATTGCACGCCCGTCGCGCACCGCAAGCGACAGCGCGCCGGCGCGCGGCGTCAGCATCTCGCAGAATTCGCGCGCGCAGCGGATCGCGTCGGCGAGTGTCGCGCAGCTCAGCAGGCAGCGGCACATCAGGTCGACTTCCTGCTTGCGCATCGGCGGATGGCCGTCGCCGCGCGCGACCTGCGCCTCGAGCCGCTCGATCGCGTCGCGGTACAGCGCGACGAAGTCGCTCGCCGTGGCCGCGTCTTTCGGCGGCTGCGCGTCGCGTTCGGTCGGCGGTGCGCCGCTGCGCTTGAGTTCGCCCAGCAGGCGCGCGCCGAAGCCCGGCAGGACGCGGCCGCTGGCCGGCATGGCGCGCTGTTTCATATGTCTCCCGTTCTGATCGTTGCGACAGGGGCCGGTGAGCGGGCCGGTAGGGGTCTGCGAACCGTCGCCACGCAAGAATGCTATCCACGCCGGCCGCCTTCGGCCTCGCCGGAACGGCGTAGGCCGGCACGACGCATCCCGCCAAGAACGACCAAGGACGACACGCGAATGATCCAGATCGTAGACGAAATCACGCTCGCGCCCGAGCGCATTCCCGACGTGCTGGCGCTGCTACGCGACCGTTACCTGCCGGGCCACGCGGCGCGCGGGCTGACGGCGGCCGGCCGCTGGGTGTCGCCGCCTGTCGCGGTGCCGGGGCAGCCGAGCACGCTGTGGCTGACGTGGCACGTCGCCGATGCGCCGGCCTATTACCGGATGCGCGCGCTGACCGATGGCGACGTGGTCGCATTCTGGATGGCCGTCGACGGACTGTGCGATGCACGCCGCCGCCATGTAATGACGGACGCCGACGTGCCGCTGCCCGCACTGACGGAGGTCGACCATGCGGCATGACACGGCGCAGGTATTCGTTTCGGCGGATCACGACGCCGACGCAATCGAACGTGCGTTGCGCGAAGCCGTGCGCGCGCTGCCCGGCGCAACCCGTGTCGCGCTCGCACGCAATCAGGAAGGCTGCTGGGGCGCGGGCGACTACACGCTCGACGTGCTGCGCGACGAACGGGCGGTTGATCGTGCAACGGATTTCGCGGCGCTGGCGCAACTGCCGGGCGTCGTTCGCATCGACGGCGCCGCGTGCCGCGCGATCGGAGGCGGCCTGCGCGAGCCGACGTTGCGCGATGGCATCTGGCGCACGCTGATGCTGCGCGTACGGCCGCAGGCAAGCGAAGCTCAGGTCGTCGCGCTGGAGCACGAGTTGCTGCACATGCCCGCGTTCATGCGCGGCATCCGCAACTGGCGCCTGAGCCGGATCGAGACGCCGGGCGCCTGGACGCACGTGTGGCAACAGGAGTTCGCGCACGCCGGCGATCTGCTCGGCGAATACCTGATGCATCCGTATCACTGGGGCTGGGTCGACCGCCGGTTCGACGCCGAAAGCCCCGACTGGACGGTCGATGCGATCTCGCATGCGTTCTGTCCGCTCGCGTCGAGCCTGCTGGTCGACACGGTGGCGTGACGCGCAGCGCGGACCAAACCTGCAAAAACCTGGAGACACGAAGATGCGAGCCCTTCTGATCGACCGCGTCGGGCATGCCGACGCGTTACGGCTGGCCGACGTTCCCGTACCGAAGCCGGGCCCCGGCGACGTGCTGATCCGCGTCGCATACGCGGGCGTCAATCCCGCCGACTGGAAATGCCGCGAAGGCTATCTCGGCGCGTTCATGCAGTACACGTTTCCGTTCGTGATCGGTTTCGATGCGGCGGGCGTCGTCGAAGCGGTCGGCGAAGGTGTCGACGGTTTCGCGCCCGGCATGCGCGTGTTCGCGCAGACCGACGTTGGCGCAGGGCGCTGGGGTGCGTATGCGGAATTCGTCGCGGTGCGCCACGATTCGGTCGTGCGCCTGCCCGACGCGGTGAGCTTCGCGGAAGCGGCCGCCACGCCGACGCCTGCGCTGGCCGCATGGGCCGGCCTGTTCGACGACGGCGGGCTGCGCGCGGGGCAGACCGTACTGGTGCACGGCGGCGCGGGCGCGGTCGGCACGTTCGCGATCCAGCTCGCGGCCCAGGCCGGCGCGCGCGTCGTGGCGACGTGCTCGGCGCGCAACCGCGACACGGTCGAATCGCTGGGTGCGGAGGTCGCCATCGACTATCGCGCGCAGGACATTGCCGCAGCGGTGCGCGCATGGGCGCCGAGCGGTGTCGATCTCGTGCTCGACGCAGTCGGCGGCGACACGCTGCCCGACGCGCTCGACCTGCTCGCGCCGGGCGGCACGCTCGTGAACATCATGACGCTCGCGGCCGGCGACACCGAGCGGCTGGCCGCGACGGGCGCCGAAGCCGCGCGGCGCGGGCTGCGCACCGCGATGACCTACAGCCGGATGCCGAGCGGCAACACGCTCGCATCGATCGCCGAACGGCTCGGGCGGCGCGCATTGCGCGTGCCGCGTTTCGACAGTTTCCCGCTCGAACAGGCCGCGCGGGCGCTCGATCTCGTTCAAACGGGCGACGCGAAAACCAAGCTCGTGCTGCACGTTGCGGATATCGCGGGCTGAACGGCTCGCACTCAAATCACTGGAGACATGATGACCGACACCCGAACCGCGATCCTCGCGGGCAAGTGCGCACTCGTGACCGGCGCGAGCCGCGGCATCGGCCGCGCGATCGCGCAGCGCCTCGCATCCGAAGGCGCGACCGTCGTCGTGACGGCGCGCAGCCTCACGCAATCGGCGACGACCGCCGGCACGCTCGCCGAAACCGTCGCACTGATCGAACAGGCCGGCGGCCGTGCGATCGCGCTCGCGGCCGACCTGTCGAACGCGGCCGAGCGCGACGCGCTCGTCGCGCGTGCGGCCGACGCGGCCGGCGGCCTCGACATTCTCGTGAACAACGCGGGCGTGGCCGACTACGCGTGCGTCGACGCGATGCCGATGACGATGTTCGACACGACGATCGAACACTATCTGCGGATTCCGTTCGCGCTCGCGCAGGCCGCGATCCCGCTGATGCGGGCACGCGGCGCGGGCTGGATCGTGAACGTCGGCTCGGTGACGGCGCTGCCGCCGCTGCGGCCGTTCGACGATTTCTCGCGCGCGGGCGGCGCGACCGTCTACGCGGCGGCGAAGGCAGCGCTGTCGCGCTTCACGCAGGGGCTCGCGGCCGAACTCGAAGCCGACGGCATCGCGGTGAATCTCGTCGCGCCGAGCACGGCGATCCGCACGCCGGGCGCGGCGCGCTATATCCCCGAAGGCTATCCGACCGAGGACGTCGCGTATCTGGCCGAAACCGCGCTCGCGTTGTGCAGCCTGCCGGCGCGCGAACGCACCGGCCTCGTCACGCACAGCCTGCATTTCCCGCTCGCGCAGCAGCTCGCGGTGCGTTCGCTCGACGGCCGCACGTCGCTGCCGCCGCCGGTGATTCCCGCGTACGCGCATCCCCACATCGACCCGACAGGACTCTGACATGACGAATTCGATTCGCTTCGACGGCGGCACCGCCGTGATCACCGGCGCGGCCAGCGGCATCGGCAGCGGGCTCGCGCGCCACGCGGCCGCGCTCGGCATGCGCGTCGTACTGGCCGATCTCGATCCGGCGAAGCTCGACGCGTTCGCCGCGACGCTCGACACCGACGTGCTGTGCGTGCCGACCGACGTCAGCCGCGCCGAAGCCGTCGACGCACTCGCGGAAGCCGCATGGCGGCGCTTCGGTGGCGTCGACCTGCTGTTCAATAACGCGGGCGTGATGGCGACCGGCTTCAGCTGGGAGATCAGGCCGGAAAGCTTCGAGCGCAGCTTCGCGATCAACGTGCACGGCGTGCTGAACGGGATCCGCAGCTTCGTGCCGAGGATGCTCGAACGCAACGTGCCGGCGCGGGTCGTGAACACGGCGTCGGTCGGCGGTTTCCTGCCGAGCCCGCTGATGTCGCCTTATTCGGCGACGAAATTCGCGGTGGTCGCGCTGACCGAATCGCTGTACGGAGAACTGAAGATGCTCGGCGCACCGGTCGGCGTGTCGCTGCTTGCGCCGGGCCCCGTGCAGTCCGGCATCTTCAACGATCCGTTCGGCGCCGCGCACGACCGGCCCGAGGTGCGCGGCTTCGTCGATACGATGCGCTCGATGCTGAACGCGCACGGGCTCACGCCCGACGCGTTCGCCGGGCGGGTGTTCGACGGCATCCGCGCAGGGCGCTACTGGCTGATTCCGCAGCCGGAGACGATCGACGGCGCGCTGCAGCGGCGCACCGACGACATCCTCGCAGCGCGCGATCCGTCACTGCCGTCGTTCTGACAACGACGACCGGGCGCGGCAGCGCCGACCGGCGCGCCGTTACATGCGGGTACCGGTGTGCGTGCGGCCGCTCGGGTCGCCGCCGCGGTCGGGCGGCGTATTGTTCTGATCGATCTTCGCGAGCACGAAGCCGGTGGACGGCAATGCGCCGGGCGAACGGTGGGTCGCCTGCGCGACGGCGTCGCGCGGCGATGCGGCGGGAAAACCGGATGACGTAGCGCCCGGTTGAGCGAACGCCGAAAGGGAAGCGGCCGCCAGGGCGGCGGCGACGATCGCGTGCGTGTTCATGGTGGCTCCTTCACGACAGACTGCGGGACAACGTAATCAGTCTAGGGCGCGAAACTTAACGCGGCGTGAAGGAGCGGCGGCGCGCGCATGACAGGATGTTCATGCGCGCGATGACGTTCATGCCGATGCCGACACCAGCGCGCAGAAGTTCTCCAGATCGACGTTGCCGCCGCTGATCACCACGCCGACGCGTTTGCCTTGCAGTTGGTCCTTCATCCGTCGCACGGCGGCGAACGACAGGCAGCCGGTCGGCTCGACGACAATCTTCATACGCGTCGCGAAGAAGCGCATGCAGTCGACGAGTTCGGCGTCTGTCGCGGTCAGGATGTCGTCGACGTCGCGGCGGATGATCGGGAACGTCAGGTTGCCGAGGTGCTGTGTCTGCGCGCCGTCGGCGATCGTGCGCGGCGTATCGATATGCACGATTGCGCCCGACCGGAACGATTGCTGGCCGTCGTTGCCGGCTTCCGGCTCGACGCCGTACAACTTCGCGTGCGGCGACAGCGCGCGCGTGGCGAGCGCGGTGCCCGACAGCAGCCCGCCGCCGCCGAGCGGCGTGAAGACCGCGTCGAGCGGCCCGACTTCGTCGAACAGTTCCTTGGCCGCCGTGCCCTGGCCGGCGATCACGTCCGGATGGTCGTAGGGCGGGATCAGCGTAAGCCCGTGCTGCTCCGCGAGATCGCGCCCGATCTGCTCGCGATCCTCGGTGTAGCGGTCGTAGGTCACCACGTTGCCGCCGTAGCCGCGCGTCGCGGCCACCTTCGCGGCCGGCGCATCCTGCGGCATCACGATCGTCGCCGGGATGCCGAGGATGCGCGCCGACAGCGCGATCGCCTGCGCATGGTTGCCGGACGAGAACGCGACGACGCCGTTGCGACGCTGCTCGGCATCGAAGCGCGACAGCGCGTTGAACGCGCCGCGGAACTTGAATGCGCCCATGCGCTGCAGGTTCTCGCACTTGAAGAACACCTGCGCGCCGAGCGCTTCGTCGATCGTCCGCGACGTCATCACCGGCGTGCGGTGCGCATGGCCTTCGAGCCGGGCCGCGGCGGCGGCGACGTCGTCGTACGTGGGGAGAGTCGGAGAGTTCATGGTCGATCGAGGGTCGGAAAGTTTAGTCAACATGAAAGCAGCGCGCTCGTTTCATTTCGCATCGTTGTACACCGTCGCGCGCGATACGCCGAGATGCTGCGACACGATCTCCATCGCGCGGCGCACCTCGAGAAAGCCGTCGGCCTTCAGCGTCTGCATCAGCTCGCGGCGCTGGTCGGTCTTCAGTTCGCGCGGCGTCGTCGCGAGGCGCGTCGCGAACGCGTCGATGCGTTGCCGGATCGCGTCCGCGCCGGCCGGGTCGAGCGTTTCCGCGATGGTATCGCCGTCCGTGCGGCAGAACTGGTTCAGCATGCCCTGGAAGCCGCGGAACAGCGTGACGTCGGCATTCAGGCACAGCGCGGCGACATAGCGCCCGGTCGAATCCTTGATGCCGATCGACGTGCTCTTCGCGGTGCGGCCGTCGGCGAAGCGGTTCGGGTAATTCGCGAGCACTTGCGGGAAATCGTCGTCCTCGATGCGGGCGAGGCCGAGCTCGGTCGCGGGGTCGCCGACCGCGCGTCCGGACAGGTTGTTGTGGATCGCGAGGATCGCGTGCTTCGGCGTGCGCAGGTCGTGGACCACGACCTCGGTGAACGGCGCGAACATCTCGCCGAGCCCTTCGGCGATGCGCTGCACCTGTTCGATCAGCGACGCGTGCTCCGACAGCGCTTTGTTCCGGGTGGTGGTCATGGTGGGCTCGCGTTCAGGTTTCGGATCGATGCGGCGGCTTCGGGAAATGGTCAACCGGCGCGTTCCTGGTCGGCTGTCGTTTCCGGCCGCGTGATGTCGGCCAGCAACGGGCGCGCGATCCGTACGTAGTCGTCCGCATCGAGCACGACCGAGCGGTCGAGGCGGCCGGCGTTGAATGCGATCTCGTCGTTGCGTTCGACCAGCGCGGGATCGACGACGAGCGTCACGTTGCCGTCGAACACGAACGGCGGCACGGCGCCCATCACGCAGCCGGTAACGGTGGCTGCGAGATCGGGCGGCGCGAGCGTCGCCTTGCGGCGGCCGACGGCGTCGGCGACTTTGCGGAAATCGATCTTCAGGTGGCCGGGGATGACGGCGAGGGCGGTTGCGTCGCCGCCGTCCTTGAAGGTGCACAGCATTGCTTTCGCGCCTTGTTCGGGGCGTGTGCCACGGATCGCGGCGATGACGTCGGATTTCCCTTCTGCCGGGTGCTCCAGCACGCGGAAGCGGGCGCCGGATGTTGTCAGCAGGTCGCAAAGCGTATCGAAAACGGGGTAGGCGTTCATGTCGCTCCGGGGAAGTTGGGCCGGGGAATCGCGGGGTACGCGCGGTGAGGCGTGGCGGCGGGCTGGTCGATGGATTGTCCAATTATAGACGTTTTGTCATGGGTGGGCAAAAGCGTCCGTTGTCGCGGAGCAGCGACCGTTGTCATAGGAAACGGGGGGACGAAAGAATGACTCGCCACGGATTGGTGCGGAACACGGAGAGAACTGTCGGCGTTCGGCCAGGAAGTGACGTTCGCGCCTGCCGGGGAATGTCCGCTGCTCGCTCCGTCCCGGCCGCAACTTCCCGGCGAAGTTGCCTGCTTGTGCCGTGCTTCAACAATGGCCTGACCACACGCATCAGCCATCCCGTGCAGCGACACGTGGAGTTACTTGGACTATCCGTCCGTTCTGCTATACCCAATTCATGAGCTGTGCGCGGCCCACGCGCCGCACGGTGAGTCGAGTGCCCGTTGCGACTGGCGCGACACAGGGAGCAACACGTCGGTGGGAACTGCTTTTTCGGGCTGGAAGCTGGCAGGAGGCTGACATGGCAAATTACCTGTTCGTAGAATCGCGCGGTCCACATGGTGCCGGGGATACCGAGCACGTCGAGGAACTGGTCAGGGGCGTACGCCAGAGGGGCAACACGGTCACACTGTTCCTGGTTCAGAACGGCGTGCTTTCCACTCGCCCGGGCGCAAAATTCAGCGAGCGATATGCGGATCTGACGCGCAGCGGCGTCACCGTCCTTGCCGATGAATTCTCCTTGCGCGAACGGGCGATCGAACGGCTGGCGGAAGGTGTCCAGAAGGCGGACATCGGACAACTCGTGGATCTTCTCTGTGTGGCTGGGACCAAGGCCATTTGGCACTGAACCAAGGAGAGCGTGATGGCTACTGGTATGAAATTGACCCTGGCACTGATGGATCCCCCGTATGAGAAGGCAGCCAGCACGACGGCGCTGCGCATTGTGGATGCCGCGCTGCGACGGGGGCACGACGTCACCGTGTTCGCCTACGAAGGTGCAGTCAATCTGACCATGAAGGCGCAAGCCCCACATGCCAATCCGGTCAAGGGCACGTCCGTGGAGGAGGAGGATCACCCGACAACCAGGGACTGGGTGGCAGCCTTGTTTCAACTCGCTGCCCGGCAGGGTGTCAAGCTCGATTGGATCAACTGCGGCCTGTGCGTGGACGAACGCGGCGCAGGTGACTGGATTGAGGGTCCCCGCCGCGGCAGCCCGAAGGATTTTCTCGACTCCGCGACCCAGAGCAACGCTGTGCTGGTAATCCCGACGAAATAGGAGCTGCGCGATGAAAATCCTGAGCATTGTTGAGACAGCGTACCGGGCTACGCTGGAAGAACAGGATGACACCATCCTGTGGCTGAACCATGTGCTGAAAAATGCCGGCGCCGACATCAGCCTGCTGCTGTACGGAAGCGCCGTGAACTATGCGGCGCGCGGGCAGGATGCCACCGGCCTCGCGTTCGGCACGCGCCGGCAGGTCCATCCGCCGGCGCTCGATAAGGATCTGGACAAGATGATCGGCGCCGGCGTTGCCGTGTATGCGGTCAACGAGGACATGCGCGACTGTGGACTGGCACAGGAAGATGTCATCGGCGGCCTGACGCTGCTCGCGCGTGCCGAGATTCCCGCGCTGTTCGACCGCTTCGATCAGGTCTGGCACTGGTAACGGCTCGAGGCTGCACCGCATTCTGCGGATCGGAGGGAACGCCTGCGTTTCGCTCGCAACCGTTGCGGCATGCCGTCAATGGGGCGCGCCGGCCATACGCAACGGTCGCCGAGCGGAGCGTTGCAGTGATTCCCGATAGAGTCGCGTGCAGGCTGGGGCGGACGGTTGCGAACTTTGACTGAGCGGCGCAAATGGGTCGTATCAGGCAATCGAGTCCTTGCACTTCGGCTCAAGCACCTCGATACGCTGTCGGCATTTGCTTCCTCGGTCTTTTGATTTTTCGACATGCTTCACCTATAGTGAACAGGCTGGTGAGAGGTGCTGATATTGGAGTTCCGAAAATATAATCAAGATAATTCCGGATCGGAATATAAAGGTTAATAAAAAGGGGATCTTCATGAAATTATTGTTAATCGGGGTGTGCCTCCTGATCGTATTTTCCTACGGGGAGGCAGATGCACAAGTCGGCACCAACGGCGGTGCAATCATCAATGTCTACGATGGGTCCGACCATGGCTGCGTGGATGCCTCAAAGAACCTGGTGTCTTTGATGCTGGTGAGTGCGCAACTCCAGCGTTCGCAATCATGGTGGAGTGCATTGTTTAAATCGAAAGCAGCATTGGGTGTAAAATTCGACGTTTCAATAGAGAACAGTCAGGGAACGTCTTTTAATTTTCCGCGGGCTAAACAGTTGGCAGTATCTTCGACGCGGTCCGACGTCGGATACTTGCCGATGCGATTTCCGATCATGTCGAAATATCCACTTGTTGATGATAAAAATGTCGTTTACAAAAACACTTCGATCGATCTGTATTTGATGTCCCTGGAAAAAGGTAGTGCTGCTTTTTCTGATGTCATGGCGTTCGTTGATTTCTCGAGTGCTTTGCCGCTTCCGCCGAATCCGTATATTACCGGAATGGAGTATTTTGGGAAGTTTGCGCAGAAAATAGTGAATGGAAGTCTCTCGAGTGGCGCCGATAAATATCCTGTTGCATCGTTCTCGTTCGATCTCGCTGCCAATGCCGATCAAGCAAAGCCGGCTACATGCCCTTCGACCGCGTTGAGAGAAGGGGTGCAGGCGGTCGTTTTCGACTATAAGGGAAAACTCTCGGATGACATGATCAGCATCGCAGATACCAGAAAATATTGTTTTTGGTATAACGCTCCTACGAGCAACATTGTTTTTAAAGCCAGGAATGCAGCACAATGTCCGGCAACAATGCCGGAGGATGCCAAAAGTCTTGGCAATCCGCTCGTCGTGTTCACTGTTTCGGCGTGGGCATTGCCGAATGCCAATGCAAAACCGCCCGCTGAAATGGCGAACAATCAAACGCCGTCCAATGTCGGCGCCATACCAAGCGATGCATCGATCGCGAATTTCGTGACAACGACAAAAGCACATTCACCTGTAAATTTTTCCATCAATCCAGAAATTGTCAAAGATCTGTTTAGCAATTTCACGCAAGCGAAAACTTCTGCTTCGCAACGATTTGATCAAGCACTCAAGAACGCGACGCCCGCAGATGTCTCTGCTGCACTTGCGCTCAAACGATGTGCAATCGTCGGAGTCCCTCCTGCAGAATGTCTGTAGCTTGAGCCCCCGACAATTATGCGCATCCGGATAGATGCTCGGCTGCGAGCGGATAACTCGATTCGATAACGAAATTTCTCGAAGCGTTTTTTGAATTAAGCCATTTTCAATATCGGCTGTGTTGTGATGGAAGTTTATAATTCGGGGGTGGCGTGAGGAATTTTAAAATTAAATTTTTACTTTTGATTGGCTGTTTGGCGGCTCGAAATTTGCTGGCGGCGCCTATGTTGGATGAGCCGGGAAAGGCGGGTGTGGATTATGAAAGAGTAATCTCGAAAAGTGCCGGAAGTGAATGTTATTTGGAGTCTTATAAGAACAATCGTGGCCGGGCTCCCGCAAAATTATTGAGAGGCATGGTATCTAATTTTGCCCAGGAAATTTGCTCTCCATCTGGGGCGTCAGCTAATAATTTGGGGAGTCCTGAAAAAGATGCTCTTGCTTATTATGAGGTGCCGGCAAAAATCGAAAATCTATACGCATTAATGATCGGTTCGGCGATGCAGGAATCCTCTGGCGGTACTGACTGCGGACAAGACTCCAGTGCTCCTGAAAACAGGACCGGTCCGAAGGCAGAGGCTGGAATATTCCAAACCAGCTACGATTCAATCAATAAAAGCAGTGAGCTTGGAAAACTGTACGAAGATGCCAAGGCGGGAGATGTTCAGTGTTTTTCGAATTTCTATGCGGCCTGCACTGGCGTGGATAAGGTGTCTGGCCTTCCGAGGTTAAAAAACTGGGGAAGTGGTGAGGGTGTCAACTTTCAAAAAATCACAAAATCATGTCAAGGATTTGCGGCGAAATATCACTCAATAATGTTGCGAGTGGATCGCAAGCACTACGGACCAATTAATACGAAATCGGACGAGATTAAACCGTCATGCGTAGCAATGTTCTCCGAGCTTCGAGATTACATGTCATCAAATAAAGAAATTTGTCGGTCGCAATGACTATTTCTATGGCTCGCCGATGGAATAATTGGATGCTGGGTTTTTGATTCGCGGTGCGGATATTGTCTTTTGGGGGGTGATGTTTTTGTAATTCAGGTGAACATATTTGGTCGGGCTGAAAGCGTTGTTTGTGAATGTGTTATTTGATGGGGCATACTGAAGCGATAAGTTAAATCGGCCTCTTCACCCTGGAATCAGTTTCTTGTATGGAACTGGGACGAAGGGCTGTTGATGAGGGTTCAACGACATCCATAGAAATCCGTACAAACCCAAGAAACCAGGCCGACGACACGCGATAGACGGCGGCCGTCGGCCCGCGGAGGAACATAAGACGAACCCTAAATGAAGGCTATCCGAGACCGCGCGACTCAACCCGCGCGGTCCCCGACCGCCTCAACCTCCCCCCGCAACTTAACCTCGCACAGCCTTCACCACATACTGACTGGTCGGCACCACATCGATCTTGTCGAAGTCGATGAACCGCCCGCAGCTATCCATCATCTCGGCCACATTGCGCTGAAACTTTTCGTCGTCGCCGACCGCATCGAAGAACGCGTGCGGATCGGTCATCGCCGCAGCCGGAAAGCATTCCTCGACGATCGCGTCATACCCGGGCGCCGCATGCGTAAGCGCACGCACGACGACGTTCTGCACATACAGAAAATTGTCCTGCGTATCGATCGCGACGCGCGTGTGATGCCCGTGCCACACATCGAGCCACGCTTCGTGCGTGAGGCGCGGCGGCCGCTTCAGGAACGCGAGCTGCGAGAAGCCAGTCGTGCGCTCGCCCGGCCGCGCCGGAAAGCGCGTGTTCGGAATCGGTTGCGATTCGGTGACGAGATACGCTGCCGTGTGCGGCACGACCGCGCGCACCGCATCGTCGAACGGCTTTCGAAACATCGCGTTCGCACTGTCGACCCACACCGCGACGATCCCGTCGATGCCCGGGTGCGTGTTGGTCTGCTTCAGGCCGGCGGCCGGCGCGACATCGGCATCGGCGACGTTCACCTGCACGCCGTGCGCGCCAAGCGACAGCAGCGTGTCGGCGAGCTGCGCGCGCACCGTGCGGCTCCACTGATCGGGCGCGGCCTGCGCGTCGCGCCACAACACGTAAATGACTTTCTCCATTGCTACGGCTCCAGAGGGGAATGACGGGATCGGCGGCGTTGCCGCCGGGGTTCAGGAAGCGGTGACGGCCGCGCCATGCGCACCATGTGCACCCGGCGCGAACCGGTTCGCGGTCAGCGTGAACGACGGCGGAATCGGCGACGTGACGGTTTCGAACAGCCGCTCGTGGCGCGTCGCGTGAATGCGCCACACGCCGTCGCGTTTCACGTACTGGTCGTCGTAGAACGCGGTGCCGTGCAGCAGGTAGTTGTCCTCGAGATTGATCGCGTGATCCTCGAGAAACCACACGCCGCACGCATGATCGGCGGACACCAGCGTGAGTTCGGGGTGGTGGCCGTGATGCATCGTCAGGAAGGTCGGCTTGCCGATCAGCTCGCGCAGGCTCGACACGAAAGCGTCGCGGCCGTCATACGCATAACGGCCGCCATACAGCCGCGCCTCGCAATCCTCGGTCAGGCAATCGGCGAGCAACGACCAGTCGTGCGTATCGACCGCGCGGAAATACCGGTACTTCAACTGTCGGATCTGCTCGTATTCATGGAGCGTGCGGGTCGTGTCGTCCATCGCCGTATCTCGTGGTGGTGTCGTTCGATGGTAGGAACGAAGCCGCCTGCATCGCATCGTCTGTTCGGACGAAAGGCTCGCACGTATGCAGCCTGCGCTGCCGCGATGAACCGCCGGCTTAATCCGAACGGGTGATGGCCGGCGCGTCGCGCGGCGGTAACGTGGCATCGACGCGGCATCCGATCCGCGCCGGCACCGAACAAGGAGACGGGATGACCCTCATCGAATCGCTGGAAACGCGAGTGCGCAGGCTGGAGGATGCCGATGCGATCCGCCGGCTGAAGGCGCGCTACTTCACGTGCTGCGACCGCAAGGATCCGCAAGGGATGCGCGACTGCTTCGTGCCCGGCCGCGTGCACATCGACTACGGCCGGATCGGCACGTTCGATACGCGCGACGCGCTCGTCGATGTGTTCGAACGGCTCGGCTGCCATCCGAACATCGTCGAGATGCACCACGGCGTGAATCCCGACATCACCGTGCTCGATGACACGCATGCGCGCGGCACGTGGGGCCTGCACTACCAGATGATCGACACGAACGCGCACACGCTCACGCAGCTCGGCGCGTATTACGACGACGAATACCGGAAGGTCGACGGCGAATGGAAGATCGCGGGCACGCGCTGCGTCGTCACGTCGACGCTGTCGGCCCGCTACGAAGGCGATGCGTCGGGCGTGCTGTTCGCCGGCGCACAGCCGCCGGGTGCCTGACGCACGCCATTGCCACGCACGTGGCGGACATTCCACAGGAGACATCGAACATGACACAGAACCACGATGCGCCGGTTGCCATCGTGACGGGCGCATCGCGCGGCGCGGGCAAGGGTATCGCGCGCGCGCTCGGCGCGGCCGGCATGACCGTCTACGTGACGGGCCGTTCGCAGAACGAAGGAGATGCACCGCTGCCCGGCACGATCCACGAGACCGCGCGCGAGATCGACGCGCTCGGCGGCCGCGGGATCGCGGTGGCCTGCGACCACGCGGACGATGCGCAGGTGAAGGCGCTGTTCGAGCGCATCGAACGCGACAGCGGACGGCTCGACATCCTCGTCAACAACGCGACCTACCTGCACGACCAGTTGATCCTGCCGGGCCCGTTCTGGGAAAAATCGCTCGACCTCGTGAACATCCTCGACGTGGGGCTGCGCTCGGCCTACGTCGCGAGCTGGCATGCGGCGCCGCTGATGGCGAAGCGCCGCAGCGGGCTGATCGCATTCACGTCTTCGTTCGGCGCGAGCTGCTACATGCACGGCGCGGCCTACGGCGCGCAGAAATCGGGCGTCGACAAGTTCGCGAAGGACATGGCCGTCGACCTGAAACCGTTCGACGTCGCGGCCGTGTCGATCTGGATGGGCCCGCTGCGCACCGAGCGCACGACGCGCGTGTGGGACGAGCATCCGGATCTCTACAAGGAGTTCTCGCTCGTCGCCGAAAGCCCGGAATTCACGGGCCGCGTGATTCACGCGATCCACGGCGATCCGCAGCGCATGGCGCTGTCGGGGCAGGTGCTCGTCGGCGCGGAAGCCGCGCTGCAATACGGCATCGCCGATCTCGACGGCAAGCAGCCGCCGTCGTACCGCGAGCTGCTCGGCGGGCCCGTGCAGGCCCATCCGGCGATCGTCGCTTAAGGAGCGCGCATGGGCATCCTGAAGGGCAAGGTCGCGCTCGTGACGGGCGCGGGGCAGGGCGTCGGCCAGGGCGTCGCGCATGCGCTCGCGGCGGAAGGCGCGCACGTCGCGGTGGTCGGTCGCACGCGCGACAAGCTGCTTGCCACCTGCGACGCGATCCGCGCACGTGGCGGTATCGCGGAGCCGTTCGTGTGCGACGTGATGAACGCCGCACAGATCGCGGCTTGCGTCGATGCCGTCGTCGAACGGTACGGCGGCGTGCAGATCCTGATCAACAACGCGCAGGTCGTGCCGCTCGGCCGCCTGCTCGACGTGACGGATGCGGATTTTCTGGCGGGGCTCGAATCGGGGCCGATTGCGACGCTGCGGATGATGCGCGCGTGCCATCCGCATCTGAAGGGCGACGGCGTGATCGTCAATTTCGCGTCGTCGGCTGCGGTGCGCTGGGATGCGTCCGGTTACGGCGCGTACGCGGCGACCAAGGAGGCGATTCGTGCGCTGACGCGCGCGGCGGCGTGCGAATGGGGCGCGGACGGCATCCGCGTGAACGCGGTCGCGCCGCATGCGTTGTCGCCGGGCCTGAAAGGCTGGGTCGATGCGAATCCGCAGGAAGCGGCAGCATTCTTCCGCACGATCCCGCTCGGCCGCGTGGGCGACTGCGAGCAGGACATCGGGCGCGCGATCGTGTTTCTCGCGAGCCGCGATGCCGCGTACCTGACGGGCGCGACGCTGCCGCTCGACGGCGGGCAGGCTTACTGGGGCTAAAGGCGGGGGCTGACGGCGCGAGCCGCGCACCAATCATGGGTCCGGCACGCACGTTTGCGCGTGACTGCCGGCAAACCGGAATCGAAGAGAGGACGACATGGGTCGACTGGAAGGAAAAGTAGCGATCGTGACGGGCGGCGCGCGCGGGATGGGCGCGGCAACTTGCAGGCTGTTCGTCGAAGAGGGCGCGCGCGTCGTGATCGGCGACGTGCTCGACGCGGAAGGCGAAGCGCTCGCGCGCGAACTCGGCAGCGCGGCGCGCTTCATGCGGCTCGACGTCGCCGACGAAGCGAACTGGGCGCGCGTGGCCGACGCGACGGTCGAGCAGTTCGGCCGCATCGACGTGCTCGTCAACAATGCGGCCGTGCTGACGTTCGGCGGCATCACCGAGCTGTCGAAACGCGATTTCGAGCGCGCGGTGTCGATCAACCTCGTCGGCACGTTCGTCGGCATCCGCACGGTTGCGACGCGCATGATCGCGCAGAAGAGCGGGTCGATCGTCAACATCTCGTCGGTGGACGGCCTGCGTGGCGTGAATGCACTCGCCGCGTACGTGTCGAGCAAGTGGGGCGTGCGCGGGCTGACGAAGGTCGCGGCGCTCGAACTCGGCCACCAGGGCGTGCGCGTGAATTCGATCCATCCGGGCGGCGTGAACACGGTGATGTCGAACCCGACCGGCGCGCCGCTCGAGGAAATCAACAAGCACTATGCGAACGTGCCGCTGCAGCGCGTCGGCCTGCCCGACGAGATCGCGCGCGCGACGCTGTTCCTCGCGAGCGACGACGCGTCGTACTGCAACGGCGCCGAACTGGCCGTCGACGGCGGGATGGCGGCGGGCGCGTATTACCCCGGATTGCCGGGCGCGCCGTTTTGAGCGGGGGCGTCCATCACGCATTCAGGTCGGATGTTTGTGTACGCAACCTAATTCAGGGTTTGCCTGAGTAGCGAAAACGAGAATCCGCCGGGCGCGCATTCGCAATTTTCATGCGCGCAGCCGGCGGGCCGAACCTGGCGGTTTCGCCAAACCCTTGTGCGACGGACCTTCCGCGGGTTTCGTCCCCGACAGCGATCGCATCGACGCAGTCAGAATGGCTTGCCGGCAACGCATGTGCCTGCACGTCGTCACACTTGTTTCTTGTTGCAACGCAACGCCCGCTCAATAACGGCGATGGTATGCTGGCCGGCATGGAAGTTGTAAGGCAGGTTGCATGCATGGCGAAACTCGCGTTCGCATCTTCTAACGAGACATCACATCCTCTCGCCCGCATCGCGGCATCGACACGCGCACAGTTCGCGTGCCCCGCGTTGCGCGTTGCTGCGTCCTGCATTCCGATCGCATTCCCCATCTGGCGGGTTCACCCCGCAACCCCCATCCCCGCCCAATAATCTGGAGACGTTCCCATGTCGCAAAACAATCTGGCCGAAGCGACACACGGCCCGCTGATCGCTCCCCCGGCCTTCGTCAAACATCGCAAGCTGATCGACTGGGTGTCGCGCATCGCGGCGCTCACGGAGCCCGAGCATATCGTTTGGTGCGACGGTTCGCAGGAGGAATACGACGCGCTGTGCCAGGCGATGGTCGACCAGGGCACGCTCAAGCGCCTGAACCCGGCGAAGCGCCCGAACTCGTATCTCGCGCAATCCGATCCGTCCGACGTTGCACGTGTCGAAGATCGCACGTTCATCTGCGCGGCATCGCGCGATGATGTCGGCCCGACCAATAACTGGATCGAGCCTGCCGAAATGCGCGAGAAGCTCGACGGCCTGTTCCGCGGCTCGATGCGCGGCCGCACGCTGTACGTGGTGCCGTTCTCGATGGGCCCGCTCGGCTCGCCGATCGCGCACGTCGGCGTCGAACTGTCCGACAGCCCGTACGTTGCGGTGAACATGCGGATCATGACGCGCATGGGCCGCGACGTGTACGACGTGCTCGGCGAAGACGGCGAATTCGTGCCGTGCGTGCACAGCGTCGGCCGTCCGCTCGAAGCGGGTCAGCAAGACGTGCCGTGGCCGTGCAACCCGGTCAAGTACATCGTGCACTTTCCTGAAACGCGCGAGATCTGGAGCTTCGGTTCGGGCTACGGCGGCAATGCGCTGCTCGGCAAGAAGTGCTTCGCGCTGCGCATCGCGTCGACGATGGGCCGCGACCAGGGCTGGCTCGCCGAGCACATGCTGATCCTCGGCGTGACGTCGCCGGCCGGCAAGAAGTATCACGTCGCGGCCGCGTTCCCGTCCGCGTGCGGCAAGACCAACTTCGCGATGCTGATTCCGCCGCAGGGCTTCAACGGCTGGAAGGTCACGACGATCGGCGACGACATCGCGTGGCTGAAACCGGGCCGCGACGGCCGCCTGTATGCGATCAACCCGGAAGCAGGGTTCTTCGGCGTCGCGCCGGGCACCGGCGTGAAGACCAACCCGAACGCGATCTCGACGCTGACGGAAAACGTGATCTTCACGAACGTCGCGCTGACGGAAGACGGCGACGTGTGGTGGGAAGGGCTGACCGACACGCCGCCCGCGAAGCTGACCGACTGGCAGGGCAACCCGTGGACGCCGGAGATCGGCAAGGAGACAGGCCGCAAGGCCGCGCATCCGAATTCGCGCTTCACGGCACCGGCCGCGCAGTGCCCGTCGATCGACGCGGATTGGGAGAACCCGGCCGGCGTGCCGATCGACGCGTTCATCTTCGGCGGGCGCCGCTCGACGACGGTACCGCTCGTGACCGAGGCGCGCGACTGGGTCGAAGGCGTGTACATGGCCGCGACGATGGGTTCGGAGACGACCGCCGCGGCAGTAGGCCAGCAGGGCATCGTGCGCCGCGACCCGTTCGCGATGCTGCCGTTCTGCGGCTACAACGTCAGCGATTATTTCGCGCACTGGCTGAAGCTCGGCAAGCAGCTCGAAGGCGCGGGTGCGACGTTGCCGAAGATCTACTGCGTGAACTGGTTCCGCAAGGACGCGAACGGCAAGTTCGTGTGGCCGGGCTTCGGCGAGAACATGCGCGTGCTGAAGTGGATGCTCGACCGTCTCGAAGGCACCGGTGGTGGCGGCGAGCATGCGTTCGGCGTGTCGCCTGCGTATGAAGACCTGCACTGGGACGGGCTCGATTTCACGCGCGAGCAGTTCGACGCGGTGACGTCGATGAACGCAGACGAATGGCGCGAGGAACTGAAGCTGCACGCTGCGCTGTTCGACATGCTGAAGCTGCGTCTGCCCGTCGAAATGACCGACACGATGAAGAAGATCGAACAGCGCCTCGGCGCCTGAACGATCTGCATCGGCGTATCGGCGTATCGTCGCATTGACGCATTGACGCACCGACCCTGACGTCCCGCCGCCGGCATCCATCGCCGGCGGCGGGACGTTTTCGCATCGATGCCGCTTACTGCGCGCTGCAATGCGCGACGACTTCGTCGACCGCGCGCTGCACGTCGCCGCGTCGGTAGCGCAGCAGCGCGATATCGGCCGGATCGGGTTCGTACGACACGACGTTGCCGCGCCCCGTGTAGATCGCGATGTCGGGCAGCAGCGGATGCTCCTGGTCGAGCGACGGCACATCCTGCGCGTTGCCGGCCGCGCGGAAGAACGCCGCGAAGTAGTCGGCGAAGCTGAGGTTCTCGTCGCCGACGAGGTAGGCCTTGCCCGCTTCGCCGCGCTGCAGTGCGCCCCAGATCGCTTCCGACAGCGATTGCGTCGAGATGAAGTTGCTGCCGCCGGCCGGCCCGTACACGGGCAGCCCTGCGAACTGGCCCCGTGCATAACCCGTGTATGCGGCGAACATCTCGTTGCGCAGCCCCGGCACCGACCCGACCACGAACGGCGCATTGACGCTGCACACCGCGAACGACGGCGTCGCGAGCGCGCGCACGCGCTCATCGGCGAGATGGCGCGAGCGCACGTACGGCACGGTATCGACGAGCGCGGGCGCGACCTGCGGATAGAAACTGCCGACCAGCACCGCGCGCTTCACGCCCGCGTCGCGCGCAAGCGCGAAGAAGCGCGGCACCGCGTCGACGTTCGCGCGTTCCCAGTGCGCGGCTTCGTCGGTACCGGGCGGCAGGTGGCGGATGTCGTTGCCGGCCGCGAACACGACCGCGTCGAACGGCGCGAGATCGTCGCGCGTGAAGTTGCCGGCCACGTAGTCGCGCAGCAGCACGTCGAACTGCGCGAGCGCGCTGCCGGCCGCGGGCGGCTTGCGCGCGGCGAGCGTCACGTGGTTGCCCTGCGCATGCAGGTGCAGCGCGGCGTGGCCGCCGATGAGGCCGGTACCGCCGACGATCAGGATTTTCATGGTGTCTCCGTGGCGGCGCAGGCGCGCCGCGTGAATTGAACGGGGGAAGCCGCAAACGCGTGCGCTGCGTCGCTCAGAAATTGAAGCCGTTGCCCGTGACGACGGGCATGTTGGTCCAGAAGCCGTTCGGATCGCGATACCAGCCGGCCGCCGCGAGCGCGCCGCCGTCGACGTGCAGCGTCGTGCCGGTGACCCACGCGGCGAGCGGGCTCGCAAGGAACAGCGCGGCGCCCGCGATGTCGCCGGCCGCACCGAAGCGTCCGAGCGGAATCCAGCGCGGGATGTGGTCATGGTGTTCGGCCGCGACCATCGCGCTGACGGGCACCTGCGGCGTCTCGGTGGTTTCGGGCGCGATCTGGTTCACGCGAATGCCGGCCGGCCCGAGTTCGAGCGCGAGGCTTTTCGTGAAGCCGGTCAGCGCGGCCTTGAACGACGCGTACACGGTGCAGTTCGGAATCGCGCGGAAGCCCTCGATCGACGACACGCCGACGATGCTGCCGCCCGCGCCGCGCTTGCGCAGCAACGGCAGCATCGCGCGCGTGACGATGAACACCTGGCGCAGGTTCACGTCGAACAGCCGCGCGATATCGTCGTCGGTGCAGTCGTCGAACGGTTTCGCGATCTGCAGGAAATCGCCGACGTTGTTGACGAGCACATCGAGGCCGCCGAAGCGCGCGTCGACCGTCCGCGCGAACGCATCGACCTCGTCGCGGCGCGTGACGTCCACGGTGCCGACGAGCGCGTCGACGCCCGCGGCTTCGAGCGCGTGGCGCACGTCCTGCGCGCGTGCCGCGTCGATCTCGGCCACGGCCACGCGTGCGCCCGCTGCGCCGAACGCTTCCGCACAGGCGCGGCCGATGCCCGCGCCGCCGCCGGTGACCAGCACGGTCTTGCCGGTGAATGAAATCATCGAAGGACTCCTCTGAATGGAAAAGCGTCGAGCCGCGTCACAGCGACGACACCAGTTGGGCGTTGTCGATCCGCAGTTCCGCCCCGTTCACGAAACGCGATTCGTCGGACGCAAGGAACAGCACGAGATTCGCGACGTCCTGCGGGTCGCACATGCGCGCCATCGGATCGCTGCCGATGCCGAGCGCGGCCGGATCGAGATCGGGCATCAGCGCCTGCGTCATCGGCGTCCAGATCCCGTCCGGATGGATCGAGTTGCAGCGGATCCGGTAGCCGCTGCGCTTGCAGTGCACGGCGACGCTGCGTGCGAGCGCCGTCACCGCGCCTTTCGACCCGGTGTACGCGCACATCATCGGCAGCCCGCCGAGCGCGGCGACCGACGACATCATCACGATCGAGCCCGGCGTGTCGTTGCCTTTCATCGCGCCGATCGCGTACTTGCAGCCGAGGAAATAGCCGTCCGCGTTGGTGCGCATCACGCGCCGCCACGTGTCGAGGCTCGTGTCCTCGATCGAGCCGACCGGGCAGATCGCCGCGTTGTTGACGAGCACGTCGAGACGGCCGAAGCGGTCGAGCGTCGACGCGATCGCGTGCCGCCAGCCGTCTTCGTCGGCGATGTCGTGGCGCACGAACAGCGCCGCGTCGCCGATCTCGCGGGCGAGCGCACGGCCCGCGTCCTCGTCGATGTCGGTCAGCACGACGCGCGCGCCTTCGGCGGCGAGCAGCAGCGCATCCGCGCGGCCGACGCCGCTTGCCGCGCCGGTGACCAGCGCGACCTTGTTTGCGACTCGATTCATGTGTCGGTCGATTCCTGTGAGGTTGAAAGAAGGTGGGTGCTCACGCGGCGCCCGGCGCGCGGCCGGCCTTGACCGCATCGAGCGCGGCCGTGCCGTAGAGCTGCGCGATCGTGTCGTCGACGCGCGGGTTCGTGCGCAATTCGTGGCCGCCGTCGACTGCGAAGCTCTGGCCGGTCATCCAGCCCGATTCGGGGCCTGCGAGATAGCGCACCGCATGCGCGATCGCTTGCGGTTCGCCGAGCGTGCCGAGCGGAATCTGTTCGAGAAAGCTGTCGACGAGCGCGCGGTTGTCGAACATCGGCGCGGTCGCTTCGGAGCGCGTGAGGCCCGGGCGCACCGCGTTCACGCGGATCTTCGCGCCGGCCAGCTCCTCGGCCGCGCCGCGCACGAGCGCTTCGAGCGCGGCCTTCGCGGTGCAGTACGCGGACAGCCAGCGGAAATTGATCCGCGCGGCGGTCGACGAGATGCAGACGATCGCGCCGCCGCCGCTGTCGGCCAGACGCGGCGCCGCATGACGGATCGCGGCGAACGCGCTGTGCAGGTTCAGGTCGATTTCCGCGCGGAAGCTGTCGGCGTCGTGCAGCAGCAGCGGCCGGAACCCGGCGCCGCCGACCGTCGGCACGACGATGTCGAGGCGGTTGTCGAGCGCCCACGCGAAGTCGAGCGCCGCTTGCAGGTCGGCTTCGTCGCACGCGTCGCCCGCGTGGATCGCGACGCGGCTGCCGGGCACTGCGTCGGTCAGTTGCCGCTGCGTGCGTTCGAGCGCGTCGCGGCGGCGGCCCATCAACACGACGGCCGCGCCGTCGGCGACGAGCGCGTGCGCGCAGGCCGCGCCGATGCCGCCGGCGCCGCCCGTCACGAGCGCGGTGCGGCCATCGAGGGGAAGGGAGGTGCGCATCGCTCAGCCCTCCAGCGGCAGGTCTTGCGACCAGTCGACGTGCAGCGTGCGGGCGACGAAGCGCCACGTGCCGCCGTCGAATACGCAGCGGTCGCGATAGCGGAGCCCCCAGTCGAGCTTGCGCTTCACGCCGTCGCGCACGTAGACGTGGCATGCGACGCCGTAGGTCTCGACGTCGGCCTCGCCGCCGTCGAGCGTGACGAGCTGGTTGTGCACGTGATGCTGGGTCGTCTCGTAGCGCTCGATCACGCGCATGCCCGCGACGATCGCGTCGCGGTCGTCGAAGCGGAAGCCGGGGCCGGCGAGCTGCGCATCGGCGGTGAAGAGGGAGGTGAGCCGCGGCCAGTCGCGCCGGTCGACGGCTTGCGCGTAGCGGCACGCGAGTTCGTACAGCGCGTGGCGGGGATTCGAATCGGTCATGCAGTACTCCCGTTGAAGGACGGAAAGAGTCGGCCGCGCCGCGAGTGCGGACGCGGGCGGCATTGCGACGTCGATGCGCAGGTTCGCATCGAACCGATCGGGACTCGTCATCCATACGGAGCAGGGCGAGGGTCGGGGAAAACACCGGGGCGGGCTGCCGCACGCGGTTCGATGGCGCATCGATGGCGCGGCGCAACAACCGATGCGCGGCATGCGTCCGACGATTGGCGCGGCCTGTTACGAAAGGCGCGCGACGTGCCGCGTTTGCGCCATGCGTGTGAATCGGCGGTTCGCGATGTTGCGACGCGGCACGTCACTCGCGCGCCGCTCAGCGTTTGCCCCTAGTCGAAACGGACGATGGCCGGCGGCCGGGCGCTGGCTACCGTGCAGTCATCCGGTGCGGCATGCGATGCGCGCCGGACACGAACCGCACGAGCGGCCAACCGGAGGGGACGACGATCATGAGACTGACGACTCGCAAACTGTGCGTATTGGCGATGGGCACGTTCGCTGCCATGGCAATGGCGCGATACGGAGCCGACCAGGTCCCGTCTCCGCCGTATGCGGCCGGCATCCTGCAATGTCGCTCGGTCGACCCGAACGGCCTGCCGACCGGTTGCGTGCCGATCGACCCGTCGCACTTCGGTTTCGCCGCGTTGCGCGGCATGTGACGCCGGCGCGGCCGCGCGCCGCGCCGGCCGGACGCCGCCGCGACGCGACAGCGCACGGGCAGCTTTCGCCGGGGGCGCCAAGTAATCGTTGCGCATCGGCCAGGCTGCGCGGCCGGTCCCGCTTCACGCCGTTCGACTTTCGCCGCGCCCGACACGGCGCACGGCTTGCATCAACACCACAGCGTGCTCTTAACGGCAACGCGACAACGCGGCACCGTGACGACGCGATAACTCGGCGCAGTGACAACGTATCGACCCCCACGTCAGGCGACCAGCCCGGCACGCCAGCGTCACGCTCCTCGTTTCCCGCAGATTTCCTTCACGCTGACCCATTCTCCATGTCATCCGACTATTCCCTGACCCGCCCCCTGAACGCCCGCGACGTGCATCGCTGGGACGCCGAACACGATGTCGTGATCGTCGGCTTCGGCGCGGCCGGCGCGTGCGCGGCGATCGAAGCCGCGAGCGTCGGCGCCGATACGCTGATCGTCGAACGCGCATCGAGCTACGGCGGCACGAGCGCGTTGTCGGGCGGCGAGATCTACCTCGGCGGCAGCGGCGGCACGCCTGCCCAGCGGCAGGCCGGCTTTACCGACGACACCGAGGACCTGTATCGCTACCTGATGCTCGCGGGCGGCCGCGACGCCGACGACGCCAAGGTGCGCCTCTACGCGAACGAGAGCCTTGCACACCACGACTGGCTCGTCGCGCAGGGGCTCACGTACAAGAACACGTTCATCGCCGAGCGGATCGTCGAACCGGAAACCGACGACTGCCTGATCTGGTCGGGCAGCGAGGAAGCCTGGCCGTTCAGCGAGGCCGCGAAACCGTGCCCGCGCGGCCACACGCCGCAATGGCCGGGCTGGGGCGGCGGGCAGATGCTGATGCGCGTGCTGGCCGAACGCGTGGCGGCGCTCGGCGTCGCGACGCGCTACGACACGCGCGCGCTCGCGCTGATCGTCGACGATGGCGGCACGGTGTGCGGCGTCGTGCTGCGTGCGTATGGCGACACGGTGTTCGTGCGTGCGCGTGGTGCGGTGATCCTGTGTGCGGGCGGCTTCGCGATGAACCGCGACATGGTGCGCCGGCATGCGCCGCAGTTCCTGCGCTCGGACGAGCCGATCGGCAGCCCCGGCGACGACGGCTCGGGCATCCTGCTCGGCCAGAGCGCGGGCGGCGCGGCGATCCACATGGACCAGGGTTTCGTCAGCCTGCCGTTCTACGCGCCCGAATCGCTGATCAAGGGCATTTTCGTGAACGCGCGCGGGCAGCGCTTCATCAACGAGGACGGTTATCACGGCCGCACGGGCCATCATGCGTTCCACCAGGCCGACGACCGGATCTACCTGCTCGTCGACCACGCGACTTATCAGGAACCGCCCGCGATCGCGCGGATCGGCATCGCGGCGGCCGGCGAAACGTGGGAGGAGGTCGAACGCGACCTGCAGATGCCGGCCGGCACGCTGACGGCGACCGTCGACGTGTACAACCGCCATGCAGCCGAAGGCGCCGATCCGCTGTTCCACAAGGCGAAGAAGTGGCTGCAGCCGCTGATCGAACCGCCGTTCGTCGCGCTCGATTGCCGGATCGACTACGCGTTTTATCCGCATTTCACGCTCGGCGGGCTCGACACGCTGCCGACCGGGCAGGTGCTCGATGCGGCGCGCGTGCCGGTGCCGGGCCTCTATGCGGCCGGCCGCACGACGTGCGGGCTGCCGCGCTGGGGCGCCGGCTACAGTTCGGGGCTGTCGCTGGCCGACGCGACGTTCTTCGGCCGGCAGGCCGGCCGTCACGCGGCGCACGCGGTGCGCGACGCATTGCGCAGCGCCGCGTAGCGTCGCCGCAAATGAACGACGCCCCGGGCAATCGATCGCATTGCCCGGGGCGTCGTCGTTTCAAGCGGTCAAGCGGTGAAGCAGTTAAGCAGTCAAACGACCAACCGTCCGTCAGCCGAGATCGAGCGCGTTCGTGAGATCGCCCGGCGGCGGCTCGCCGCGCGCGGCGAACGCGTTGTTGCGCGCGGCCACGCCGTCGAGCGGCGCGAGCCCGTGCACGCGGCTGATGAGGCGCAGGATCGAGTTCGTGTCGTACAGCGTGTGATCGACGTAACCCTTCTTCGCGAACGGCGAGATCACGAGCGCCGGAATCCGCGAGCCCGGCCCCCAGCGGTCGCCGACCGGCGGCGCAACGTGATCCCACCAGCCGCCGTTCTCGTCGTGCGTCATCACGATCACGGTGTTGTCCCATTGCGGCCCGCGCCGGATATGGTCGATCACGGTCGCGATGTGGCGGTCGCCCGATTCGATGTCCGCGTAGCCCGCGTGCATGTTCAGGTTGCCCTGCGGCTTGTAGAACGTGACGGCCGGCAGGCGGCCCGCGTCGATGTCGGCGATGAAGCGGTTCGTCGACGGCTCGTCGCCGAGCCCTGCATCACGAAGGTGCCGCTGGCGCGCTTCGGTGCCCGGCGCGAAGTTGCGGAAGTAGTTGAACGGCTGGTGGTGGTACTGGAAATCGGGCACGGTGCCCGTGTCGCGATGCTCGAGCGCGTATTGCCACGCACCGCTGTACCACGCCCAGTCGATGTTCTTCTCCGACAGGCGGTCGCCGATCGTCGCGTAGCCCTGCGGCGGCAGCACGCGATGGTCGTCCGGATCCGCATACGCGGCATTGCCCGGGTCGGGCGGCGGCACGTAGCTCGGCTGGTACGGCGGCGCCATCGTGTTCACGCCGTAACCGTCGGGCGTCAGCGGGCCGTCGCCCGCGAACTTCGGCGGGCCGTCGAGCGCGGATGCCGGCGAATCGGCGGCGAGCGCGAGGCGCGTGCCGGCCGGATCGTCGCCTTCGACCTTCGACAGCAGCTTCGCCGCGTGCGGATGCTTGTGCGCGTCCGGATACCGCGGCGCCTGCGCGGAAATCAGGAACATGTGGTTCAGCCACGAACCGCCGAAAGCCGCCATGAAGAAGTTGTCGCACAGCGTGTATTGGCGCGCGAGATTCCACAGCCGCAGCGTGTCGGCCGAATTGCGGTAGTGGCCCATCACGAGGCCGCCCGAATCGGCCCACGCGGCGAACTGGTCGTTGCGGCCGGCCGCGATCTGCATCTGGTTCTGGTAGAAGCGGTGCCACAGGTCGCGCGTGATCACGCCGTTCGGCAGCGGCTTGCCCTGCGCGTCGGCGATCCGGAACGGCGCGTTCGGCAGCTTGTCGAGGTCGCGCTCGGCGATCGCGTAGCGCTTGCCGTCCACTTCCTGCGCCTGCGGCACGAGCCCGCCCCAGATCTTCGGCAGCACGGGCAGCAGCGTCTTGCCGTCGCGGTCGAGCTGCTGCGCGTGCTCGGGCCGCACCTCGCTCAGCGGATGGCGCACGCCCGGGAAATCGCCGTACAGGTTCGCGAAGCTGCGGTTTTCCGCATAGATCACGACGATGTGGCGCACGCGCTGGCGCAATGCTTCGTCGATGCGCAGGTCGGCGGCGGAGCGCGGCGCGCTGCCCGCCGTGGTTTCACAGCCGCTGAGCGCGACACCGGCACCGAGTGCGGCGAGGCCGCCGAGCACACGGCGGCGGTCGGGATCGGCGGGAAGGTCGTCGGGGCGATCGGGGGTGTCGGTCACGTCGTGGGCTCCTCGAATGAGCGGGTTGGCGATGTCGTTCGATGCGCGGCGGCGTCGCTCAGGCTGCCGCGATGCGGGACGGAAAGCAACGGCCGGCATGGCGCAACCAGCGCGCGCGGCTCATTTGTCATAAAAAGGTCACGAACGCGACTATAACGCGACGGGGGCCGCCGACGAAAGGTGTTTGTCGGACGATTCGACTCGCGCGGCAGGCGATGCGCGACGCCCGCGCGGGGACTAGACTGAATTCAGGGGCGGCACGTCGCGGCGTGCCGCCCGGGCGAGGATCGCCCGACGGCGCCGGCCGACGGCGCCGCCGCGGCGTCATCGATGCGACGAAACGAGGCGACACAGCGAGGCGACGATGACGCGGATGTTTGCCGTTTCCGCATGGCCGCCGATGCCGCGCGCCGGTCGCGCGCGGTTGCCCGCGTGAGCGCGCGCCGCACCGCGCGTGCGGCCGGGCCGATGCCATGGACAAGAAATTCGACTACCCGGGATTGCTGATCGCGGCGGGCTTCTTCGTGCTGTTCGCCGCGCAGTTGCTGATGCTGCACCCGGCGTCGGCGTCGATCGCATACAGCGATTTCCACCGGCTCGTCGCCGCGCGGCTCGTCGACGATCTCGAGGTCGGCCCCGCGTCGATCACGGGCACGCTGAAGATGCCGCAGGCCGCCACGGTGCTGCCGGCGTCCGAAGCCGCGGCCGTGCAGCAGGCCGGCGCGCCGTGGCGCTTCACGACCAACCGCGTGACCGACGAGCACCTGACCGACACGCTGACCGCCGCCGGCATCCGCTATCACGGCACGCCCGACACGGGCTGGATCGCGTCGCTCGCGTCGTGGCTGCTGCCGCTCGTGCTGTTCGTGTTCGTGTGGAACATGATGCTGCGAAAGCGCGGCGGGCTGCAGGACTTCACCGGAATGGGCAAGAGCCGCGCGCGCGTGTACGTGCAGCAGGAAACCGGCATCACGTTCGACGACATCGCCGGCATCGACGAGGCGAAGGCCGAACTGCAGCAGCTCGTCGCGTTCCTGCGCAACCCCGACCGCTACCAGCGGCTCGGCGGCAAGATCCCGAAGGGCGTGCTCGTCGTCGGCGCGCCGGGCACGGGCAAGACGCTGCTCGCGCGCGCGGTGGCCGGCGAGGCGGCCGTGCCGTTCTTCTCGATCAGCGGCTCGGCGTTCGTCGAGATGTTCGTCGGCGTGGGCGCCGCGCGCGTGCGCGACCTGTTCGAGCAGGCGCAGCAGAAGGCGCCGTGCATCGTGTTCGTCGACGAGCTCGATGCGCTCGGCAAGGTGCGCGGCGTCGGCCCGACGTCGGGCAACGACGAACGCGAGCAGACGCTCAACCAGCTGCTCGTCGAGATGGACGGCTTCCAGGCCGGCTCCGGCGTGATCATCATGGCCGCGACGAACCGGCCGGAGATCCTCGATCCCGCGCTGCTGCGGCCGGGCCGCTTCGATCGCCACATCGCGATCGACCGGCCCGACGTGAACGGCCGCCGGCAGATCCTCGGCGTGCACGTGAAGCGCGTGAAGCTCGCGGCCGAGGTCGACCTCGGCGAACTCGCGTCGCGTACGCCGGGCTTCGTCGGCGCCGATCTCGCGAACGTCGTCAACGAGGCTGCGCTGCATGCGGCCGAACTCGGCAAGCCGGCGATCGGCATGGCCGACTTCGACGAGGCGATCGACCGCGCGTTGACGGGCCTCGAGCGCAAGAGCCGCGTGATGAACGCGCAGGAAAAGCTGACCATCGCGTATCACGAGGCCGGCCATGCGCTCGTCGCGGAAAGCCGCGCGCATTGCGATCCGGTGAAGAAGGTGTCGATCATTCCGCGCGGCGTCGCCGCGCTCGGCTACACGCAGCAAGTGCCGACCGAGGATCGCTACGTGCTGCGCAGGAGCGAGCTGCTCGACCGGATCGATGCACTGCTCGGCGGGCGGGTCGCCGAAGAGCTTGTGTTCGGCGACGTGTCGACGGGCGCGCAGAACGATCTCGAACGCGCGACCGCGATGGCGCGCCACATGGTCATGCAGTACGGGATGAGCGAGAAGATCGGCCTCGTGACGTTCGACGACGCCGATGCGCGCCAGGGCATGCCCGGCGCATGGCATGCGGGCGCCGGACGCTGCAGCGAGCACACGGCACGGATGATCGACGACGAAGTGCACACGCTGCTGGCCGACGCGCATGCGCGGGTGGCGGCGACGCTCGGCGAACGCCGCGATGCGCTCGAACGCATCGCGCGACGGCTGCTGCAATGCGAAGTGCTCGAACGAGACGCGCTGCAGGCGCTGATCGACGGGCGTATCGAACCGTCGTCCGCGGCAGCGGCACCCGACGGCGATGCCGGCCCGCGCGGCGACGCGCTCGCGCCCGAGCAGGCGTCGGCGGTCGAGCGCGATTTCATCGCGTACGGGCCGCGTCGCGAGCCCGAACGCTGAATGCGCTGCAAGCCTGCGAACGGCGCGTGCCGATGCGGCGCTGCGCCGGAATTCCTTTCCCCCTTTCCAGTTACGGAGTCGCCATGAGCGAGCCGCACGTATCGGTCAAGGTCGCGCAGCAGGCGCGTTTTTGTTTCGAAGTCACGTTTGCCGGCACGACGCTGTCGCCGGTGCTCATCGACGAGCCGCCGCCGCTCGGCGACGGGCGCGGGCCGAATCCGGTCCGGCTGCTTGCCGCGGCGGTCGCGAGCTGTCTTGCGGCGAGCCTGCTGTTTGCGCTGAAAAAGCAGCACGTCGATCCGCAGCCGATTGCCGCGCATATCGACGTCGACATGGTGCAGAACGAATCGGGCAGGGTGCGCGTGGGCGCGATGGCGGTGCGGCTGTCGATCGGAAAAGCGTGGGCCGATCTCGCGGCGGCGACGCGCGTGCTCGACCGGTTCGATGCGTATTGCGTGGTGACCGAGAGCATGCGCGCGGGCATCCCGATCTCGGTCGACCTGTGCGATGCCAACGGCGCGGCGCTCGAATAGGCAGCGACGGATGCGTGAGTGCGGTCAGTGCTCGGTGGCCGCGGCGACTTCGGCCGCTTCCGCGAGCGCTTCGAGAAAACGCGTGCGCCACCAGTGCACGTCGGTCTTGCGCACGATCGCCATCAGCGCGGAGTGGCGCTGGCGACGCTCTTCGAGCGGCATCGTGAGCGCGCGCTGGATCGCCTGCGCGGTGCCTTGCGTGTCGTACGGATTGACGAGCAGCGCCGGCTTCAACTGCTCGGCCGCGCCCGCGAAACGCGACAGCACGAGCACGCCCGGGTCGGCCGCGTCCTGCGCGGCGAGGAATTCCTTCGCGACGAGGTTCATCCCGTCGCGCAGCGGCGTGACGAGCGCGACGCGGCTCGCGCGATAGAGGCCCGGCAAGCGCTTGCGCGCGACGGTGCGGTGGATGTAGCGCATCGGCATCCATTCGAGTTCGCCGTAGTCGCCGTTGATCGCGCCGCACAGGCTGTCCATCTCGCGCCGCAGGTCGTCGTACGCGCCGAGATCCTCGCGGCTCGGCGCGGCGATCTGGATCAGCGTCGCTCGGTTGCGGTTCTCCGGATACTGTTCGAGCAACTGGCGGAATGCATGCACGCGCTGCGGCAGCCCTTTCGTGTAGTCGAGCCGGTCGACGCCGACGAGCAACTGGCGGCGCGAATATTCGTCGCGCATCCGGTCGAACATGTCGATGCCGTCGCGATCGCGGGCGAGCGCCTCGAACTCGTCGACGTTGATGCCGATCGGAAACGCGCCGGCCGACAGCGTGCGGCCGAACGCGCGCAGGCGGCCGTCGGGCAGCCGCGCGGCGCCGGCTTCCGCTTCGACGTAATGCTCGAAGTGGAGCAGATCCGATTCGGTCTGGAAGCCGACGAGGTCGTACGCGAACAGCGAGCGCATCAGCCACTCGTGTTCCGGGATCGCGGCCATGATCGGCGGCGGCGGCATCGGGATGTGCAGGAAGAAGCCGATCGGATTCGTGCAGCCCATCGCGCGCAGCTCGGCGGCGAGCGGAATCAGCTGGTAGTCGTGTACCCAGACGATGTCGTCGGGCCGCAGCAGCGTGCGCAGCTTGCGCGCGAACAACTGGTTCACGCGCCGGTAGCCGTCGGCGAAGCGCCGGTCGAACTGCGCGAGATCGAGCCGGTAGTGAAACACCGGCCACAGCACGTTGTTCGAGTAGCCGAGGTAGTACGCGTCGTAATCCTGCGGATCGAGATCGATCGTCGCAAGCTGGATGCCGCCGACGTTCTGGATCTGCACCTCGTCGCCATGCGAGGGCTGATCGTCGCCGCCGCGTAGCCTGCCGCTCCAGCCGAACCATACGCCGCCGGTTTCCTGCAGGCTGTCCTTCACGGCGACGGCGAGGCCGCCGGCCGCGGCTTTACGGGGGTCTGCGATGCGATTGGATACGACGACGAGTCGGCTCACCAGCTCTCCTGACGATTGTTGGGGGAAAGGTTCGTGCGGCCGGCGGCGCGAAGCGGACGCCGCCATCGGCGTGCTGCGATGGGGCCGCAATGCGATCGGACGGGAGTCAGGGCACGCGATTCGCCGTCCGAACGGGGAGTGCTTTTTTTAGGATACTCGTCATTCGCCAGTTTTAAAAGGCTCCATCGGCGAGCGACGCGGGCGCGAGTGGAGCGCGATATCCATGACATCGGTGTGGCAACGCTCGATGCAAAGGCGGGATCGAAGCTTGCGCGGCGCTGCAAACGCAGCGTGTGCACTGCACGGCAGCGGATGGGGATAATCCGGCGCGATCGTTCGTGCCGGTGTGCGTGCATGAGTGCCGCATGCGCACTTTCGCACACGTGCACGCGCACGATGCCGCGTCGATCGACGGCGAAGGCTTTCGATACATCTACGCCGATGCGCGGCCTACATGCATGCGTGCCGCGAATGTGCGGCACGGATCGGCGTCGCGCGATGTCGTGCGCGCGTATTTGGTCCGCTGGATGACGACGATGCGCAGCCGCACCGCGTGCCGCGCGCGGCCGCGCATCGCGCGGTACGCGCAAGCGCGAACGCGATGCAGGCGGACAACCGGAACAGCATGCGCATCGTCATCGCCTTGCCGCATCCATTACGCGGCGGCCGGCTGCCAGCGACGCGTGTCGGCCTCATGCGCGTGCGCGCCCGGCGACGTCGCGTGCGCGCCGGACGGCATCCGGAACGCGGCGACCGTTTCCGACAGCTCGCGGCCCTGCGCTTCCAGCGACTTCGATGCGGCGGCGGCCTGCTCGACGAGCGCCGCGTTCTGCTGGGTCGTCTCGTCCATCTGCGTGATCGTCAGGTTCACCTGGTCGATGCCGCGGCTCTGCTCGGCCGACGCGGCCGCGATCTCACCCATGATGTCCGTCACGCGCGCAACCGCCTGCGTGACGTCGGACATCGTCTTGCCGGCTTCACCCGCGAGCGCCGAGCCGTCCTGGATCGTCTGCACCGACGCGGAGATCAGCTCCTTGATTTCCTTCGCCGCCGTCGACGAACGCTGCGCGAGACTGCGCACCTCGCTCGCGACGACCGCGAAGCCGCGGCCCTGTTCGCCCGCACGTGCAGCTTCGACGGCCGCGTTCAGCGCGAGGATGTTGGTCTGGAACGCGATGCCTTCGATGATGCCCGTGATGTCGGCGATCTTCGACGAGCTTTGGCCGATTTCCGTCATCGTGTCGACCACGCGGCCGACCACCGAGCTGCCGCGCTGCGCGACATCCGACGCATTCGCGGCGAGCGTGCTGGCCTGTTGCGCGTTTTCCGCGTTCAGCCGCACCGTCGACGTGAATTCCTCCATCGTCGCGGCGGTTTCCTGCAGCGACGCGGCCTGTTCCTCGGTGCGCTGGCTCAGGTCGAGGTTGCCCGACGCGATCTCGCCCACCGCATGCGCGATGCTGTTCGACGAATCGCGCACGCGGCCGACGATGCCGATCAGCCGCTCGTTCATCGTCCGCAGCGCGTCGAGCAGGTCGCGCGTTTCGTCGTTGCCGGTCACCTGGATGCGGCTGCCGAGATCGCCGTTCGCCACCGTGCGCGCGACGTCCACGGCCGAGCCGATCGGCGCCGTGATCTTGCGCGTGAGCCACAGGCCGCCGCAGGCCGCGATCGCGACGGCGATCAGGCTGATGCCGGCCAGCACGTTGCGCTCCATCGCGTAGCGGTCCGCGAATTGCTGCGCGATCGCGACTTCGCGTTCATGCGTATAAGCCGCGTACGCGTCGGTCGCGCGCACCAGCTGCGCGAGCAGCGGGCGGCAATTTTCGTCGATGTCGGCGGTCGCCTCGTCTTTCTTGCCGGCCTGCGCGAGCCCGACGATGCGCAGCGCGACCGGCCCGTAGCGGGTTTCGATGCGCACGATGTCGGCCACCAGTTCGCGCGCGCGATCGGATGTGTCGGTCGCGTTCGCCATCATCTCCTTGAGCTTCGCGAGATGTTCCTGCACGTCCTTGTGCGCCTGGTTCACTTCGGCCAGTTCGAGCTCGATGTCGGAGGGTTTGGTCACGAGCACGAGATTGCGCGCGGCGATCGCGCGCCGGTCGACCGCGGTGCGGATTTGCGCGGACAGGTTCGCCCGCGCGTTGATGCCGTTCATGTAGCGGGAAAACTCGGCGTTCGTATCGGACAGCGCCTTGAGGGCCATGCCCGACACGATCACGACGACCGCGGCGAGCAGGCCGAAGCCGCCAAGGAGTTTTGTTTTGATGCTCATTCTGGCGATTTTCACGTTGTGCCCCTGTGCGTGTGGTTGGCAAATGGAATTTATTGTTCGACCAGATACGGGCTCGTGCCGACATTAACGGGTATGCAGAATGATTCTTTAGCCTTCGAAAACCCTGATATTGGTTTTTCTAGTGATGAAAGCCTTGTCCGGCGGGCTTTCTTGATCCTGGTCAAAAATCCGTGTATCGCCCGTGATTCAAGTTTTTATACGCGGAATTCGAAATCGACTTTATTGGTGAAACAATAATCTTCTTTTTGTTAATAATTGTCTGATGAATGTGTTTCGATTTATGGATGAATAACGGAATTTTCTTGCGGGCGAATTCCGGGAGGGGCCGATATACGTTGTCGGCGTGCGCCGCGCGGTTGGCGGCGATGGGGGATAAAGCTGAATCGGCGCCGGATGTCGTCGCACCGGACAGGCCCGCGGCGGGCGCCGCGAGCCGTGTGAGGGTCAGAACGTGGTGCGCAACCCGGCCATCACGCTGCGGCCGCCTTCGGGCGCGAAACCGCGCACGACGGAAGTCGAATAGCGGATTTCCTGGTTCGCCAGGTTGTCGCCGCGCAGGTACGCGAGCCAGTGCGTCGCGCCGACGCGGAACTTGTAGGTCAGCATCACGCCGAGCGACGTGTAGCCGTCCGTCGAGACGTCGTTGTCGGGCACGCGGTGCTGCGACCACGCGTGCGTGACCTGCGCGCGTGCGCCGAACGGGCCGTAGCCGTAGTCGGCCGCGAGCGTCGCGCGCAGCGGCGCGATGCGCGGCAGCGGCTGGCCCGTGTCGACGTTGCGCGCGTGCGTGTAGTCGGCCGTCAGTTCCAGGTCGACCGTATGGCCGCGCCGCGAGAACGCGCGCCATTTGCCGTCCAGCTCGATGCCGTAGAACTCGGCGCGCACGCCGCGATAGATCGCCTCGTTCAGCGCGCCGTCGGTGCCGGGCGCGACGGGCTCGTCGTCGCCGTTCACGACGCGGCCGGTGTTGTACTCGGTCAGGTAGTTCGAGAAGCGGTTGTAGAACACGCCGACGCTGCCGCGGTTCGGGCCGCTCGCATAGCGCAGCGACAGGTCGGTCGACACGGCCTTTTCCTTCGACGCATTCGGGTTGCCGATCAGGAACTGGCCGGTCGCATCGTGCGGGCCGTTCGAATACAGCTCGTAGAAGGTCGGCGCGCGTTCGGTGTACGCGACGTTCGCCGCGACCGACCACACAGGCGTCAGCGAGAACAGCGCGCCGGCCGACAGGCTGCCCGCGTTGAAGTCGCGCGGCTGCGCGCCCGCGAATTTCTCGACGCCGGCCGGATCCGGGTCGACCTTCACGTGCTCGAAGCGGCCGCCGACGCTCAGCTTCAGCGCGGGGACGACCTGCCATTCCTCGAGGCCGAACAGCGCGACGCTGTTCGTGCGCGTCGACGGCACGAGCAATTCGTCGCCGAGCGCGGAGAACGTGTTCTGGCCGAACTGCACGCCGATTGCGCCCTCGAACGGGCCGATCTTGCGATGCCGCGCCTCGATGCGCGCCTCGTAGCCGCGGTTGCGGAAGGTGGTTGCCGTCTCGCCGTTGTCGACTTCCTTGTGGCGGTAGTCGGTGTACGCGAAGTCGAATTTCAGCTTCGTGAACGGCCCGCTCAGGTTGCGCACCTCGGACGCGAGCGCGAGGCGTTCCTGGCGCATCCGCAGCCGCACGTCGCTCTCCGCGACGGAGCCGTAGTTCGATTCGTAGCCGCTGTACGACAGGCCCGCGAAGCCGTCCGCCCACGTGTACGACGCGCCGACCGCGCCGCCGTGCACGCGGCCGTCGCTGTTCGGCACGCTGCCTTCCGGCTGCGGCGTGTCGGGGCCGTCGATCGCGCGTTGCGCGCTGCTGCGCGCGTAGCCGGGAATGCGCAGCTTGCTCGTTTCTCGGTCGAACGCGTCGACGTGGAACGCGAAGCGGCCGTTGCCGCCTTCGACCTGCGCGGCGCCCGCGCGCACGGAATTCGCGCCGCCGTAGCGCGCGTCGAGCGCACCCGTCACGCCTTCGATCGCTTCGCGCGGAATCCGGTTGTCGATCGTATTGACGACTCCGCCCACCGCGTTGCCGCCGTACAGCAGCGCGGCCGGGCCGCGCACGATCTCGACGCGTTCGATCGACAGCGGATCCTGCGGCACCGCATGGTCGTACGACAGCGACGACGCGTCGTAGGACGCGACGCCGTTCTGCAGCAGCCGGATCCGGTCGCCGTCCATCCCGCGGATGATCGGGCGGCCGACCATCGGCCCGTACGTGGTGGTCGACACGCCGGGCAGGCCGTTGAGCGTTTCGCCGAGCGAATCGGCCTGGCGGCGCGTCAGCGCGTCGCCGGAAAGCTGGACGGTCGGCGCGATCGGTTCGGTATCGCCGAGCGGGTTCGCGGTCACGAAGATCGGTGCGAGCGGCGTGGTTGAAGGCGTGCCCGACGCGACGGGTGCATCGGACTGCGCGTGCGCGACGGCGGCGAACAGCATCAGCGAAAGGGACGAAAGCGGGCGAAGCGGTAAACGAGGGAGGTCGCGCATGGTCGGTGAATCGGTTGGAATCGGATCGGATAACGAGCGATACGGGCCACGGCTGGATACGATATATTGTTGCGTCAGCGGCGCGCAGTGACCCGTTGGAACATGGCTCGGCGAGGCTCGGCCACCCACGGTGGAACGGCGTCGGGCGGACGAGCACGCGAAATGATATGTTATATCATTTCAAATTCCAAGCCGGCTGGCGGGGTTTCGTCGGGTTTCTGTCGGATCGGTGAAATGGGAGGCGGGAGCGGAAAACCGGCGACGGAAAGCGTCGGCCGGCATGCGTCGGGCGCGTCGAACGCACGAAACGGATCAGCCGGCTTCGAGCAACATGCGCGACGAGACTGTGATAGATTTCCGTCGCGGCAAATTTGCCGCGAACGTTCTCAGGGCGGGGCGAAATTCCCCACCGGCGGTAATCGCGCGATTGCGCGTAGCCCGCGAGCGCTTGCCGGCGATGGTTGTCACGGCAAGGTCAGCAGACCCGGTGTGATTCCGGGGCCGACGGTTAAAGTCCGGATGAGAGAGAGCGGGGTTCGTTGCGTACGCAAGGTACGCGGCTTGTCCCTGTGCGCCCATTCAACTCACACAGGATCAGTCGATGACCCAGATTTCCCACGTTTCCCCCACTGCCACTCCCCGTATCGCCTTTGTCCAGTCGTGCTGGCACAAGGAGATCGTCGACCAGTGCCGAATCGCGTTTGTCGATGCGCTGGGCAACGCGAACATGAGCGAATCGGATTGCGATTTCTTCGAAGTGGCCGGCGCCTTCGAGATTCCGCTGCATGCCAAATTGCTCGCGAAAACCGGCAAATACGCGGCCATCGCCTGCGCCGGGCTGGTTGTCGATGGCGGCATCTATCGCCATGACTTCGTCGCGCAGACGGTGATTTCGGGCCTCATGCAGGTGCAGCTCGAAACCGAGGTGGTGGTGCTGTCGGCGGTGCTGACGCCGCATCATTTCCATGGATCGGACGAGCACGTCAAGTTCTTCCACGAACACTTCCTCGTGAAAGGTGCGGAGCTCGCGCACGCATGCGTCGATACGATCGGCAAGGTTGCGGCGCTCAAGGCGGAATCCGCGGCCACTGCGATGAAGCAGGCCGCCTGACGCTTGTGCCGCGCGATTTGACGCGCGACACACGCTGTTCAGGGCAGGCCGCCGCGCGACGGATGACGTCGCGCGGCGTCTGCCGGGGCGCGATCGGGCGTCGCGCCACGGTGCGACGCGTTGAATCAGCGGCAAGCGCCGGGCATTGTCCCGCGCGTTGACACACATCAACGTCGTTCGAATCCGAAACCGGATACTGGGCCGCTCATCGACCAGACAGGAGCGACGCATGACGCAAACCATGAAAGCGGCCGTGGTGCACGCCTTCGGCGAACCGCTGCGCATCGAGGAAGTCCCCGTGCCGACGCCGGGCCCCGGCCAGATCCTCGTCAACATCAAGGCATCGGGCGTCTGCCATACCGACCTGCACGCGGCCGACGGCGACTGGCCCGTGAAGCCGTCGCTGCCGTTCATCCCGGGGCATGAAGGCGTGGGCGTCGTCGCGGCGGTCGGCGCGGGCGTCAAGCACGTGAGCGAGGGCGACCGCGTCGGCGTGCCGTGGCTCTATACGGCCTGCGGCCATTGCGAGTACTGCCACACGGGCTGGGAAACGCTGTGTCACGACCAGCGGAACACCGGTTATTCGGTGAACGGCAGCTACGCGGAATACGTGCTCGCCGATCCCGACTACGTCGGCCATCTGCCGGCACAGGTCGCGTTCGACGAGATCGCGCCGATCCTGTGCGCGGGCGTGACCGTCTACAAGGGCATTCGCGTCACCGACACGCGTCCGGGGCAATGGCTCGCGATCTCCGGGATCGGCGGTCTCGGGCACGTGGCCGTGCAATACGCGCGCGCGATGGGCCTGCACGTGGCGGCGATCGACATTTCACCCGACAAGCTCGCGCTCGCACGGCAACTCGGCGCGCAACTGACGATCGACGCATCGGTCGACGATCCGGCGAAGGTGATCCAGAAGGAGATCGGCGGCGCGCACGGCGTGCTCGTCACGGCGGTGTCGCGCAGCGCGTTCGCGCAGGCGCTCGGGATGGTGCGGCGCGGCGGCACGGTCGCGCTCAACGGGCTGCCGCCCGGCGATTTCCCGTTGCCGATCTTCTCGACGGTGCTGAACGGCATCACCGTGCGCGGCTCGATCGTCGGCACGCGGCGCGACCTGCAGGAATCGCTGGACTTCGCGGCCGATGGCCTCGTGCGCGCGCATATCCATCGCGACCGGCTCGGCAACATCAACGACGTGTTTGCGAAGCTGCGCGAAGGCAAGGTCGACGGGCGCATCGTGCTGACCGACATGCACTGAGGCGGGCGGCCGCCGCGCGGCGGGAGGCGTCGCGACGGCGGCCGTGCAGCCCGGTTCTGCTTATTGGGCGAAGAACACGTCCGTGCGGTTCGTCAGGTTGCCCGCGCTGGTCTGGACGAAGAACGGATGGAACGACGACGACGGGCCGACGTCGAGGCCCTGATAGTCGCCGATGAAGAAGCCTTCCGCGTTCGGCGCGGGCTTCATGTCGAACGGGCCGGCGACGCGCCGCTCGGCGACGAACGTGGTGCCGCCGTCGAGCGAGATCTTGCGCCAGAAGCCCGTCGGCAGCGTCGTCGTGTTCCCGGCCAGCAGGTCGCGGAAGTCGTAGTGGGTGACCATCACGGCGCCCGTGTTGTCGACGCGCACCGACGGATTGAAGGCAGGCCGGCCGGTCGGCGTGTTGACCTGCAGCGGCGCGCTCCAGGATGCGCCGCCGTCCTTCGACGTCGATAGCGCGATCTCGTCGTACTTGCCGCCGTTGAAGCGGCTGTCCTGCCACACGACGTAAAGCTGGCCCGACGCGGGATCGATCGCGGGCTCGGGAATGATGTCGCCGGTGCGCACGGGTTCGCCGGTGTTCGGGTCCGTCACGCCGACCGTCTGCAGCCCCGCGATCACCCGCGGCTGCGTCCACGTCGCGCCGTCGTCGGTCGACTTGATGAACGCGACCTTGCCGGCGGCCTTGCTGAACGGCGGCTGGATCAGGTCGAAGAAATCGTAGAGCGTGCCGCTCTTCGGATCGACGACGATCTGGTTGCCGATCGTCTGCTGGCGCGACCGCACGTGGACGATGACCTTCGCCTTGCTCCACGTCTTGCCGCCGTCGGTCGTCTTCGAGAACAGCGTCGGCCCGCGGAACGCCTGCGTGTGCAGGTTCGCGTACGGGTTGCCGTTCGGCAGTTCGAGGCGGTCCCATACCGCGTACGCGGTGCCGGCCTTCACCGGGTTCGCCGTCACCGATTCCTTGTCGTTGAAGAACTGCGTCGTCGGTTCGTTGTTCGCGATCAGCAACGCGGGACTGCTCCACGTCTGCCCGCCGTCGGTCGATACCGAGCCGGCGACCGCGTTGCCGTTGTTCGACTGGTTGAACGTGATCGCGACCGAGTATGCGGTGCCGTCCGGCCCAATCGATACCCACGGGTCCGACGCGCGTTCGTACGACAGCCCGCCCGGCGCGCACGCGCTGAACGGCTGCGTCGTCCGCGCCCAGGTGGCACCACCGTCGAACGTGTAGCCCGCGACATGGCCGTGCGCGCCGCCGTTCGACCAGCGGTCCTGCTGCCACACGCCGATCATGTTTTGCGGGTTGGCCGGATTGACCGCGAGCCACGGTTCGACCTCGGCATTCACATAGACGGTGCCGGGACCGCCGATGGTGCAGGCGGCGTATGGACTGGGGCCGGACACGAGCACGGGATCGGCATGCGCGGCGGCACAGGCCAGTGCCATCGCGGCGGGCAGGCAGGTGAATAGCGGGTGGGACACGATAGTGCGTCGCATGAACTGCTCCTCGTTGACGTGCGGCCGCGATGGTGCGGTGGAACGAGGCCGTGCGAGCCGATGCGCGGCGGCACGGGCCGCCCGGGTCGGGGTGTCGCGGCGACGCGCACGATGCATGCCGCCGGGACGTGTCGTTCAGGATGCCGCTTCAGCCATCGCGATCCGCGTGCGCTGGATACCGCCAGCACTTCGGTCAAGACTCCTATTCGTTTTTATTGCTTGTGACGGATGTGTCGTTGATGCCGCCCGGCCAGGAGGCCGGTTCGGGCAGGCGAAGAATGCGTAGAAGTGGATTGCAATGTAGATGATCCGGATGCGGCGCGGCAGGCAATTTTTTGTAACAGCGCGTAGCCGGAAAGCGTTGCCGAACGAGAGCAAACGCGCGGGCAAAATTTGCCGTGGCGAGCGCGCGAAATCGAAACGGAAAGATGAATCGCTATCGTTTCCGTGCGACCTGCGTTGCCGTGCGTTGCTCAGCGTTCCGACGGAAACCGCTCCTGCAACGCGTGCAGCCAGCGTGCGACGACATCGAGTTCGTCGTCGGAAAACCCGTCGCACAGCTTCTCGTTCAATTCGCGCAGCAGCACGCGCGCATGCTTGAGTGCCGCCCGGCCCGCGTCGGTCAGGAACAGGCGCGTCGCGCGGCCGTCGTCCGAATCGGCGTGGCGCGCGATCAGTCCGGCTTTCGCCATCCGGTCGGCGAGGCCGGTCATCGCGGATGGCGCGAGCTGCAGCGCCGCGCCGACTTCGCCGATCAGCGCGCCGTCCTGCTTGTCGAGAAAGAACAGCACGCCGGCCTGCGCGGCGCTCGCACGCGTGTCGGTCTCCGCCTTGCGGTCGACCCAGCGCTGCACGCGCCGCTGGCCAAGGTTCAACAGGAAAAACAGTCGTCGTTGTTCGCTCAAGCTGGGTTCCCGACAGCAATGGAAAGGGACGGACGGCCCGCGTGGCGCGGCGCGTCGAGCGCCTGCGCGAGCCAGTCGGCGACATCCGGCCACAGCACCGAGCCGGGCCGGCTGCGGAAGAAGCCCATGTGCCCGACCGGGCCGCTGCCCGCCGCATGCGGATCGACCTGGCGGCGCTCGACCGCCGCGCCGGTCAGGTAGCTTACCAGCAGGTCGATCGCGGCGGGCGTCGCCCACGGATCGTCGTCGAAGCCCAGCGCGAGGATCGGCAGCCGCTGTTTCGCGTAGCGTTCGGCGGCGCCGAGCGCCGGATCGTCGAAGAAGTAATGCGGCAGCGTGGTCCAGCGGCTCCATTCACGGAACACGCCGGCCGGCAGGTCCTCGCCGAGCCCGAGCCGCTTGCCGGGCACGTAGCCGAGCAGCGCGGACATCAGCGGGCCGAGCACGCGCAGGATCAGGCGTACCTTCACGCGTTCGGCCGCGCTCGCGATCAGCCGTGTGGTGCCCGCGTGCGCCGCGACGAGCACGGCCGCGCGCAGATGCACCGTGCCGGCGGACAGCCCGATCGCATGCCCGCCGACGCTGTGGCCGACCGCCAGCAGCGGCAATCCGTCGTACGCCTGCCGCGCCCACGCGGTCGCGGCGCCGACGTCGAGCTCCATCCAGTCGCGCATGCTGGCCTGCAGCTCGCTCAGGCGCGCGGGCCGCGACGCGTCGATGCCGCGATAGTTGTAGGTCAGCGCCGCGAAGCCGCGTCCGGTCAGGAAACGTGCGAAACCGGCGTACAGCCGTTCCGGCACCGCCGTCGCCGGATGGATCAGCACCAGCGCGCGCGGTTCGGCGTCGGGCGTCCACAGCGTGCCGCGCAGCGGATAACCGTCGATGGCGGAGAACTCGATGGGTTGAGCGGTCATGGCCGTCCTCGTTCCGGGAGTTATTTCGTATGCGAAATATAGTCCGGAATGTATTTCGCGTGCGAAATATCTGTCGAAGGATCATTCGAAGGCTGCGCCCGGGGGCGAACGTGCACGGCACGTTTTTTCACAAAATTGGGTGTTTGTATTTTGCGGCTGATGGCTGTGGCGATGCGGCGAAAATATGCGCGCGGACGCCGCTTCGTCGCTTGTTCCGAAGATCTCAGGCTCGGCGCGGGTTACACTGAAAAGGAGCACCGTGTCGTTTCTCTCTCGTAACAGGCTCGAAGTCGACCGGATTCCGAGATGGAGAACCGATGGAACCGAAGCGTGCAAAGACCCTCACCCCCCCTCACTGATTCCTCACTTTCTGCGTGTCACAGACGCGAACAGACGCGACGAGCCGACACCCTGAGCGCGATGTCCTCGTGCTGTTGCTCGGATTCACCTGCGGCTTGCGAGTGTCGGAAATTGCTCAAATCGAAATCGCCGACGTGCTGCTACCGTCCGGCCGTCTCCGCGAAGAAATGAGTTTGCGAGGCGCGATCACCAAAGGCTCGAAGGTCCGTTGTGTCTATCTGAGTCATCCCAAAACCGTTGCTGCTCTCGCGCGGTACATCGAAGGGCGCTGGAAGCACGCCAAGGTGACGGCGCTCGAGCGGAGCAAGTGGCGGAACCTATGCCAAACAATCCTCTCATCGGGGTTTTCTTCGATGCTTGATTGTTGTCCCCGTTGGGGATATAAAGGCGGAAGTGACTTTGACCGTTAACTAGACGCATGACAACGAAGCAAGATCTCGCAGCACTTTCCCAACAGGAACTGCTGCGTGTAGCGATGGATCGGCTGGGTATGACGCGGGCGGAGTTCGCCGCACGCTTGAGCATTGCCGTGCGCACGCTGGACAAGTGGCTTCTGCCAGCAGACTCTCCTGATTCGCGCACTATGCCCGATATGGGCCGGTCATACGTGCTGGAAATCCTGCAATGGCAGAAAAAGCGGAAACCCGCTCGACCATCCCCAATGGGGATATAAGATGGCGGACAATGAACCTCGCCTTGAGAAGCAAATGCCGAATCAAACTGCCGCGCTGCTGAATACGATCGACGCCGATAGGGCGACACTCGACGCTGCGCGCCCGCTCCCGCAGCACACGGTTGCCTCGCTGCGCGAAAAACTGTTGCTTGAGTGGACGTATCACTCGAACGCGATAGAGGGCAACACGCTGACGCTGCGTGAGACGAAGGTGGTGCTCGAAGGAATCACGGTCGGCGGTAAGTCCCTTCGCGAGCACTTCGAGGCAACGAACCATCGCGATGCGATTGTCTACGTCGAGGACATCGTGTCGAAGGGGGAAGCGCTTTCGGAATGGCAGATCCGGAACATCCACAGTCTTGTTCTGAAAGGCATCGACGCTGAAGAAGCGGGCCGGTATCGCCGCGAAAACGTGGTGATCGCAGGCGCGAGTACGATCCCGCCGGACTTCATGCATCTGTCTGCCGAGATGGCCGCGCTGATCGACTGGTACGGGGCGGTTGGAGACACGCATCCGGTCGAGCGGGCGGCGGAACTGCACACGCGATTCGTGAAGATCCATCCGTTCGTTGATGGCAACGGGCGGACGGGACGGCTGCTGCTCAACTTCGAGCTGATGAAGGCAGGCTATCCGCCCGCGATCATCCGTAAAGAGGATCGACTGGCCTACTACGACTCGCTCGACAAAGCCTGCGTCAGTGGCGATTACGGCGACGTCACGTGCTTAGTTGCCGAATCCGTGCAGCGCTCGCTCGACACGTATCTCGACGTGCTCGGGCTGCGTCATGCACCCGCGTCGGATACGGCTCCGCCGTCGCCGGGTTTTCGGGCGTAATTCAGGAGATGCTGGAACAGCTTTACAGCATCGACGTCTCGGCGGGCGGCGACACCGTGTGGGTGACAGGTCACGAGGGCTCCGGTGTAGGGCGATTCGGCAAGCGCTTTGGCATTGACGTACATCAGACCGTTACTGAGCAGTTGCGGTGACGCAAGCTGACGAACAGGCGACCGATGACGCAGAGAAGCGATGCCTCAACAGCCTCGACTTGTTCGGCCAGAAGATCTACGTCGCGTAGACGGGAAAAGCAAACATATGACGAACGAAATCTTCACACTCGATCCGTGCCCGAAATGTCATGGACGAACCGACATCGAGACGGTCAAAGCGGCCGGTGTTGCCTACGTTGAACATAAGACATGCGGGCATAAGGGGCCTGAAGTATTGGTCAGAAATGACGTACCTGAACGCGAGCTTCTGGCTGCCGTGATAAGGGCTTGGAACAACGTCGAGCGATAGATCGGAAAACATTGGCGTGGCCCCGGTTTCCAAACAAGGCGGCCTTCAGAACGACGGCAACCCCGGCGGATTGGTCTCCGCGCGCGCGATCGCTTCGCTCTGCAAGCCCCAGCGCGCAAGCGCCTGCCCGTAGCGGCCGCTGCCGATCAGTGCATTCGTCGCGAGCGTCAGCGCGGGCGCGAGGCCGCAGCCGCGACGCGTCGCGATCGCGACGTCGGCATTGTTCGGCCAGCCCGCATTGACGACGCCGACGCGGCGGATCTTGCCGCTGCGCGCGGCCTCGTACGCGAGCGACGCGTTCGGGTTCAGTTCCGCATCGGCGCGGCCCGACAGCAGTGCGACGCGCGCGGTCGCATCGTCGTCGAAATAGAGCAGCTCGGTCGGCTTCAGCCCCTGCGCGACGTTGCGCCGGCTCCATTCGAGCAGGATGCGCTCCTGGCTCGTGCCGGCACCGGTGATGATCCGCAGGCCCGCGATGTCCTTCGGTTCGGCGATCTTCGCGATCGGGCTGCCGGTGCGTACATAGAAGCCGTGCAACCCGAGCCGGTAGGTCGTGAAATCGTATTTCTCCTTGCGCTTCTCGGTCACGCCGACGTTCGAGATCACCGCGTCGTACTTGCCGGACGTCAGCCCGAGCGGCCAGTCGGCCCACGCGATCGGCACCAGCGCGAGCGTGCGGCCGAGCGCGTCGGCGACGAGCTGCGCATAGTCGGGATCGGCGCCGACCACGGTGCGCGCATCGGTCGCGTAGGTCGACACGGGCGGCGCGTGCGGCGAAATCGCGACCGTGATCGCGCCGTCGCGCACCCAGCGGTAGCCGGCTGCCGCACGGATCGCCGCGTCGTCGCGCTCCGCGCGAAGGCGGCCGGCCTGGCGCGGGTCGAGGTCGGCGGTTGCGGCCGCCGCGTGTGCGATGCGCCACGGCAGGCTGCCGGATGCCGCGACCAGTGCGGCGGTCATGAATTGACGACGATCGATCATCGTGTGGCGCCCCGGTTATCGGCAGGGATTCGCATCACAGCACCCGCGACAGGAACGCGCGCGTCCGCGGATGCGACGGCGCGTCGAGCACGGCGGCCGGCGGCCCGGCTTCGACGATGCGCCCGCGCTCCATGAACAGCACGTTGTCCGCGACTTCGCGCGCGAAGCCGATCTCGTGCGTGACGATCACGAGCGTCGTGCCCGAGCGCGCGAGTTCCTTGATCACGTCGAGCACCTCGTTGACGAGTTCCGGGTCGAGCGCGGACGTCGGTTCGTCGAACAGCAGCACCTTCGGACGCAACGCGAGCGCCCGCGCGATCGCGACGCGCTGCTGCTGGCCGCCGGACAACTGGCGCGGGTACGCATCGGCTTTATCCGCGAGACCGACGCGCGCCAGCAGCATGCGTGCGGTGCGCTCGGCGGCGTCGCGCGTGACGCCAGCGACGGAGACCGGCGCCTCGATCAGGTTCTCGAGCACCGTCAGGTGCGGGAACAGGTTGAAGTTCTGGAACACCATCCCGACGGCCGTGCGCCGCTTCAGCACGTCGCGCTCCTTCAGTTCGTAGAGCACGTCGCCGTCGCGCCGGTAGCCGATCAGTTCGCCGTCGATGTCGATGAAGCCGTCGTCGACGCGTTCCAGATGGTTGATTGTGCGCAGCAGCGTCGACTTGCCCGAGCCCGACGGCCCGACGATCACGGTCACGCTGCCGCGCGGCGCGACGAACGACACGTTGTCGAGCACGCGCTGCATGCCGAACTGCTTCGATACGCCGTGCACGACCACTTCGCCGCCGGCGCGCGGCACGGCGGCGGCAACGGTTTCGGTATCGCCTTCGGCCGGCACGATCGACGCCGCATTGCGCGACGTGGCACGCCGCCACAGCACGCCGATGCGCGCGAGCGCGAACGTGAGCACCGACGGCGGCGGATTGCGCAGCGCGCCGCGCGCATAGTGCCGCTCGACCTGCACCTGGATCGCCGACAGCACGGTCAGGATGATCAGGTACCAGACGGTCGCGACCATCAGCAGCGGAATCACTTCGAGATTGCGGCGGTAGATCACCTGCACCGTGTAGAACAGCTCCGGCATCGCGAGCACGTACACCATCGACGTGCCTTTCGCGAGCGTGATCAGGTCATTGAATGCGGTCGGCAGGATCGCGCGCATCGCCTGCGGCAGCACGATCCGCGCGGTCTGTCGGCCACGCGGCAGCCCGAGCGCGGCAGCCGCTTCGAGCTGCCCCGGATCGACCGCGAGAATGCCGCCGCGGATCACCTCCGCGGCAAACGCCGCGTGGTTCAGCGTGAGGCCGAGCACGGCCGCGAGGAACGGGCTGATCAGGTCGGTCGTCGGCGCTTCGAACCACACGATGTCGGTGAACGGCACGCCGAGCCGCACATGCTCGTACAGGTAGCCGAGGTTGTTCAGGATCAGCAGCAGCACGATCAGCGGAATCGAGCGGAACAGCCACACGAAGGTCCACGCGCTTGCGGACAGCAGGCGTGAACGCGACAGCCGGGCCAGCGCGACGAACGCGCCGAGCACGAAGCCGAACACCGCGCCGAGCAGCGTCAGCACCAGCGTGCGAGCTAGCCCCGACAGCACCGGCGGCGACAGGAACCATTCGGCGAACACCGGCCAGCCCCATTGCGGGTTGCCGAGGATCGAATGCAGCGCGATCGCGATCAGCACGACGGCGAGCACGGTGCCGGCCGTGCGCGCCCGGTGGCGCGCGGGCACGATCCGGGAACGCGTGCCGGGCTCGCGCGCGCCGGGGGAAGAGAGCGGCGGCAGCGCGCCGCCGAGGTGGGTCGTGTCGCTCATGTCGTTGGAAGTCCTCGAATCGGTCGGGAACGCCGCGCACGGGCGGCGCGGCGCGTCGGCCCGTGGCCGGGCCGCGGTGTGTCAGGCGTGCGCTTCGGCCGTCGTTTCCTGCGCGGCGCCGGGCGCCGCGTGGCGGCTCGCCTTGCGCGGCAGGCCGAGGTGGTCGCGCAGCGTCGCGCCGGGCAGGTCGCGGCTGTAGCGGCCGCGCGCCTCGAGCACCGGAATCACGAGTTCGACGAAATCGTCGACGCCCTGTGCCTGCACCGGAAAGCCGAGGATGAAGCCGTCGCCGGCGCCCGCGTCGTGCCAGCGGATCAGCTCGTCGGCGACATGCTCGGCCGTGCCGATGAAGTTCGGGCGCGGCGTCGCGACCGCCAGCGCCGTCTCGCGCAGCGACAGGCCTTTGTGCTTCGCGTCGGCCTTGATCCGATCGGTGGTCGAGCGGAAGCTGTTGCGGCCGAGCTCGCCGAGTTCCGGGAACGGCGCGTCGAGCGCGTATTGCGTGAAATCGTGGTGATCGAAATAGCGGCCGAGATATGCGAGCGCCTCGTCGATCGTCAGCAGGTCGCGGATCGCCTGGTATTTGTCTTCGGCCTCGGCGGCCGTGCGGCCGACGATCGGCCCGACGCCGGGGAAGATCTTCACGTCGTCGGCATGACGCCCGTGCTCGACCGCGCTTTGCTTCACGCGCCGCGTGAACGCGGCCGTCTCGTCGAGCGACGGCGAATGCGTGAACACCGCGTCCGCGTATTTGCCGGCGAGCCCGATGCCGGTGTCGGACGAGCCGGCCTGGAAGATCACCGGCTGCCCCTGCGGCGAGCGCTGGATGTTCAGCGGGCCCGCGACCTGGAAGAAGCGGCCGTGGTGATCGAGCGTATGGAGCTTGTCGCGATCGAAGAAGCGGCCGGTCGCGCGGTCGCGCACGAACGCGTCGTCGTCCCAGCTATCCCACAGGCCCTGCACGACGTCGAGGTATTCGTCGGCGATCTCGTAGCGCAGCTCGTGATCGGGATGCGCCTTGCCGAAATTCTTCGCGGTGCCTTCGAGCGGCGTCGTCACGACGTTCCAGCCCGCGCGCCCCCCGCTGATCGCGTCGAGCGACGCGAGCTGGCGCGCGACCGTGAAAGGCTCGCTGTACGACGTCGAGATCGTGCCCGCGAGCCCGATCTTCTTCGTCGCGACCGCGAGCGCCGACAGCACGGTCAGCGGCTCGAAGCGGTTCAGGAAGTGCGGGATCGACTTCTCGTTGATGTAGAGGCCGTCCGCGACGAACGCGAACGCGATGCCGGCGGCTTCCGCCTTGCGCGCGATGCCGATCGCGAAGTCGAGGTTGATGCTCGCGTCCGGCGGGTTGCTCGGGTGCCGCCATGCGTTCATGTGGCTGCCTGCGCCTTGCAGCATCAGGCCGAAGGGGATCGATCGTCGGGTCGTCATGGGAGCGTCACGCGTTCTGGTCAGGGGAGAGGGAGCGGTCGGCCGCGAGGGCCGCCTGCAACGGCGTGGCCGACAGCGCACCGCCGAGCCATTCGGCCGACGCGAGCCGCGCCGCGTAGTCGGTCACCGGCGAATCGATCACGAATGCATCGACGTCGAGCCGCCGGCTCAGTGCATCGAGCGCGCGGTGCACGCGCTCGGGCGTATCGGCCAGCACCGTCGGGCGCAGTTCGTCGATCCGGTAGTCGGATGCGCCGCTTTGCCGCGCGAATTCGGCGGCCGCCTGCGCGCTCGCGAGGTTGAAGCTCTGGCCGCCCGCGAATTGCAGCTTGAAGATCTTCAGCGGCCCGATCAGTTGCTCGGCCTCGTCGCGCGTCGGCGCGGCCACCGCGTACAGCGCGACGAGCGGCCGCGTGCCGCCCGCGCTGCGGTACGCGTCCAGCGAGCGCTCGAGATTCACGTCGTCGCCGTTGAAATGCCCCGCGTAGCAGAAGCGCCAGCCGTTGCGCGCGGCGAGCGCGCCGCTGTCCGGCGAGCCGCCGAGCAGGATGCGTTCGGGCGGCTGCGGCGGCACCGGCATCGCGACCGCGCCGGCGAGCGGATGATCTTCGGCGACGCCCCAGCCGAGAAACGCGTCGAGCTCCGCGAGCTGGCCCGCGAAGTCGGGCTTGCGCGCCTTGTCGTGGAACCACTGCAGCGCGCGCGTGGTCAGCGGCAGCCCGCCGGGCGCCTTGCCGATGCCGAGATCGACGCGGCCCGGCGCGAGTGCGGCCAGCAGCTTGAACGATTCGGCGACCTTGAACGGGCTGTAGTGCTGCAGCATCACGCCGCCCGAGCCGACGCGGATGCGCGACGTGTGCGCGAGCAGGTGCGCGACGACGATCTCCGGCGCCGAGCTTGCGAAGCCCGGTGTGCCGTGATGCTCGGCGACCCAGAAGCGCTCGTAGCCGAGCTGTTCGGCGCGTTGCGCGAGCGTCGTGGTGAAGCGCAGCGCGTCGGCGGCGTTCGCGCCGTCGGCGATCGGACTCTTGTCCAGCAACGAAAGCGAATAAGACATGGTGAGCGGCGTTCCTGCGTGAGACGTGGATGGACGGGGCGCGCGCGGCGCTCAGCTCTTGGGCAGCCCCGGCGGATTCGTGCGCGACTGGTCGATCGCTTCGGGCGCGAGGTTCCAGCGGTCGAGCACCTGCTGGTAGCGGCCGTTCTTGATCAGCCCGTTCAGCGCGACGGTCAGCGGATCGGCGAGCCCGCTGCCGCGGCGCGTCGCGATCGCGATGTCGGCCGTGCGCGGCCAGCCGCCGCTGATCGCGCCGACGAGCCGCGTCTTGCCTTGCTGCGCGCTTTGATACGCGAGCACCGAGTTCACGCTGAACACGGCATCGGCGCGGCCCGATTGCACGGCGACGATGCGCATCGCCTGGTCGTCGTAGTACTGGATCTGCACCGGCTTCAGCCCGTGCGCGACGTTCTCGCGGTCCCACGCGAGCAGGATCTTTTCCTGGTTGGTGCCGGCGTCGGTCACGACGCGCAGCCCCGCGACATCCTTCGGCTCGCGGATCGCCTGGATCTTGCTGTCGTTGCGTACGTAGAAGCCGACCAGATCGTGGCGGTACGACGAGAAATCGAACTTCTGCTTGCGTTCCTCGGTGACGGTCACGTTCGAAATCACCGCGTCGACTTTCCCCGATTCGAGCGCGAGCGGCCAGTCGGCCCACGCGAGCGCGACGATCTTCAGCTTGCGGCCGAGGCTGTCGGACACGAGCTGGCCGACGTCGGCGTCGAAGCCGACCACCGTACGCGCGTCGGTCGCATACGAGCTGATCGGCGGCAGGCTCGGCGCGATGCCGATCGTCAGCGTGCCGGGCTCGGCGAACTTGAACGACGCGGGCACCGCACGTTCGACGGCCGCATCGGCCACGCCGCGCGGGCGGCTGCGCTGCTCGGGGCTCAGGTCGAACGTCGCGGCGGCCGCGGCGAATGCGCTCAGGCCGATCAGCGCGGCGGCCAGCGTGCGAATGGCACGGGAAGAAAGCGGTACGGCTCGTTGCATGTAAACGTCCTGTCGTGGAAAGCGGATTCGGGGGAAAGCGGGGCAGTCGCGCGCTCAGCGCGGCAACGCGGGTTCGGGCACGGGCGCCCACAGGTCGGCGAGCGTCGACGTGCGCGACGGATCGGCGAGATCCTTGCCGAACCGCAAGTGGAAATACGCTTCGGGCGCGATCGACGAATCGAACAGCCGCGTATAACCGGTGCGGTCGTACAGCGCCCACGCTTCGGGCTGGCGAAAGCCGGTGGTCAGGTACACGCGCCGGTAGCCCTGCTGCGCGGCGCGCAGTTCGAGCGCGTCGACGATGAGCCGCGCGAGCCCCTGGCGGCGCAGGTCCGTGCGGGTCCAGATGCGTTTGAGTTCGGCGGTCTGCGCGTCGTAGCGCTTGAACGCGCCGCCGCCGATCGTTTCGCCGTCGCGCAGCAGCAGCACGAAGGCGCCTTCGGGCGGCGCGAACAGTTCGGCCGGGTAGCGCGCGAGTTCGTCGCGCGCGGACGCACGGCTGTCGGGGCGGTACGCGTCGTAACGGGTCGAATACTCGTCGATCAGCGCGTCGATCAGCGGCTGCGCGCGGACGTCGAGCGGCGTCGTGTCGATGAGGCGGTCGGTCGTGGCCATGGGCATCGCGGAGGGCGCGCGATGCGGACGTTCCCGTCGGGGCGCGGGCACGCGGCCCGTCCGGTCTGTTCCGTTATCGCGGCGCGGTTGTCGTGATGACGGCGGCCGGTGCGCATCCTGCGATGCATGTGGCGGGCCGCCGCCGTTTTGAACACGTTAGCGGCGCGGCCGGCAAAGGCGAACGAAGCAATTTCGATAAGGATTTCGCGGCAGGCGTCAGAAGGCTTGCAGCGGGAGTGGGGTGGGGATGGCGGGGAGCGGGCGCACGCGTCGAAGCCTGTGCTTGACGCATGCGCGATGCCGACATGCGAGCGCTTATGCCGCTCGGACTTCGGCGAGTAGATCGGGGTGACGATCCAGGATCTTCAGCAATTTCACGAGGGCAAGCGGCGGATTCGTCTTGCCTGTCTCGTAACGGGAGAACGCGTTGACGCCGCCGCCGAAGAGCTCGGCCGCCTCGCGCTGATCCAGCCTCAGCTTCTTGCGCACCTTCGCGATGTACTTCGGGTCGACGATGGTTGCGTTCACCTGCTTGTTGAACTCGGCGATCGCTTCGCCGAGACGGGTCGCCTCGTCGAGATCCAGTACCGATTCCCCGCAGGCCGGGCAGAAATCGCCGGTGATATCGCGGACGACAGTCGACCGGCCCTTGTAGGTATAAGGGATGTCTCGCGTGTCGCGGACCAGCTTGGCGGCACCGCATGCAGGACACTTCATTTTCATCGCTCCTTGAAAGACACGATCAGCACCTCGTCGATCACCGTCAGTTTCAGGTACACGTCGCCACGCACCGTCAACGGCCGGTAGACGTCCTGCCAGATCGTGTGGTCGGCGTACGTCGTCATGCTCTTGTGGAAGTCGAGGTCGGTCAGCGACATCACGACATCGAGCGCCTCCCTTTCCGTGAAACCCAGTTGCCGGGCGCCGAGTACTGCGCTCGTGGTCAACCGGACCTTGCCGGATTCGACCAGCGCCTTGACGAGGGGCAGCTTGCAATGAGGCCTTCTCTTTTCCATTGATGATCATAACCAAGTGGGTTAATTTGTCAAGTTGGTTAATGACGCACGTATGCAGTCCGCCATGAATGGCAGACTGCACGGAAAAGAGATGAATCTGGAACTAGCCTATTGGCCAACGCTCGGCGCCGCCGACAACTCCGCCAGCTGAAACAGGCAGTCGCCGCGACGCACCTGCGCGGGCACGCGCTTGCACACCACTTCGCCGTCGCCCTTGAACCGGTGCAGCATCGGTTCGCGCAGCGGCGTATCGGGGAAATGCACCCACGCGGCCGGCTGTCCGGCCTTCACCTGGTCGCCGAGTTCGACGAGCGGCTCGTACAGCCCGCGCTCGTACGCATAGACAAAGTGGCGGTCGCCGTCGACACGCATGAAGCGCGTGACGGTCGGCGGCGCGTCGGGCACGAGCGCGCCGCGCAGCAGGCCGATATAGCCGAGGTAGTGCAGCAGCCCGTGGCGGCCGAGCCGGATCAGCGACGGATCGGCCATGCCCGCGCCGCCCAGTTCGGTCACGATCGAGATCGCGCCTTGCCGGCGCGCGGCCGACGCCGAATGCACCGGGTTCGGCGCGTGCAGCAGCGCATTCGGCAAGCCGAACGCGACCAGCAGCCCGTTGAGCTTCGCGGCTTCGTCGGCGTCGAGCGGATCGATCGCGAGCATGTTGCCGCCGTGGTACAGCAGCGAACTGCCGCCCGAATGCAGGTCGACCAGGTACTGCGCACGCGACAGCAGCGCATGTTCGATGTAGTGGGCAATCATCTGCGTCGGCGTGCCGGTCGGCTCGCCGGGGAAGCTGCGGTTCAGGTTGCCCTCGTCGAGCGGCGACACGCGCAGGCCCGCGTCCGCCGCGGGGAAATTCGCCATCGGCAGCAGGATCAACTGCCCGCTGACCATCTCGGGCTCGATCTCGCGCATCAACTGCGACACGATGATCTGGCCTTCGTATTCGTCGCCGTGGTTGCCGGCCATCACGAGCGCGACCGGACCGTCGCCGTTGCGGATCGACGCGATCGGAATCGGCAGCCACCCGTACGCCGAGCGGTGCACGGAATGCGGCAGCCGCAGGTAGCCCGCGTGCTTGCCTTGCGCGTCGAGATCGATTTCGCAGTGGATGGGGTTTCGCTGTGAGGAAGGGGCGGTCATGGCGGCATCGTTCGATGAACGGAATCTGTCATCTTATCGGGAAACGACCGCCGCGCGGCGCGCGGGGAGCGCGCAACGCCGAACGCCGTTAACCGGCATGTGCATGGATGCGCATGAGCGAGCCGCCTTGCCGATACGTCGATACGCCGATACGTCGATACGTCGATACGCCGACTCGCCGACTCGCCGACTCGCCGACTCGCCGACTCGCCGACTCGCCGACGACTCGCGAGACCGCGCGCGATGTTGCATCGATGAACGCATGCCGGCGCGCGGGCCGGCCGCATTCGTGCATCCGGTTTCGCGCCGATCCCTTGTCGCGACGGGGCCGGCGCGTACGGCCGGCTCAGCGGCCCGATGTTTCAGCTTCGATACGACCTTCTTCCCACAGTGCCCAGAAACGGCTGCCGGCGCGATACGGATTCGCGCGCCGCGCGCCGTGATCGGTGACGCCCTGGCGAAACGCGCCGTACAACGTCAGCGGCGGATTGTCGACGCAAGCGGCTTCACGCGCGGCCGGCATGCGGCGATCGGAAA